>NZ_CP027845.1:312500-625000 GCF_003015145.1 Candidatus Phycorickettsia trachydisci | reverse complement strand
ACTAGTAATCATACAGTAGTGCGTCGTCGGAGATATTGTGGTAGTTGTCACAATAAATTTAGTACTGTTGAGAGAATATATTTTAAAGAACTATATGTAATTAAAAAATCGGGCATTCGTAAGCCTTTTGATCGTAATAAAATTAGGCAATCTGTTCAAACAGCTACTCGTAAGAGAAATATTCCTATCAATGAATTAGACAAGATAATTAACGATACTATAAATCAAATTGAGTCATCAAAATTAAAGGAAATTTCCAGCCGTAAAATCGGTGAAATGCTTATGCAAGAGCTATTGAAGCTTGATTTAGTATCTTGTGTACGTTTTGCGTCAGTTTATAAAGATTTTAGTACGCCTGAGGATTTTATAAATTTCATTAAATCTATCAAAAACTAAAAAAGGGAGAAGATTAATAAATAAAATATTTATTAGATCCCAGAATTTCTAAATTGGGGGTATTGCTAGTATTTGTTAATTCTGAGATTTCTGAAGATGGTTCTGCATAACCCCAATATTCTCCGATACAAATGGCCTTAGGATAGTTTATATTTATATTTTCAGATAGCTTGATACGTTTATTGCTTTTTTCGATACACTGCTTAGATTTTTCTAATTTTGGAGGATTTTTGATGGCTAAGAGTAAATTTTCAATATCTTCTCCTTTAAAGAAACTGATGAGATTTGCGATAGGCTCTCCAAATGGAGATAATTGAGTTAAGCGGTTCTCAAAATTTATAACATTATCATCTTGTTGTAGTTCGTGATTTAGTGAATCGGTAGCACTTTTTTCTATCTTTTTTAAACTATTTTTTACTTTGGGACTAATTTCGTCTATAAAACTTAGTAACTTATTATAAAGTTCTTTTATTGGGTCAGAAAATTTATCCATATTTTCCTTTAGTATTTGTTTATACAATTCTTTTATAACACCAGAAACATTATTTATGTTTTGTAAAGGGTTCAACAAACCCATATGTTCTAAATTCATTGTAGGTAGTTTACGAAGATCCTTTTTGGTATTGGGTAGTTTGTCTAGAGATTTTGTAAGCTCAATGGTTAACTCATTTATTATATTAATTTTAGCTGCTTGAACATCTTCTGGTTGTTCTTCTTCGCTAAATTCTTTTAAAAAAACTAATTTAAAAAGCAGCCGTTCCACTAGTTCTATTTTATTTGAAGCTTTGATTTTAAAATACTTAATTTTTTTAGCTAATTTGCAGCGCAATTTTTCATTTTTAAAATCAAATTTTATTCCATGCATATAGAAAGCAAGAAAGCATTCTCTTGAAAATTGATCTTTCAGAAGATAGTCCACGGGCGTAAGACTTTCAATATTTTTATCATGAGGATCAGCTCCCTTATTCAAAAGGAGTGTTATTATTTTCGCTGCCAACCTTGGCTGATAAGCTCTGTTGGCAACTATGAAATGTAAGGCGGTGTTATCTCCTAAATCTTTTAACTTTACGTCAACTCCTTGCTTTATTAAGTATTCTATAATTCTAAAATTACTCATTTCAGCTGCCTTTATTAAAGGCGTTTGACCAAAGTGATCCGTCTTATTAATATCTATCTGATTACTTAATTTATAATCTTCGCCTGATATTCCAAATTCAGAAAATATGTGGAGTATATTGCTACCCGTATTTGTTTCTACAGATGTTAAATCCAGACCATTATCCAAAAGTAATTTGATAATTTTTTCTAATTTAAAATAGTTGCTTTTTGTGTGATTGGAGAAATTGGTAGAAAACCTGGGTTGAGCACAAAAAATTTTCAATAGTGCAGGGCTATTATGCACTATAGCTTGTTTAGGTATGTTTGTTAATAAAAGCTCTATTAAATCCATTCTTTTAGCTGCGATAGCTCCATATAATATAGACATAAGTATAGATGTCGCATAGCTATAAGGATTATGTTTAGACATCTCCATAAGATTATTTAGATTTTGATAATTGATTACCGTATAATTTGCAGTTAAGAGTTGTATAGCTTTAAAATTTCTCAGTTCAATAGCATATTCTAAAGGTGTTTTAAAATAATATCCCAATGGATTATAGCCTTCTAGATTAAAGTGTTTGGTTTTCATTTCTACGGTTTGTCATACAACAAGTGCAATATGTTTGAATAAGAAGGGAAAGTTTTTAGGAATTCATTTCACCTTAACAAAAAATTCAATATATAGTGATACGTTTTGGGATTGTTGTCAATATAACGTTATGAATAAAATGAATTTGTTAAAAATAATAACACAAAAGCATTTGGATCTGTAGAATCTTTAATCAATCTACTAATTTGGATAGTGATAATTAATTAAAACTGAAGGTTATTAGTTTACCCTTCCATTTCAACCAATGAGATTAATTCTACCCCTAATTCTGTTGTAGGAGTCGTTTCGCGTAAGTCATAATGCTCTTTAATAAATTTTGTAGCTTCTGTAGATTCAGGAGAGCAACAGTTTTCGAGAGTTTGACATACTTTATTTATAGCATTGGTTTTTACTTTATCAGAAAAATTTATAGAAAATAGCTGTGTAATATTAGGTATGCTAGTTAAAAGATTGTGTATCAATGGTACCGATAAAGGTATATTTAAATCTTGTTTATTTAATAACAATAGGATCAATTTTCTATTTAATTCTTTTTGTAAAGGATCAGCGGATATAGATGCTTCGATTGATGCTGCTTGTTCAAGCACACTACTGCCACTTTTATCTACTTCGTTAACATTACTGCCATGATACATTAAAAGTGCCAAAATTTTAAGCTTCGCCTTATCTGTATCTTCCGCATCTGCGGGCTCAAAAAATCTAGAAATACTAGTTGATTCTCTTGCTTCAGGTAAAAATAGATCATGCAAAGCTGTGTGTCCTTCTTGACTTTTAATAGTGAAGTCAGCATGATTTTTTAAAAGTAGTTCAACCGCCTCAAACCTTCCAGAGCTTACTGCCCAGTGCAAGGGAGTGTCGCCATGACTATTTTGAAGATTAATATTTTGGCCTTTTTCTAGCAGCCAACTAATCGCTTTGATATTATTCTTTTCTGCGGCCGTATGTAATAAAGGGAAATTAGGAGGATTGATTATATGGCTGGCCTCAAACTCGTTTAGTAAACTATTTTCCAATAAACCTGCACAAATAAAGTGTAGTACAGTAAGACCAGTCTCAAGATCTTGGGGATTGATATCAGCTCCTTGCTTTTTTAATGCCTTGATTTTTGCTTTAGTCTTTGAGGTATGTTCTTTTAAGTTAGATAGCCAATTCTCAAGTCCTTCTTTTTTTATCAAAATCATTATTTCGTCTATTAAGGTGACGCAGTTTTTGGAACTAGGGGATAATTTTTTAGTATCAAAAAAACGACGAAAGAACATTATACACCTAATTTTTAAGTTATCTTAATTAAAGCATAAAGGTTTGTATAAATGTTATCAAGAAAAAATAAAATAATAAAATATAGTCTAAGTTATACGAACCAGTGAGCTAAATTGCTAAAAATGCTACAATATCAAATCCTCTGTATGGCTTGTCCAAAGCTTTTGATATAGTCCTTCCTGCTTGATTAGTTCCTCGTGCTTACCATCTTGGATTATCTTTCCTTTTTTGAACACCAAAATCCTATCCATGGATACAACGCTAGAGAGTTTATGGGCTATCAAGATAACGGTTTTATCTTGCATCAAGAAACTTAAGGATTGACGTATAAGTTTTTCCGTAATGGGATCTAAGCTACTTGTTGCTTCATCTAAGATTAGTATAGGTGCGTTTTTTAATATAGCTCTTGCGATAATTATTCGCTGTTTTTGGCCACCTGACAGGTTTTGTCCTTTCTCGCTACACATAGTATCATAACCATCTGACATAGATATGATCGCTTCGTGAATATGAGCCTTCTGAGCTGCATCTATTATTTCCTCGTCCGTCGCATCAGGTTTACCATATCTAATATTATCTTTTATGCTACGTTGAAATAAAGTTGGCTCTTGTGGAATGAAACTTATTGAGTCACGTAAAGAATGTTGCGTGACTTGTGAAATATCTTGTCCATCAATGAAAATTTGACCTCTATGTACGTCGTGCATTCTTGTAATCAGGCTTATAAAAGAAGTTTTACCAGATCCCGATTTTCCAATCAATGCCACCTTCTGTTTTCCTGGTATAACAACCGATTGATCCATAAAAAGTGGGCTGGTGCCATAGTGAAAACTTACTTTTTCAAATATGATCTCACACTTACTAATTTGTAGATCTTTTGCACCTTTTACATCTTGCACAATATATGATGCAAGAAGTTTTGTAGATTGCTCAAAGGCGCCATAATTCTCAAATACATCTCCTGCTTCTTCTGTTAACTCCCATATTTCTTTAGATATAGTATGACAAAGATACATAACTTGTATAAAATCACCTATGCTCATTTGGTTATGGGTATATAGCTTGCTTAAGTAGTACATCACTCCAAATACAGCAGCAGTGGATGCAAGCCCCAAAAAATATCGGATAATTAGCATGCTTTTATGTAATTCCACATCACTTTTGATGAAATTTTGTACAGGCTTTTCCATATAAAGCAGCTCTTGATCGTAGCCGTTAAACATACGAATAGACAAGATATTATGTATACAATCTATAATTTTACCTCCTATCTCGCTGCGACTTGCTGCTAAATTACGAGAAAATTTCTTGATTATAGGTGATACAAAAAAACTTATTGTATAGACAATAATTATCCAGATAGAGAAGATACCAGCGAAAAGTTTATTTATGTAACATGTTGTGATTAAAGCTCCGATAATGCCGATTAATTTTTTCACTACTTTATCACTTGCTCCATGTAAAAAGTCTTCAAACGCGCGAGCTGCTTCTAAGATTCGATCGGAAAGATTGCCTGCGAGTTGTTGTTGAAAAAACGTATGACTTTGTTTTTGAATATAATCATAAAAATATTTTATTACTTTGCCCTTAATTTGAGGAAAAAGGCATAGATAAATATAATCATATAAACGATAAGTGACGTTTATTGTTTCATTCCAAACGGCATAAATGATTGCCCACTTGAATAGTATGGAAAATGTTTTATGATCATGACTCTCTAGAATATTTATAATATTTTTTAATATGATGCTATCAATGCTTGGAACTATTCCAATAATCACAATCATCAACATTAAAAGCGTGTACTTTACTTCAAATCCTTTAAGGAAAAATAGAACAAAAGACTTAGGGGTGTTAATTTTATTCATTTAAAATTAGATATATATCTCTACAGACTAACAGATTTTCAAAAATTTTCAGATATAACTTTTCATTCTATAACATAAAAGAGTTTTATCAAGTTTTTAAGTCAAAAATTTAGATTTTTTATTTAAATAATTGACGTCAGGGGTCGCTTATTGTTAGAATAGTGCCTTGAATAATGGGGTCGTAGCTCAGCTGGATAGAGCAAGTGATTCCTAATTACTAGGTCGGAGGTTCGACTCCTCTCGATCCCACCAAATTATATTTTACAAATGCATCAATATAGAACTCACAATTGCAAGGAACTTAGAACAAGCAATATTAATTTAGAGGTTAAGCTGTCTGGATGGGTCAGTAGAAAAAGAGATCATGGCCAATTAATTTTTATAGATTTGAAAGATCACTATGGTGTAACACAAATCGTGATAGATAATGCAGAATTAATAGAATTGTGTAATTCCATCTCTCTCCAAAGTGTTATTACTGTTGTTGGAACTGTTAAAAAGCGTGATGCTGATTCTGTTAATAATGCTTTAGCAACAGGGGAAATTGAAGTTGCAGCGCGCAAAATTAATATTGAGTCATTAGCACGTCTTTTACCGCTGAATGTAACTTCTGATACAGATGTAGCCGAAGAAATTAGGTTAGAATATAGATTTTTAGATCTAAGAAGAGATAGGATGCATCAAAATATTATGCTTCGCTCTAATGTGATTAAGGAGATGCGAGACATAATGATAGAAAAGGGTTTTACAGAATTTCAGACGCCAATTCTAACCTCTAGTTCCCCTGAAGGTGCAAGGGATTTTCTAGTGCCATCTCGTATGCATCCAGGTAAATTTTATGCTCTTCCTCAAGCACCTCAGCAGTTTAAACAGCTTTTAATGGTAGCTGGTTTTGATAAATATTTTCAAATTGCTCCATGTTTTCGTGATGAAGATGCAAGACGTGATAGGTCTCCAGGTGAGTTTTACCAGCTAGATATTGAGATGTCTTTTGTGACAGAAAACGATGTATTTACTTGTTTGGAAGACTTGCTATGCCGAATATTTAATAAATTTGGCAAATACGACTCAAGAGTTGTAGCTCCTTTTCAGCGTATTACCTATCATGACTCAATGCGTAAATATGGCTCAGATAAGCCTGATTTGCGAAATCCTATAGAGATGTCTGATTTAACTGATTTTTTTGCTAAGAGTAATTTTACTATCTTTAAAAATAACGTAGCTAAAGGGTTTGAAGTGAGAGGTATTCCAGCCCCAGGTGCAAGTTCTAAGCCTCGTAGTTTTTTTGAAAAAATGGGAGAATTTGCTATATCTCAAGGTGCTAGCGGTCTTGGTTACATTATTTTTGATCCAAACAATGGTGTAGGGAAACGGCCGGTTGCAAAGTTTTTATCCGAAAATGAGCAAGATAATTTAAAGCAAATCGCTGGTCTAAAGAATGGTGATGCTATTTTCTTTTCATGTCAAGACAAAGATTCTATTAATAAGATAAGTAGCGCCATTAGGACCAAGTTAGGTGAAGAGCTTGATATAATTGAAAAAGATGTATATCGTTTTTGCTGGATTACTGATTTTCCATTTTATGAGTGGAATGAAGAAAAGAAAGCTATAGATTTTAGTCATAATCCTTTTTCTATGCCCAAAGGTGGCTTAGAAGCTCTAGAATCAGCAAAATCTAAAGAAGATCTTTTAAAATTAACAGCTCATCAGTATGATATCGTATGTAATGGTATCGAGCTTTCAAGTGGCGCTATAAGAAACCATAAGCCCGAGATCATGTATAAGGCTTTTGAGCTTGTGGGGTATAGCAACGAAGAGTTGGAGCAAAAGTTTGGGGGGATGCTTAGAGCGTTCAAATATGGCGCTCCTCCTCACGGTGGTATTGCTCCGGGTGTAGACAGGATTGTGATGCTACTTTGTGATGAGCCTAATATTAGAGAAGTCATTGCATTTCCATTGAATCAACAGGGTCAAGATTTACTAATGAATGCTCCTGCCGAAGTTATGCAATCCCAACTTGATGAGCTTTATATTTCCATCAAAAAGCCTCGAAAACAATAGGCGCTGTAACTAATTTTTGCATCAAATTATATCAAGAAACAGACCTTATTATCTATTTTAGGCAATCTTTGCTGTAATAAATATATTTTTTATTGATATCATATCCTTTCGTTCATAATATGTGATTATTGTTTTTATGAAACTTTTAATCTTATAAAAAATGGACAAATTACCGGGAAATAAATTTATAAATTTAAATTTATTAAAGAATTACTACATAGACGGATCTTTTGGTGACGTTTTAATTTTGATGTTCATTCATGCTGGGCATAATCCCCAGTATTTAGAAGCAGCACAATATATATATGAACATTTCAAATCAGAGCCGGGTTCTGAAGAGAGTATGAAAGTGATATTCAAGATAGTGCTCATGAATATATGTCATATGGTTAACCATTGTTCGGATGAAGGTCATCCAAAAAGGATAACCTTAGAGAGATTTACTGAAATATTCAATTTTTTGTGCGGCAAGTATGATGTAGAAGCTGAGTCTTTTTTAGAGCTAATTAAACCATGTAAAGTAGAATTTCGCGACATATGTTTGGAAAAGGCTAGAAAAGCGCAAAAATACTTAGGAGAACCAGCTGAGGTGGTGTTCATTCCACTGAATCATTTAATTGATTTTGATCACGTGGCTAACATAATGTACAAATTTATAGCCTGCCAGTCTTTATCTACAGATGAAATTGATGAACTTCTTACTAAAAGAATAGACTTAGTTGGATTTAAATTCATAACACATGAGGCAAAACGAATGGTCAAAAGAAATAGTATAGTTATGACCGTAGATTTTTTCGCTCAACTTGCAGATAATAAAACTTTTAAGTGGTTTATAGAAAATATTAAGATGCGTCCTATTTATGTTGATTGTAAATTGAGACTCCAGACTCGTATTGCAAAGGATTTGTTCACTGAAGGTCATTTTAGTGATTGTCAAAAAGCTGTAGCTAAAATGGACAGTTTATTAGAAGATCTTGAATTTGATGGAATAGATGATATGAGAAGCAAACTTACTACCTTTAATGCTTTGAATTTTAAAGCAGAATATTACTTTGCTTGTAACAATATTCTTGAAGGTATTTATTCACTATTAGCGAGTTATAAGTTAAGTCCTGAGGATGCTTTCACTAATACGCATACCTGGGTTTTAAATCTAAGATTTTTAGATCCCTTAAAAAGAAAGGAGGTGCTTGATCAATTTAAGATTAACTGGCCTATTCCAGGAGAATTAAAAATGAAGCTTTTAAGGTTTTTTAAAAAAGGTTATGAACTTTTTGAAGAGCCTAGTAATCAAAATTTTAAAGAATATGAAAAAATAAAAGAAAGATTAGGAGAATTTTCTGAATTTAGACTGAACGAAGCTATTAATCAAATATTTATAACTCATTCTCTCTATTTTTATGCATCTTGTAATAAAATGAAAGAGGTTTATGATTTACTTGGCATACTGAAGTCAAGAAGTTATATACTTGATCAAGAATATTCTTTAACTATTTTGGATATTTTGTACAATATTCCAACTGATCAAAAGTTGTTTAATATGCTAGAAAAGTCCAACTTTTTTAGCTTAGAGGTACTACCTAATATTTTGGCATGGGAGGTTTATTTAAAATTATCTCAACAAACTTTAGACGTTAGGTATTGGAATAAAGCTATGTATTACCTCGATAAAGCTAATTCAATATTTTATGCAAATTCAGAGGTATTAAAAAACTTTAAAAATTTAATCATATCAAGCAATAAAATAACTGTTATTGAGGCTAATAAAGTTGGTATAAAATGTTACAAATTTTTTAATTTAATATCGAAGATATCTTCTTATGAAGATTTTAAAAAATTTGAAGAATATCTTAATGGATTGCATCAAAAAGTTTTAGAAAAAGATACAGATAGGGATGAATTTACAATATATCGAGATGAAAGGGATGCTTATTATGGAGAATTAGTAAGAGAAAATGCGTCACTAACACGTAATTTAAGAGTTATTAAAAATAATGTATCTCATTGGCGTATAGGTGATAAGTTAGTAAGTTCAAAGGATTTAGATTCTTTGAAGATAGCTGATAATAAGATTTTTGTGTTGATTGATTCTGCTTTATCGTCAAAAGAAATTGCAAAACTATACAAGGCCTTAGAAGCTGGTATGTCATTAGATACAACAAGTTTAAAATTATCCTTAAGTAAAGATATACTAGAAAAAATTAATGTAGCTAAAATATACACCGATTACTCAACGGGTGATGAATTGATATACTTAGCTACTTCTAAAAGTCCTGATACTCCAAGTTCAGATATTGAAACAGATGCATCTAATCAGAAAATTGAATCGAGTGTTGATGAAATTATTGCAGAAAAATTAGGTGATTCTGTAACAAAGGATTTTGATGCATATTATTAACTAAGAGCTTAATCTTTGATAAGCAACGTACAGGTTTATATTGGAGGTAGAAGTATGGGGTAGAAAGCCTAATTAATTAAGCTTTCTAACGGCCTAAAAGGGATTGGGCCTGCCAGCCTCTCAGAGTAAGATTTTTGGTCTAATGCCCCTACTATTCCACCATATCAGCTTACATCTAAATTAAGATTGAGTATCAAAGAATTTTACTAAAAATTCACCATATAATTTAGATAAATTTTCTAATTCGCTAACAACGAGGTGTTCATCTACTTGATGAGCTGAACTGCTTCCTAAGCCAAATTCAACTACTTGACACATTCTTCTTATAAATCTTCCATCTGAAGCTCCACCGTAAGCGGTTAATTCCGTCTTCTGGTTAGTAAATTCTTCAACAGTTTTGACAAATAATTTTACATATTCATCTTCTATATCGCTCATATATGGCTCGGGGCTTGGCTCTACTAAGGCCAGTGTAAAATCTTGCGTTACCTGAGAGATTAACTCATTTAATTTTTTCGTTAGCAATTCTACATTTTGTAAATTGTTATATCTAATATTAAATCTAATCGTCGTTTTGTCGGGTACAATATTAGTAGCCATGTTATCTGTGTCAAATGAAGTAATATTTAATTTAGATGGTGGTAATATCCCGTTGCCTTCATCTAACTTCATTTCTTCAAATAATGCTGCTATTTTAGTCGCATAGGAGTGGGGATTAATAAAGTTATCATATGCTACGTGCCCTTGTTTGCCGTAAATTTCTAATAAAAAGCTTGCACTACCCCTCCTTGCAACTTGCACAACATCACCAAATCTTTCTTTATAAGTAGGCTCCCCTAATATACAAAAATCCAAGGTAGGATTTATTGATTCTAATAATACTTTAGTACCATAAATAGCAGGTCCTTCTTCATCGGAAGTGATCAAAAAAATGATTTGAGCCTTATCATTGTGCTCTAAATAGTTCCTAGCAGCAACAATCATAGCGGCTATTGCTCCTTTCATATCAACAGCTCCTCTACCGTAAAGTTTGCCATCTCTAATTTCAGGTTTAAAAGGAGGGCTTGTCCACTTTTTTTCATCTCCTACGGGCACGACGTCAATATGACCTGCAAAACAAAGGTTAGGTCCTTTTCCTTCATTAATAAAAGCATATAAGTTAGTTACCCGGGCTCCTTCTGGTCCTTCGCAGATAATCTCGGTTTTAAAACTATATTCTTTTAGTAAACTTGCTATATATTCTATGCATCCCGCGCTTTGAGGCGTGATTGAAGGAAATGACATCAATTTTTTGGCTAATTCAAGGCAGTTGATTTTATCTCTAGTCATTGATTTTTTAATATTTGATTAATAGCAATTTTGATTTTAGTCTCAAAGAAAACTTTTTTAATTATTATGAAGGGAATCGTACTTATCTCTTTTATGCAAAAGAGTTAAATCGGCTAATATAAAGAGATACTATTTCATAAATAATTTTGTTTTTATACTCTCATATATTTTGGTCTAAGGGTCTAAGGCTACCTTGGCCCATACTAAACCAAAGAGATAAAGATGGAGGATAGAAAGCCCAATTAATATAGGCTTTCTATTGGCATGATAAAGGTTAGAAATCCATGCCTCCCATGCCTCCCATACCTCCCATTGCACCTGGGCCTTTTACGTCACTTTTACTATCATCTTCAACAATTGCGGCTTCAGTAGTGATCACTAAAGACGCAACAGATGCTGCGCTTTGTAAAGCAGTACGTACGACTTTAGTTGGGTCGATGATACCAGACTTGAGCATGTCTGTGAAAACCATTTTTTGAGCATCAAAACCATGGTTTAAGTCTTTGCTTTCAGCCAATTTGCCAGCAACAACAGCGCCATCCCAACCTGCATTTTCTACGATCTGGCGAAGTGGAGCCTCTAATGCAGCTTTAATGATGGAGATGCCAGATTGCTGAGCTTCGTTTGCGCCTTTTAAATTTTCTAAAGTTCTTGCTGCATAAAATAACGCTGTACCACCTCCTGGGACAATACCTTCTTCAACAGCGGCTCTAGTAGCATTCAAGGCATCTTCAACTCTATCTTTCTTTTCCTTCACTTCAACTTCAGTAGCACCACCAACTTTCAATACAGCAACGCCTCCTGATAATTTAGCTAAACGTTCTTGAAGCTTTTCTTTGTCATAATCAGATGTAGAGTTTTCGATTTGGTTCTTAATTTCTAAACAACGAGCTTCAATAGCGCCTTTTGAACCGATACCATCAACTATAGTTGTATTTTCCTTAGAGATAGTTACTTTTTTCGCGCTACCTAGTTCAGTAATTTTAACGTTCTCGATTTTCTTACCTAAATCTTCGCTAATTAACATACCACCTGTTAAAATAGAGATATCTTCTAACATAGCTTTTCTTCTATCGCCAAATCCAGGAGCTTTTACAGCTGCAACTTTTAAGCCGCCTCTAATTTTGTTGACAATAAGAGTAGCAAGAGCTTCTCCTTCAACTTCTTCAGCAATAATTAATAGCGGTCTGCCAGTTTGTACTATAGATTCTAAAATTGGAAGGATTGGCTGAATGGTTGATAATTTTTTCTCATATAAAAGAATGAAAGGATTTTCTAACTCTGCAACCATTTTTTCTTGATTAGTTACAAAATAAGGCGATAAGTATCCCCTATCAAACATCATACCTTCTACGACATCAACTTCGAAGTTCAGTCCTTTTGCTTCTTCAACAGTAATGACACCTTCTTTACCTACTTTTTCCATTGCTTCAGCAATTTTGGTTCCAATTTCATCATCTCCATTAGCAGAAATTGTACCAACTTGAGCTATTTCTTCATTATTAGTTACGTGTTTACTGCGTTTTTTAAGAGATGAAATCACTTCATTTACAGCCATATCGATACCGCGTTTTAAATCCATTGGATTCATTTTCGCAGCTACTCTTTGATTGCCTTCTTCGACTATTTTTCTTGTCAACACAGTTGCTGTAGTGGTACCATCACCAGCTGTATCACCAGCTTTGCTTGCTGCAGATTTAATTAATTGAGCACCAACATTAATGGCTTTATCCTTGAATTCAATTGATTTTGCAACTGTTACGCCATCTTTTGTGATTTTTGGCGCTCCGAAGGATTGCTCAATTGCTACATTTCTTCCTTTAGGTCCAAGTGTAACTTGAACTGCATCTGCTACTTTGCTGATGCCCTCGATTAAAGCTTCACGAGCTCTTTGTTTAAGTAAAAGTACTTTTCCTGACATAATTTATCCTATAATTTAAAAGTTAATTGTTTGATTTGATAGCTAAAACGTCTGATTCTTTCATAATAGAAAGAGTCTTACCATTTGATTTAATTTCCGTGCCTGCCCATTTTCCATAAACAACGGTATCTCCTATTTGAATTTTTAAAGGAGATATCTGGCCATTTTCTAATCTATAACCTTCTCCAATAGCAAGGACCTTGCCTTCCATTGGTTTTTCTTTAGCTGTATCTGGAATGAATATTCCGCCTTGTGTTTTTTCTTCTTGTTCAATAGGTTCAACCAAAATTCTATCGTATAGTGGTTTTAATGACATAAAAATACCTAATTTATTTGTTAAACGCGCAAGTAACTTATGAACTTATTACTTATGATATGTGATATAGGTATGTTTTATTAGATTTCAAGTTTTAAAGTTGAAAAATTTGTTAGGGTAAGATTTCTGCTCTCAAAATATATTAAGTATTATTTATATAAAAAAATATTTGAAATACAGAAAAAATCCTTTACGTTTTAGTAAAAAATAGTATTATTAATATTATAATTAGCTTAAATAACTTTTTTACAATATATAAATTTAGGTATAATTATGAAAAATACAGAATGTTATGTACCCGGTTTGCATCCAGCTATTTATGCATTTGGTACAACTGTTTTGCTACCATTTATCGGAGGGCTATTAGGAAATAAGTCTTTAAACAAATCTAAAATATTCAATACAATACAAGGAGCTGCGCTTTGTGCCATAGGAGTAGAAGGTGTAAAACAGTGTTTAACGAATCCATCAATCATATTAACTTTTGAGAATATAGGATTATTATCAATGAATATAGTATATAGTACTATGGGAGTATTAAAAATTCGCGATTGTGGCGAGCCAGTTGTTGCGCAACCACATTTTGCTGAAGCAGCAGCGATACCTCAATTACTAGAAGCAAGGGCAATACCTGAGGCAGCAGAAGTTCGCCATGACTGAATATTAAAGCTCTAGAAATTTTTCTAGGGCACACTAATCACTAATTAAGTATCCTTCAATTTAGTGTAATTTGTTTTACGAAGTTAATTTTGGTATCATAATTGCCAAAAAACGACGTATATGCAATTAAATGATATCTTACCTCTCCTTAAAAGATTCTTCAACCTATCTGAACACTGCTTTTTTATTTGTATCTTATAATACAACAACACTACTCTATGATAAGCGCATATCAAAATTGAAAGCAAAAAATTTAATGAAAGAATATTCTCAATTGGAGAAAATGAAATTAATTAACAATTCACTATGCTTTATAACAGCGGTCAATCACATAGTTAATCTTTTAAAACAAGGACCAGAGAGTAAGGGTGATCACGCTCATGGAATTGCTCTTGTAACGAATGCAGTTATGGTGAAAGATTTATTCTATGAAATAATGAATTATGTATCTAAGGAAATAAAAGAAATACGAAGCGAGGTTGAAGAAATTCCAGTTGCCGAAGTTGTGCTAACTGAAAGTGCAGTAGAAGGAGTTTCTTCTGGGGGAGATGTAGGAGTTATGAATGTAGGGGAAGAATCTAAAAATTTAGAATAATCAATTTAAACAGTTTTTTACTTTTCTTCAATTATTTCACTACATTGATCGCATAGATTTTTGAAAGCGTATAAATTGTGCAAAATAATATCTAAAATACAAAATAATTCTTTTAATTTTTTAGTCAAAATAAGTATAATAAGAGTTACAAACAAGCTATATAGTAAATCAATATAATTATGGATAATCTTGGATCTTTGGTACCAGGTTTGCGTTCTGTTATTTATTGCCACGGTCTAGTATGTGTCCGTCCATTTCTAGATGAGTTGATACAAGGCAAGGAAGGACCTGAATCTAAAACATTAAAAACAATACATGGGGCTTTGTTATCTATTCTAGGTGCTGAAGGTGTGAGAGAGTGCTTAAATAATCTACATTCAAGCCCATCAACTTTTGATAACACAGGATTATTACTAATCAACTCCTCTTATATGTTAGTTGGTGTTTATTACGTTGTGTCTAATATAAGAGACGAACATAAGGCCCCGGTTCAGGCTCAGCCATACTTCATTGAAGCATCTGAAATATCCCAATCAAGAGAAATATCTGGAGAAATACCCCAAGCAATAGCTGAAGCAATAGAAGTTACTAGTTCTTGAGTGTCAAAACCTTAAATAATTCTCCCATATCTTTGATTAGCCTATTATATTGATTGTGTAAAATATTGGATAATTCAGGGTTATGGGATAGGAGTTGTTGAAGGCGTAAAGATATACCATAAGATTCTAAGAAATCTTTTTGAGAATGGACTGTATAAGGTGCTTTTTGGATTTGGGCAATGTGTTTTAAGGAGTGAAAGTCAACGTGAGTGGTTAAATCTGCTTCGCCTAAATTGTCTAAGACGTCGCAGTATTGATGATTTTTTACCGACTGCAAGGTAGATTTATATTGATTGGGTTGACGTAATTTGGGCTCAATATCATAACCATAATCTATAATTAGAATGCTCCCTTTAATTTTACAAAGCTTCTGCATTAGTTTTTGTTGTTGATCAGATATTTCTATTATAGCTCCGTCTTGAGCATTGGGATGGTCATTTATAGATATAGGAGTCTTAGATATATCAAATCTTAAACCTTTTTTCACGATAACTTCATACCAGCTATTTTGGATTTTTTTATACTGCTTTATGGGTAAAGCGTCAAAAAATTCATTAGCAATAACTATGCCATTAGGAATATGGTCTATATTATCTATGTATCTGATTTTATCTTTATAAGGTGCTAGGATTTCTAGCTGTTTCTTTTTAAGATAAGGATTGATCTCAAGCAAGAATATTTGTTTTAAGGACTGAATAAATTCGGGCTTAATTTTGGAAACGGTGCGAAGTATATTGAAAATTAATGCCCCAGTACCAGGACCTAATTCAGTTAAATTAAACCCTTTTTGATTTTGCCATGCATCTAAACACCATAATGCAACCATCTCTCCAAACATCTGCGATATTTCTGGAGCGGTGATAAAATCGCTACCTACTGCTTCTTTAGAAGTATAATAATCATTTAATGCAATAGACATTAAGGCATCTACAGTGATATATTCTTGCTGCTCTAAAATATTTTCTATCTTTTTTTTAACAGACATAATATGCCTACTAAGATCATCGGTAAAGATAGTATTTGACCCATCGTGAAAGAATCTGCAATAAAACCGACTCCTATGTCTGGCTCTCTAAAGAACTCACATATAATCCGATTTATTGCGTATAATATTAAAAAGGCCCCGGTGATAGCTCCTTTGCTTTCGATTAAACGATATTTTTTAATAAGTAGATTTAATACTATAAAAGTAAGAAGTCCCTCTGATAAAGATTCATATATTTGACTTGGATGTCTTGGTAGAAACTGAGGGGGGAATAAGACTGCCCATGGTACATCCGTAATACGTCCTACTAATTCGCAATTGATGAAGTTAGCAATGCGAGCGAAAAAGATGGTAATAGGAGAGGCGGCAGCTAATAGGTCGGTGATTTCAAGCATGCTAACTTTTTGATTGCGACTGAACAAATATGCACCTATGAAGGCTCCAATTAAACCGCCATGGAATGACAATCCTCCTTCGTAGATTTTTAATATTTCGATAGGGTTAGATAGGTAGTGCAAGGGATCATAAACTAAAACATATCCTAACCTGGCGCCAACTATTGCTATTAATAGGTAATTAATCAGGTCGTCTAACTGATTTTTTGTGATACGTAATTTGTATTTATTTATGAGATGGCGACAATATAGGTAGCCTAAAATGATTCCGATAACATATGAGAGCGAATACCAAGAGACTGCAAATGGTCCTCCGACATGCCAGATAATTCTGTCGATATTAGGAAATTTGATATACATAATTTACTTTTCGCCAAGTCTTTTTACTTCCCATTCTAGCCTAATACCTTTTTTTCTGTAAACTTTTTCTTGGGCTGCTTCTGCTACTTCTTCAAGGTCTTTTGCGGTTGCGTTACCTAAATTAATTAGAAAATTGCAATGCATATCTGAAATTTGCGCTCCACCTATAGTAAAGCCTCGCATACCAACTTCATCGATAAGTTGCCATGCTTTTTCTGGAGTAGGGTTTTTGAAAGTACTACCTGCTGTTTTTTGGTTAATCGGCTGAGAAAGCTTTCGAGTGGTATTGATTTGGTCTATTTTAGCTTTAATAATATCTGGACTCACTCCAATTGCGTTCTCAGGTACTTTAAACCTTGCCTCTGCAAATACTAGCGGCTGGCTTATACTATGTGATCTATATTTAAACCCCATCTGCTCATTTGTAAATATTGCAAGACTTCCATCACGTTTGACGGCTATCACTGATGAGATAATATCTTTAAACTCTTTACTATAAGCTCCTGCATTCATGCTGATACCTCCTCCAATAGAGCCAGGAATACCCGCTAAAAACTCAAACCCTCCTATTTGATGCTCAAGGCAAAAGTGCACTAGAGAAGAATTGAGAGTCCCAGCTCCTGCTATCAAGCTATCTCCTTCGTGTCTTACGTAATTAAAGGCGGGGCCTAGTTTTATAACTGCGCCTTTTACGCCTTTATCTCGGATAAGTAAATTAGACCCGGCTCCTATAGTATTTAATTCATAATTTGTAGGAAGAGCAGAAAGAAAGGTTTGTAGATCCTGGAGGTTGGAGGGTTTATAAAAAATTTCGGCTTTTCCTCCAACTTTAAGCCATGTTAGGTGGGCAAGGCTATATCCAAATTTTAAAGTTCCTTTACAATCTTTAAAGATACCTAGATCCATATCTATAATTGCTTTAGTTTATTTGCAAAGCTTTCTGCGTGATGAGATATGCTGCCTGCTCCCATGAATAAAATTACCTTTGGACCTTCTATTTTAGATGTTATATCTGGTAAATCGTCGAATGAATCAAGTGGTTTAGAATTTTTATGTTTTATTCCTTTAGCCAAATCATGATGTGATATACCAGTGGTATTTTGCTCGCCAGCTGTATAGATTTCTGAGATATAAACATAATCTGCATCTTTAAAGCACTCGATAAAGCGATCAAATAAGTTTATCACTCTAGAATACCTATGTGGCTGGCATATAGCTATTAATTTGGCTTTTTTAATATCTGCAAGATTTCGTGCTGCTTTTAGCGTTGCTAATATCTCTTCTGGGTGATGAGCATAATCATTGATGACTATGTTATCCTTATGGTCTGCAAGCTTGGTAAACCTTCTTTTTACTCCCTGGAATGATTTAAGAGCTCCTTGAATAACCTTAGGGCCAAAATCCATCTCAACAGCTATGGCAATTGCAGCAAGTGAATTTAGCACATTATGAATTCCTGGGATAGGTAAATGAATTTTCTCGATTGTGATATTTCCTGTACCTTTTAGCGGGTTAGAAATTTTTACATCAAACGTAGAGAAAAAGTCACCTAATTGAATATTGAAAGCGTAAATATTTGCTTCAGGATTTTCGATTGAATATGTAATAATTTGGCGATTGGTAACATTTTTGACTAAATCGCGTACGATTTGTTGGTCTATGCAAGCAACTACATAACCATAAAAAGGTATGTTATTAATAAATGTTTTAAAGGCATCTAATAGAATTTCAAAAGATCCATAAAAATCTAAGTGTTCTGCATCGATATTTGTAATAACCCCAATTGTTGTAGGTATCTTTATAAAAGTGGCGTCTGATTCGTCTGCTTCGGCTATAAGGTAATCGCTACTACCGGTATAAGCATTCGTTGCCTTTTTGCTAATGATACCTCCGTTAATCACTGTAGGTTTCACACCGGCTGCTTCAAACATGTGAGCAGTCATTGAGGTAGTGGAAGTTTTGCCGTGTGAGCCAGATATGGTAATGCAGGTCTTAAAACGCATAATCTCTGCTAGCATTTCAGCTCTAGGAATTACGACAATTCCTTTATTAATAGCTTCAACTAATTCAGGATTATCTTTTGGAATAGCTGAAGAAAAAACTATATAATTTACGTTTTCAACATTAGCCGCATCGTGTCCTTCAAAAATTTTTATACCTCTTTGGATTAAAAGCTTTGTATGAGCACTTGATAAGTCCGATCCTTGTACTTGGTAGCCAAGGTCATGCATAATCATAGCAAGACCACTCATTCCTATGCCGCCAATACCAATAAAATGTATGATCCCAAGTTTGCCTTCTACTTTCTTTTTTTCGATTAATCTCATATGGTTTGATGATCCCAAGTTCCCTTTGAATTAAGTGTATAATAATTTATGGTTTGCTTGATTAAATTTTTTATGTTTTGAATCTGAGTATCTTCAGTACAAAATATCATCGCTCTCTGGAAGTTTGGTATATCAACTATATTCTCAACTAGGACCAAGGTATCAAAATCGCTTTTAACTATATCTTGCCAAGTGATTAAAATTGGCTGAGATTCCTTGAATTCATCACTTATAAGCCCATGAGGGATAAATGATTGCTGAGCAAATGTCCAGAGCTTGTTGTCTACCTCTTGTGCCTGATTATAATCTTTTGTTTTAACCAAGGTCTTATATCCTTGAGAGTAGCATTTGGATAATAGCTGACAAAGATATTTGTAAAGCCCTTCTGTGTTTAGTTTATATAGATTGATACTTTGGGACATATTTTATTATTCATCAGAATCGCTTCTGACTTTTTGTACGCTCACGCTCAAAATTTTATTAGCAACCTTCTTGCGTATTGTAATATTTAGTCCTAAAATTGTCAATCGCTCGCCTTTTTCGGGTATAGCTCCCATATGATTAATAATAAGTCCAGCTATGGTATTTGCATCATCTTCTGGTAGATTCCAATCAAGCTCTCTGTTAATTGCGCGTACTGTAGTGACCCCGTCTATAATATATGAATTTTCTAGTTCTCTAATACCTTCAGCGTCTTTTTCGCCAATGTCATGAATATTACCTAATATTTCTTTCACCACATCATCGACGGTAACCATACCTTGCAAGTCACCATATTCATCGACAACAAAAGCTACTTTATCATCACGTAGCTTAAAATTCTGAAGCATCTGACTTACTAATAAAGAGTCGGGTATAAACCAGGCTTCTTGGGTTAATTTACTTAAAGAAATTTTTTCAGGAGGGATTTTTTCCTCATACAAATAATGCATTAAGGTGCGAACATTAAGTACGGAAATTATGTTGTCACTATCATCCTTCCATAAAGGTATTTTGGTATATTTTGATGCTAGTGCTTGGGATATAATATCTTCGATTGGCAAATCGTGTTGTAGTGTAATCATCTTGCTTCTATGAATCATAATCTCATCTACAGACATGTGCGTAATATCCAAAACTGCATCGATCATATTCTTGTCGATTTTTTGTACGTCACCTTCCACTTGATAGTGCTTAATAATTCCTTTTACCTCTTCAACAGGTGAGATATTTTGACTTAAGTTAATTCTAAAAATAAAGCAAAAACCTTTTACAAAATAGTCTAAAGCATGATTGATAGGGTACATCAAATACAAAAACCATTTTACAATTTTGGATGATAGTATGACTATTTTTTCTGGTCTTGCAACAGCAATAGCTTTTGGTAAAACCTCCGCAAATATAATAATGGATAATGCCATTACGATCGAAGATATCAAAGTTCCCGTTTCTTCACCGTAAAGCATAATAAATAAGCCCGTTGCGATTGTTGTTGCAACGGTATTAAGCAAGCTATATAGAATAAGACAAGTGCTAATAACTTTTTCTTTGATCTTAATTAGTTCTAAGCTTATATCGGCAGAGCGATTTCCTTCAGATTTAATTTTATGAATTTTGGCGGGTGAAGCGGCAGTAAAAGCTGTTTCAATCGCCGAACAAAAGCAAGCTATAAGTATAAAAACTGATATTATAACTATCGTAACGGTAATCATTAAAGGCAATCAATATTATTTCAGTATGATTTAATTAAAAGGTTAAAGTCAATGGTCAGAACCATTAAAAATCTGTTACTTTACCGTTATGCTGCCAATCTCCGTAAGTAGTTGGTTCAGGTCCGTTATAACCACCAATTTCTTGAGGCTTATTGTCTTTTGAATTATTGTTAAAGATGTTATCATCTTGTTTTTGAATTTTAAGTCCGGGCATATGTCTATTAAAAATTATCGTTTATATATTCCATTTAATCTTTGCGAGGGCGCAATTATTAACCTAGATAGTAATCTATTGCACTACATAAGTATAGTATTAAGGCTTAAAGATAATCAACTAATCAGGGTATTTAACAGCAAAGATGGAGAATTTGTGGCTAAATTTAGTCACAATAAAAAGGATTCGTATCTTACTGTTACGAGTTTTATGCAAAAATCCAAGATATCTCCTTATTTACATTTAGGTATTGCAGTTCTAAAAAATTCCGTATTACCTGAAATGATAAATCAAGCAACTCAGCTTGGTGTCACGCATATTACTTTATTACAAACTAGTTATTCTCAAAACCACTCTTTAAATATACATAGATATCAAAAAATTGCAACAGAGGCAATAGAGCAGTGTGGACGTTTTGATTTACCAAATATATCGGGTCCTATTATGCTAGATGAATTTTTAAAAGTAGATCTAGACTTATTAATTTTTGCAAATGAAAAAGAGATAGATTCTAAATTGCTGAAGGTTCAAAATTGGCCTGAAAGGGTAGGTCTTTTGATCGGTCCTGAGGGTGGTTTTAGCTTAGAGGAAGCTCAAAAAATTCAAAAGCTTCCTCATGCTTTATCGGTAAAGTTATCGGATAATATATTACGGGCAGAAACTGCTGCAACCGCCTTATTAGCTCAGATCGTTTTGTTGAGGTAGTAGCTTTTTGTATTCTCCGTATATTTCTTTCACTGCCCATATCCACAAAAGCGAAGCTACTAGAAAAAATACCATAATAAGAGGTGCCATAGTAATAGCTGTTGCCGCTGGATAAATTGTTAAAACTAGTGATTGAGCAAATCCGCTACAAGATTTACCAATTTTAGAACTCACAAGATCAACGGCTGCTTTACCTTTAGTTTTTAATTCACTATCAAGAGGAATATACAGCATCTCACGTGTTGTATCCCATATTGAATATTTCGTACCTTTTACTATAATGTTTTGAATAGCTCCAACCATTACAGCTAAAAATAAAGGAGAGGTGGCAAAAAATAAGCTGGTTATGGAATAAACAGGCTGTTCAAAAACTATTAGAGCAAAAAACATAACGCCAGTAACAAGAATTAAAACAGGTGTAATAACTGCTGAAACAAACCAATTTTTATACCTGATAATATTATTGCCTATCACTGTCATAACAATAATCGATGCTCCGGTCCATAAAGTGGAATAAGATAAGAATCTTGCATACTCATTGACGTTTGGATATAGCTCTTTAATTTTCGCTTTCCAGATAGCTTCTATTAGGTTCATTGTTAGTCCAAAAGAAGCCGAACAAATTACGAGTAACCATAAATATTTGGATGAAAGAATATATGAAAAGCTTTCTTTTAAACCTAGTTTTGGTTTAGGTGCTTTTGATACTTTGGAGTTCCTTGAAATGCGTGGATAGATAATTCGTACTAAGAATAGAGATATAAAAGAAAATATGACTACCAGAAAGGTACAAGCTTGAACTAAGAATACTTTAGCATCACCATTACTAAACTGTTTGCTTATCCATGATGTTTCTGATGAAAGTGCGATAATAATGAACCCAACGAATACTATTGCGGTGTTGCCAAGTAAAGAAAAGCGTATATAAAACCTTTTTGCTTGTTCTGTGGTGGTTGTTTGGTTGGCTAGTTGCCAAAACAATAATATATAAAAAATATTTGGCCAAAATTCAGCAAATACATAAAAGACAACAAAGCTCCAATGTTCGCATATGGCAATATACCATTTTGCGTAAGGATAATGGTATACCAGCTCCTGCATTTTAGCTGGATCTAGGTGCCATAATTCAACATTTGGATATATAACCCATGCGAATAAAACAAAAAATGCTAGAAAAAAAAGGATCAAATAAGAAAATATCTTTTCCAAACTCAAAGAATTGACCATTTGTGCATATATAACCACAAAAATGGCGGCAATAGGAGAGACGCAATATACTTTAACAAAATTAGTGATTTCAGCGTTGACTTCAGCTATAAGGATGCTGTCTTTAAGGATCCTGAGAATGCTTTGGTTGAAGAGTATACAGAACATTAAGGCGGACATGGTGTAAAAATGGAAGTTTTCTTCCTTTTTAATAGGCCACAGTTCTTCTCGTAAATTTTTAAAAAAAGACATAGTCTTATATTTTTGAGAATATCTTAATCAAGAGACTTTAACTAGTCAATAGCTAAGTAAAAGTCATTTTGCTCTTTTTTAATTAATTTTATCCAAAACTTATTTATTCTTAATAATATAAATGTGGTTTATGAGGATATAATATTGTTTAATTAGATTATGTCATTGTGAAAAGTTTCTACAATGAGGGAAGGTTGGTATATATGTTATAAAGTCTTATGTTTGAGGTATTTAAAGAGAGGATATTCAAGAAATGGATAAGTATGAATATACTAATCTTTTAATGGAGTTTTTTAGTCTTCTTACTCTTCAAAGAGATGATAGTTAATTAAGTATTTTATTATTTTGAAAAGCATATATTAGAAGATAATTGCTACAAACATTATTTTATCTCTTAAAGAAGTAATCCTTGTCACTAACATTTACCTGAATTTAGTCTAGCTATTTTTTAACATTTAATTCTATTAATATTATTTTGCTAAAAGAATACTTTTTAGCAAGAAATATTTAGAAATTTGTTTTATTTATGATATAATATCAAATTAATAGTGTAATAGATAATAATATAAATGTAATATAATTATGTCAGATGAAGTGATTCAAAATAATTCAGAACTGGATGGTCTAGAAGCATTACATATCTTTCTTCAGGTGTATAGGGAAATGGAACAAAAACGATACGCAGAATTTCAAAAGAAGCAAGGTGTATCATTTTGTGTTGTTGGTGCTTCTGTATCCTTATTTATGATTAGTATTATGATCCCTAATCCCGTATATGCTATCGTATGTCTTTCTGCTAGTTGCCTTGGTTGGAGTGCATTCTTCGCAGATCTTGTGGGGTTGGTCGATATAGTAAATGCTTACGATTTTGTTTGTGCTAAGACAAGTTGGGTTATAAATAAAATCAAAGGTGTTCATGATACAGAAAAATCAAAGGCAGATTTAGATGAATCTAAGATAGGTGAAAAACCAAATGATGAGACTAGTTCGATTGAACTTGTCATAGATGAGCGACCAAATGACGAAGATGCCTTGCAATCAAGTGCTTCATTGTTAGGTTCTGAACAAATAAAGACGCACTTGATTTAAGAGTTTCATTGTAACCGAGCGAACAAATTAATAAAATCTTTAACCAAGTAGTATAGATTTTTAGAAATCATTGCCTAAGGTATTAAAACATCTATTTATACAAAATAGACATTGCAATTAAGTAGTTTTTGCCTCAAAATATGAGGTTAAAAACATACTTATTTTAGAGTTATATGATGAATAAACTTTTTGGTTTGTTGTTAATTGGAATTATGATTAGCAGCTGTGGTAGCAAAGGTAATAAATTACACCCAATACCATCTTTTACACCTAGCCTTAGTAAAGAAGTTTCTAATTTTGTTCCTAAATTTCCTAAATCAGTTGAGGTAAATAAATGGACTGGAATTGGTTTCATGAACGACGTTAGTGGTAACATAAGGGTTCGAAGTATTGATTTTAAATTTGGAAAATCTCCTTTTAAAATAAAGGCAGAAATTGCAACAGCTCCATTCATAATTGATGATAAGTTATTTATTTTAGATAAACAAAATAATGCATATTGTTTTGATTTAGCTGGAAATAAAAAAATATGGCAAACAAACTTAAGCCTAACGAATAAAAATAATCTTATATTTAGTGGGGGTATAACTGTCGATAAAGACAGGGTATACGTCACTAATAATACCAAAGAATTGATTATTTTAGAAAAGGATACAGGTTACGAAGTTTCAAGAATAAAGCTTACAAATATTATCTTCAATCCAGCGGTATGTGATGAAAAAAATGTTTATGTTATCGTTGGAGGGAATCAAATTTTTGCTTTTGATAAGGAGAATCTTTCACTTAATTGGCAAGTTGGTGGTGTTGAAAATAACATAAGTGTTGCAAGCAATAACTTCACTCAGCCCATAGCTTTGAAAAACTCGTTAATAGTGCCATCCATTACGGGTGATGTTATAAGTGTAAATAAAAATGATGGTTCGCTTATATGGCATTTTGCAGCTCTGGAAGGTAATATTTTAGCTCCAAAAAATCTTTACTCAAACCCTTCAGCTCAAATGTTGATCGACTCTCATGCGATAACTGTGCCTTATGTTCATGGAATATTTGTAAAGCTTGATATTTCTAAGGGTACTCCAGTTTGGCAAAAATCTATATACGATGTTCTATCTTTAAATCGTTTAGGTAATTTTACGGTGTTTAACAATAATGCTCAACAGGTTGTAGGATTATCTGATAAAACGGGGCAAGTTATATGGACTGTGGACTTGCTAGAACCTAAACAGAAAAAAAGTTATAATTTGTTAACTCCGATAATGTTTAATGACGTTATTAATGTATTTAGTTCTCAAGGCAAGTTGTATCAAATTAGTCCAGAAGGATCTCTGTTAAAAGAGATCAAGGTTCCAAAGGATGCTTCATTTTATGCTGTTTGGGGACAAAATGTATATCTTTTTGCTGGTAAACATATTTGGATTAATAGATAGGTATGAATAGCGATTTAACTACTTGGAGTTTTTACAGCTTTGTAAAGATTGATTCTCCAGATTTGTTAGTACCTAAGTTGCTTTTAGTATGTAAAAAAAAATCAATTAAAGGTACGATACTTCTAGCTGAAGAAGGTTTTAACGGATATCTTGCTGGTGAGCGTCAAAATGTACAACTTGCTTTTGATAAACTGCTAAGCTTAACAGGTGCTAAAGATCCAATTTTCAAAGTTCATAAGTGCGATTTTGTTCCTTTTAATAGGCTTAAGATTAAGGTGAAGAAAGAGATAGTGAGATTTGACGTCGATGGACTTGATATTGCAAAACAGAAGGGTCAGTACGTGAAATCTCATGATTGGGATGAATTAATTAGTAATAAAGATACAGTTGTTATAGATGTGCGCAATAATTATGAGGTTGAAATGGGCTCATTCAAAGGAGCTATTAATCCTCGTACTCGTACATTTCGTCAATTTGCTTCTTGGACCAGAGATCATTTAAATGAACTTCGGGGTAAAAAAGTAGCTATGTTCTGTACGGGAGGAATTAGATGTGAAAAATCTACAGCCTATCTTAAATCTTTGGGGCATGATGAAGTTTATCACCTTGAAGGTGGCATTTTACAATATTTAGAAGACAAAAAAGGTAGTCAAGATATGACTTGGTCAGGTAAATGCTTTGTATTTGATGATCGCATTAGCGTAGACAAAGATTTAAAGTCCTCTTGAGTATAAATGTTTGCTGTACAGCAAAAAGAACTAGATTACTATTCATGTAAGTGGCAGCTAATTAACCTAAAGCTTTTAAGTTCATCATCTACAAGCTATTTATTAGAAGGATATCAAGAATCAAGTAAATCCAAAGTAATATTAAAATTTGGATTAAAATCAGAGATTATTTCAGAAGCTTCTGCATTAAAGTTTTATAACGGATTAGGTTGTGTTCGATTACTTGCTGTAGATGAAAAACGCGGTGTGCTCCTCAGATCTTATGCTTATCTTCCATCTTTGAGGTCATTTTTTCCCAACAAAGATGAAGATGCAGTTTTATGTGCTGTAAGCGTTATGAAAAAATTGCATTCAAAAAAGCCTCCCAAAGATGGGTATCCCACAATTGCAGATTGGATAAATTCTCTAAAAACTCATAGCGTTATACTCAAGAATCATATAGATAGAGCTAAATCGATAACTAGAGATCTTTTAAATTCTAGCGAGCAGAACGTATTACTACATGGTGATTTGCATCATGATAATCTATTGCAAAATGAACAAGGTGAGTGGATTGCAATAGATCCTAAAGGAGTAGTCGGAGAGGTGGCTTATGAAGTGGGGGCTTTTATTCGTAATCCTATGCCTGAATTGTTAAAGTATAATGCGTCAGACATTATCAATCGAAGAATTAAGTTATTCTCAGAACATTTAGGTATAGATGAAGAGCGTATTAGGAAATGGAGTTATGTGCAATCAGTGTTAGCTGCTTGCTTTGCTATTGAAGATAATCAATCTTGGAGGCCATGGATTAAATGTACAGAATTAATCACTTACAGTAATTGAAAATCTTTTTTTAATTATACTTTTAACTTCTTTTAAAGATATGTATAATATGTATAATAACCTATTGAAATTGTATGGTTTATTTAATTATCGCTTCTATTATATGGTCTTTCACTTTTGGACTCGTAAAATATAATTTAGCAAATTTAGATGCAAATTTTATAGCTTTCTTAAGATCGCTATTTGCGTTGCCCATACCTCTGTTTTTCCTCAAGACATCTAATTTAAACAAAAGGCATATACTAACTTTTATTGCTTTAGGTGCAATTCAATATGGAGCAATGTATTTATCTTGGACTAAGTCTTTTTTCTACATTAACGCTCATTTAGTCGGATTATTTACTGCCATGACGCCTCTTTACATCACTTTAATAAATGCGTTATACCAAAAACATCTATCTTGGCTTAATGTTTTAACATCTACAGCTTCTTTTCTTGCTATAAGTATCATTTATTATAATGATTTTAATACTGTACCCGGTTTACTGAAGGGTTTTATTTTAGTGCAAATTGCTGATATATCTTTTGCGTTTGGTCAACTTACTTATAAAGACTTCAAAAGCAAATTACCTGGGTTGCAAGATCAAGAGGTCTTTGCTTTGATGATATTCGGGGCCATAATCGTTACATCAATTGCTACAACCTCTTCAAATGGTTGGAACTTTTTAGCGCAAATTTCCATTAAACAGTTTAGCATCATCTTATATTTAGGTCTTGTTTCAACTGGTTTGTGTCTTTTTTTATGGAATAAGGGGGCCTGTATAGTCAATACTGGAACTCTTGCGATCATGAACAACCTTAAAATTCCTTTAGGTGTTTTAGTCTCCATTTTTATTTTCCAAGAAAAGGCTGACTTGATTAAAATAATTGCCAGCTTGATGATTATACTTGTCTGTGTTTTTGTACACGAAAAAGCTCCGAAGAGCTAGTAAATAATCTTTAATTATTAAACACAAAATTATTTTCTTTAATTTTATTTAAATTTAGTTATAATTGATTATATAAAATTTTATTTTACTTTATGATCTACTTAATTATTGTATCAGTCATATGGTCCTTGACCTTTAATTTGATGAATTATCCGCAACCTAATTTAGATCCAAATTTTATTGTTTTTCTAAGGATACTATTTCCTTTACCTATTTTTATGTTTTTTATTAATACCACTAAGCTAAATAAGAAGTTAATTCTAGGTTTTGTAGCTTTAGGTTCAATACAGTATGGTGTTACATATATAACCTTTGTTAAGGCTTATTTGTACATAGATAAAGATATTCATTACGCGATATTATTTCTGTCTATGGTACCAATCCATATAGCTTTAATTGGTATGGTATACGAAGGTAAGTTATCTTATGTCAATTTATTTACATCGGTGGCTTCGTTTTTGTCAATTTTACTTATTTATAACGATCATCTTAGGTTTAATTCTAAGATATTAGAAAGTTTTGCATTTGCTCAAATTGCCAACTTTTGTTTTGCATATGGACAAGTGACTTATAAAAGGATTCAAGAAAAGTTACCAGGAGTTAAAGATAGCGATGTATTCGCTTTAATGCTTTTGGGAGCCTTAATTGTTGTTATGATAGCTACAACGGTTTCGGGTGGTTGGAACTTTTTAGCACAAGTTTCTCATAAACAGTTTGGTGTTATTTTTTATTTTGGTACGGTTGTGTCTGGTGTGTGTATGTTTCTATGGAATAAGGGAGCTTGTAAGGTTACTGATGGTACTCTTGCGGTTATGAATAACTTCAAGATTCCATTAGGAGTTTTAGTATCAACTATTCTGTTTCAACAAAAGACGGACTTGACTAAAGCAATTGCAAGCTTAGCAATTATACTTATTTGCGTTTTTATTCAACAACGATATGAAAAAAATCGTATCATAACTGATCAATATTCTTCTGTGAAAACTTAATTAGTAGGGTGATTGTGAATAAGCATCAATGATTGATTTCAAAGATATAAGGTTAAATCTTCTTGACTTATAATAAAAAATGAATAAGATATTTTATTAGGCAAGAAAAAAATAGGGGGTGTAGCTCAAAGGTAGAGCACCTGCTTTGCAAGCAGGTGGTTGGGGGTTCGAGTCCCTTCACCTCCACCAAATCTATATTAATGCAGTGTATAAATTAAAAAAATTACCCAAGATTCTTATTAACTCTTTGGTAGATGTAATTGAGCACGACGGTATCGAGCACGCGGGTTATTTATCGTTTCTAGTGCTATTTTCTATTTTCCCATTCATAATTTTTTTTTTATTTTAACATTTCTTTTTGGCTATTCTGATTTTGGTACGAGCTTTATTGTTTCGGCAATTGATCTAATTCCTGGGGATATAATTAAAATTAGAGTTAAAGAATTATTAAAAGTGCCTCCTCAGCAGCTAATGACTTTAGCTATTATTGGTGGTGTTTGGACCGCATCTTCTTTTGTAGAGGCTCTTCGGACAATACTAAACCGTATTTATAAAATTCATTCCCCTCCTCATTATATTTTTCGTAGGACTCTTAGCATTATTCAATTTCTGTTCATAGTAATTTTCTTATTTTTAGGGATGATGATTCTTGTGGTGTTACCTATAGTTTTAAATAATTTATTTAATTTGAGCATGAGCGTAAATCATGATTTAAGTCGTAGTGTGATACATGCTTTAAATAAGATGAGTTTTATTTGGATTTATGTGCGCTCTATATTAGTTTATGTATTTTTGTTTCTAAGTAGTTCGACTCTTTATTATATAATTCCTAATGTTAAGATTAAATTTAAGGAAGTACTTCCTGGAGCTTCGTTAGTAGTTGTACTCTGGGCAATTAGTGGACGTATATTTTCAAAATATATAACCTATTATAGTCAATTAGATCTGGTTTATGGTTCTTTAGCAAATATTATAATTACAATGATATTTTTCTACGTTAATAACATTATCTTTATTTACGGTGCAGAGTTTAATTATCATCTCTCAAAAGGATCTTAGTGATTAAGGCTATTAACGATAATAAGGTATTTCAAAGGATAAATCGTTTGGGTTATAAAGTTTTTAACCCAAATTTCCTTATCATCATCTGTGATAAAGCTACAGTTTTTAAATATCACCCTGAGTTACAGGCGGATGATCTTTGTTATTACGGTATTCGTATTAGTAAAAAAGTTGGTAAAGCTGTTGTGCGTAATAAAATTAGACGTAGGTTAAAAAGCATTATTCATCAATTAGATAAAACTGAAGAGCTCAAATCTAAAGCATTTATGATAGTTCCTAGATCTAAATGTTTTTCGTGTGAATTTCAAGCACTCTTCAAAGCCGTAGAAAAATCTTTCAAAGGTCTAAAATAGTTGTGTTATCCTTAAAATGAGGATAATGAATGTTTTATGTACGAAATCCTTAGAGCTAGCATGGTGAAATTGCTAAAGGACTATGGTATTTCTGATCCTTTAGTGCTGGGGGCCATGCATAAAATTCTGCGGCATTTATTTGTCCTGGAAGAATATAAAAGCAGAGCTTATGAAGATAGTGCTTTACCCATATCATGCGGACAAACAATTTCTCAGCCTTATATAGTAGCTCTTATGACAGAAAAAGCGGATTTAAATGAAAATTTAAAGATCCTTGAAATTGGAACCGGCTCAGGTTACCAAGCTGCGATATTAGGGGAGATATGTAAGGAGGTATATTCATTAGAGGCGATAGAACAATTGGCAAATTCTGCTAAAACCTTATTAAATAAGCTAGGCTACAAAAATGTGTATGTTAAATATGATGATAGCCTTTTAGGATGGATGACAAAAAGTCCCTTTGATAGAATTATTGTTACTGCTGCAGCAAATGAAGTGCCGCAAATTTTATTCAAGCAACTATCTGTGGGAGGGCATATTTTAATACCCTTAGAAGTACAATATGGTAAGCAGATATTAGTTAAGTTAACCAAAACTCTAGAAAAATACAGAATAGAAAAGATATGTGATGTAGCATTTGTGCCATTGGTATAAAAAAATCTAAGCAAAGTTTAATTAAGAAATTATTGTATACTTTACTAAATTGATATATTACAAGCACCATATTTAGTTTTTATATAACAATTTTTATGAATTAATAATGCTAAAATTAATAACACACGTTTTTGGAGTTTACGATAAAATTAGTCCTATCCACGAAGCTGCCACTTTGGGTGATGTTTCTGAATTAGAACGGTTAATTAAAGAGGGGGTGAATGTAAACTTAAAGAATTACGAACAACATACTCCTTTATATTTAGCGGTACAAAATGGTAATGAACTAGCTGCTAAATTGCTTTTAGAAAGTGGAGCAAATGCTAAGAATTTGATGCGTATTGCTGTGGATAAGGGTAATCTTAAGATGCTTCAACTATTAGATCAGTTTGGTGCAGACGTTGAAGGTGATAAAAATGGGCCAATATACCCTTACATGAAAGTCAAAGACGGTCTACATCTTTTTCATTTAGCTGCGCAACAAGGTTATTTAGATATTGTTAAATGGTTTGTTGATGTGAAAGGTGTGTCTATTAACTTATCCAAAAATCCATTGAAGCAGACTGCGTTACATTTAGCTGCCAAACAGGGTCATCAAGATGTGGTGGAATTTTTGTTACAAAAAAATGCTAATCCTGATGTGTTGGATCTAAATGAAAATGCTCCTGTTCACTTAGCTGTACAACAAGGTAATTTACCAATTCTTAAGCTATTGAAAGGGTATGAAGCTAGTTTAGAGATTTATGGCAATAAATCTAAAATAACTCCTTTACATGTAGCTGCAAAACATCATTATTTGTCAATAATTGAATACTTAATCGATACTGCAAAAGTCAATATCAACGCTCTTGCTAATGGTCTGCAAATTGGAAAATTATATTTACCTGAATGTATGCAATCGAAGTATACACCTTTGCAAGCTGCGACTTTTTTTCCTGATGCAGGCCAAACTATTGCTTTACTTGTATATAAAAGGGCGGATATAGATTTAAAGCATAATTTTGGGAAGTTTCGTAGCTATATTATTAAACACCAAAATGCTATTTTGAATTCTGGGCCTATGGAACATCAGATAGCTCTGGGTTTAGCTTTTTTGAAAGTCTTTCATGATTATAATGATTCAAAAACAATCAACTTTAAAAAGTTCGTGGTTACTACATTAGTTACAAAAATGAAAAATATATCTGAAGGTGATACGACCGCAAAGCTTAAAGAAATTCTTTCGACTCAGGAACAAGGAGAAAACTTTTATAATTTCTGCTTAGCAACTACTAAAGATTTAAAATTCGGAAATATAGAAAGCGAATTAAAAGAACCATACGATAAGATATTGTCAGCGTTAAAGAGCGACATAATGGGTCACGGTTCGGCTACAACTGATTCCATAGCTTTAGCGGTAGCTGGAGCAGGTTCAGTGACAGAGACTTCTAGTGTGGAAATAGATCAATAATTTTTTTCGAATAAGTTTTAAGAAGTCTTTCTTAAATCTGTGTTAAGTAATGAAAATTTATTGGCAAAAACTAGACCACATGGTCTAGTTTTAAGTTGAATTTCTAGCTACCTGGAATCTCACTCCCATCTTGAGCTATTTCTCCTATGATATTCTCCAATGGTTTTTCTAGCGGTAATTGATTGTTGATATCGTGATCGGTTAAAATATTTGTTGTTAAGCCAACAATTCCTTCAGATCCATAGTCTATCATTTTTTTAATATAATTGCTTATAGTATGTGTATTAAATTCAGACTTGACCGTATTTGTAGTAGAATTGTATAAAGCACTAGTGCCAAGTAATATACCATGTAATGCTTCTGATATAGCGCCTGCTAATGCTTCTTCATAAGGTGTGGGTGTGGGTGAATAGCTTGGTATTGTCATATATTCTAAATTATTAAATTGTTTGGGGACAATGCTACATCTATAGTTAAGCGATGTCAATGACAATTATTACCAAATTTTATAAGTCAATGAAAGGGGTTCATTGAGGAATAAATTTACAATCTGCCCCAGTAGTATCGGTTTTAACTTCTTCGTGTAAGATTTTCGTATCTCCAAATGGTGGAGATGACGCAAAAGGTGGTGTGGAATTTGAGATTATGTTTGACTTTGTTTGTGTAGATGGTGTAGGGCCTGTTGCTATAGTTACTGGTGTTGATGTGCTAATAACTTGTGTTACAGGTGTTGATGAATCAATAGCAGGAATTTCTATTTGATATGATAATTCTATAAATCTATCAATATCATTTTCTTCTAGAGCTAGAATCATTCTAGCTAAAATTTGGTCGTATGTCATAGTTACTTAATATGCTGAATTTTATGTAATTATTATACTAATTTTTTATGTTTATATTTCTCTTCTCGTGCATCAGAGTTTGAGCCGATATGATTACAGTAATCTTGATAATTACCTTGGAACCATGTTGCATGCCCTGGTGTATCAAAAGAGATGATATGTGTTGCAATACGGTCTAAGAACCAGCGATCATGGCTGATAACAAATACGCAACCAACAAAATCTAAAATAGCATCTTCTAATGCCCTTAAGGTGTCAACATCAAGGTCATTAGATGGCTCATCAAGTAAGATAACATTGGCTCCAGATTTAAGCAATTTTGCCATGTGTACTCTATTACGCTCACCTCCAGATAGTTGTCCTATTTTCTTTTGTTGATCAGGGCCTCTGAAATTAAAGGCGGCACAATACGCCCGGCTTTTCATGGTACCGTTACCAACATCAATATCATCTAAGCCTCCAGATATTTCTTCCCAAAGAGTTTTATTGTCATCCAAATGCTCTCTAGTTTGATCTATAATACCTATTTTTACAGTAGATCCAATATTTATTTTACCGCTAGTTGGTTTTTCAAGTCCTGCAATCATTTTAAACAATGTTGTTTTACCAGCTCCATTAGGTCCGATAATACCTACAATTGATCCGGGTTGTACTTTAAAGCTGAAGTCTTTTAGTAATTCTTTTCCTTCAAAACTTTTGGATATATTTTCTGCTTCAATTACTAAATCTCCGAGTCTCGGGCCGCTAGGTATAATGATTTGAGGAGCGCCAGTCACTCTGTTTTTTTGTTTGGCAAGTAACTCTTGGTAATTATCAATCCTTGCTTTGCTTTTTGATTGACGGGCTTTTGGAGATTGTCTGATCCATTCCAATTCGCGAGCTAATTCTTTCTGTCTTGATGATTCTTCTTTTTCTTCTAGTTCAAGCTTTTTCTTTTTCTTCTCAAGCCAATTTGAGTAATTACAATGCCAAGGTACGCATGAACCACGGTCCATTTCTAAAATCCACTCAGATACGTTATCAAGGAAATATCGATCATGGGTAATTGTAATAACCATACCCTGATACGTTTTTAAATAATTTTCAAGCCACGATACAGATTCTGAATCTAGGTGGTTCGTAGGCTCGTCTAATAATAAAATATCAGGCTTTGAAAGAAGTAGTTGGCACAATGCAACTCTGCGCTTTTCGCCTCCTGATAACTTATCTACTGACCAATCTCCAGGCGAGCAACGAAGAGCCTGCATAGCAATATCAGCAGTGCGTTCCAGATCCCATGCATCAAGTGCATCTATCTGGTCTTGTAATTTGGTTTGTTTCTCTAGAAGCTCATTGATTTCCTTTTCTTCAGAAACATATGCAAATTGTTCGCTAACGTGATTGAAATCGTCAAGCAGAGCTTTTACTTCTTTAACTCCGTCTAAAACATTTTCTAAAACATTCTTTTTAGTATCAAGCTTTGGCTCTTGTGCTAAGTATCCAACTTTGACTCCTTCTTGAATCCAAAATTCGCCATCAAACTCTTTGTCAATTTGAGCTATAATTTTTAATAAGGTAGATTTACCGGCTCCATTTGGACCGATGATACCAATTTTTGCTTTAGGTATAAAAGATAGGTATGTTTCTTTTATGATTTCTTTGCCATTAATTTTTTTAGATAGCCCTTGCATAGAGCAAATGTATTGAGTCATCGATTTTTATTATTTAATTCTTAAATTAAGTTAGGAATTTAACTATTGTAACAAAGTTTTATTTTTAACTTTGATAGAGGTATAATCAACTATAACATAAAAATATGATATTTAATTATAAAAAATGATGACAAGTAAAACAAAAGGTCTGGGAAAGGGCCTTGCAACTTTGCTAGGAGAAGCTGGAGTAAGCTTTAATCAAAATGACAGCGAGTTTCGATATTTGCGTTTGGAGCATATAGTACCTAATAAGGAGCAACCTCGGAAGAATATACCTCAAGATTCTCTGGAAGAGCTTGCGCTTTCCATTAGAGCAAATGGTGTTATTCAACCTATTGTAGTGCAAAATGTTTCTGATAACCGTTATCAAATTGTAGCTGGTGAGAGAAGATGGCGTGCATCTCAAATAGCTGGTCTTAATGAAATTCCGGCAATGGTAAAAAAATATGATCCTGCTCAAGAATTTGAAATAGCCTTGATAGAAAATGTGCAACGCCAGAATTTGGATCCAATTGAAGAGGCACAAGGTTATGGTCGTTTGATAGATGAGTTTAAATATAAGCAGGAAGATATTGCGAATTTGTTAGGAAAAAGCCGCAGTCACATAGCAAACACTTTGCGTTTGAACTCATTGCCAAGTTTTGTAAAGCAAGCTATAATTGATAAGCAGATTTCTCCAGGGCATGCTAAAAGTTTAGTAGGTCTTGAAGAGAGATGTGTAAAAGAGATGTTAGAAAAAATCATATCTGCTGGTCTTAGTGTACGTCAAACAGAGTTATTGGTACAAAAGTCAAAAAAGCAAGCTGGACGCCTTCAAAGGTCTAGTAAAAAGCAGATTGGAGATTTTGCGGAGCTAGAAGAAATGCTCTCTAGCAAACTTGGCGTCAAAGTAACCTTGGAAGAAAAAGGTGAGGGTGGACAGATCAAAATCTTGTTTGCGGATATGATGGAATTAGATGCAATTTTAACGAAAATAGCTTAAAAATGGAATTTTTTTTAGATACAGCTGACTTAGCTGAAATAGAGAGTTTATTGCCTTATGGCATAGTTGATGGTATCACGACAAATCCAAGCTTAGTAGCAAAGCATAAAAATCAGTCTTTCTCTAAGATCATTAAAAATTTGTGTAATATTTTTGAGGGTCCAATTAGTGTTGAAGTAACTTCTCGGGATTACGATCAGATGATAGATCAGGGCAGGCGTATTTTAGATCTAGCGTCAAATATTGTCTTAAAGCTTCCAATTACTTGGGATGGAATAAAGGCGTGTAATTACTTTGCTGCCGATGGTCATAAAGTAAATATGACTTTATGTTTTTCTGTAAATCAAGCTTTAATGGCAGCAAAAGCAGGCGCTTATTACGTATCTCCTTTTATCGGCAGACTTGATGATATAGGTTATGATGGTATGAGCTTGCTTTATGATATAAGGGGTGTATTTGATAATTATGAAAACATTGAGACTAAAATTTTAGGCGCTTCAATCAGGAATGTTTACCATGTTTATGAGGCTGCTAAGATGGGGGTTGATGTTGTTACAATGCCGGCAAGCGTTATGAAAAAATTAATAGATAATCCATTGACAGAAGCAGGTCTTGCTCAATTTGAAAATCAATGGAATAATTCAGGTTTAAAGATAGATGACAAGTAAGAGTTTTATAGATGATTTGGATGATTTAGTTGCTAAAAAAGAGAATTTAGAATCAAAGGTAGCAATAGGAATTAAAGACCCTGATTTTGTCAAAAATATGCAAGATTTAGCAGAACTTACTCCGATAGTTGAGAAAATACAGGAATATAAACAAACCAAATCTCAGATTACTGAATTAAGTCAGATGCTTGACCAAGAAAGTGACAAAGAGCTTGCAAATCTAATAGAGGATGAAATAGAAGAGCTTAAATCAAAAATTTTGAATATAGAAGAAGAGATAAAAAAATACTTAGTTCCAAAAGATGAGGATGAGGCTAAAAATGCGATAATCGAAATTCGTGCAGGAACTGGAGGAGATGAAGCGGCAATCTTTGCCGGCGATCTTATGGTGATGTATCAGAGATATGCTGAAAAAAAGGGTTGGAAGTTAGAGATAATGAACTGTCAGACGGCAGAGAAGGGGGGGTGCAAGGAGGCTGTACTATTAATTAAAGGTTCTGGTGCATTTTATAACTTGCAATTTGAGTCTGGCGTTCATCGCGTACAACGTGTACCAAAAACTGAAGCAAATGGTCGAGTACATACTTCTGCTGCAACAGTTGCCGTACTTCCTGAAGTAGAAGAGATCGATATAGATTTTGATGATAAGGATATTAAGATTGAAACTTGCCGTGCATCTGGCGCAGGAGGTCAGCACGTAAATACTACGGACTCTGCCGTAAGAGCAATACACATACCAACAGGTATAGTCGTAACTCAGCAAGATGAGAGATCTCAGCATCAAAATAAACAAAAAGCTTTAAAAATACTAAGAGCTAGAGTATATTCTCATGAAAAGCAAAAAAGAGATACCGCAAGATCTGATGATAGAAAGCAGCAAGTTGGCTCTGGTGATAGATCAGAGAAGGTAAGAACTTACAATTTTCCACAAAACAGGATTACGGATCATAGAATCAATTTGACTGTATATAATCTTGATAATGTGATGGCGCAAGGAACTTTAAATCCAATTATTGAAGCTTTGATAGCGGACTATGAGGCTGCAAAATTAAAAGGTGTGAATCAAAACTAGTTCTTTTTGGTATTTTTAGCGTTACAATCGTGCTCAAATCCTCAAATACGTTTGAAGTATTATCCGGTTTTCCGCGCGCTTGTGCCTAAAAAATCCTCAAAAATAACTAGTTTATTAAATATTGATTAATTAACACAGGTTTAAAAGTGTGTTAAGATGAGGGCATCTTAATACTCATAAAAATGTCTTCACATAATTTAGAGCAACAAAAAGCGGCAGATCCAAGTCAATCAGTTTGGCTGCGAGCATCTGCTGGTACGGGTAAAACTAAGGTTTTAACTGATCGTCTCCTTCGACTACTTTTAAAAGGTACCTTACCTAGTAAAATCCTTTGTCTTACTTTCACTAATGCTGCAGCAAATGAGATGCATGAAAGGATATATCAAAAAATCAGTAGTTGGGCTGTTGCAAGTGATTCGCAACTCAGATCAGATTTGCAAGCTTTAGGTTATGCAAATCTAACTTCTGATGACATTAAGAGTGCAAAAACCCTTCTGCAAGATTATCTACATAAAGAAGAGAGCTTAAATATCCATACAATCCACTCGTTTTGTCAAAAAGTACTGCAAAAATTTCCGATTGAGGCGGGTATCTCACCAAATTTTAAAATTATTGACGAAATAAGCAGACCGCAGATTATTTCTTATATAAAAAGACTATTGATCAAGGATAAAAAATTTTTGGAAGCAACCAGTTTAATACTAACCCAGATGCATGAAAGTAAGTTAAATGAGCTTTTTGCAGAAATTATGGCCTCTCAAATCAAGTTCAAGAATTTCTTTAGCGAGTGTCAAACGTTACCCAAGTACCAAGATTATTTAAAAAGTACCTTAAATATTACTCATATCAATGAGGAAGAAATTATTGAAGATATTTGTACAAAAGCATCCAAAATAATTGGATCAGAGATGGGATTTGAAGAGTTAAAAAAAATATGTTTGACGCAAGATGGTTCTAGAAAAAAAAGACTAAGTTTTCAGAAAAAAGATAAAGATACGTTGTTCGCTATCCAAGACCTGGTTTATGAAGGATTGGATAAAATTAAGGCTCTAAGTATTTTTCATGCATCAAGTAGCTTTTATTCTTTAGCTAAAATGCTCATAGACAAATACGATGAGTATAAGAAGCAAAGAGGAGTATTGGACTATGATGATCTTATTTATTACACCCAGAATTTGTTTTTAAAGTCTGAATTTAAGGATTGGATTTTATATAAACTTGACGGTGGGATTGAGCATATATTGGTCGATGAGGCTCAAGATACTAACTTGCATCAATGGTATTTGATAATTGCTCTTATCAGCGATTTTATAGCAGGGGATACTGGAGATGAAAGAGAAAAATCAATCTTTGTAGTGGGTGATGAAAAGCAATCTATTTACAGTTTTCAGGGTGCACGTTATGAATATTTTGCTGAAGTAAAGCAGAAAATTATGCAAGCTTTATCTAGGGCTAAAAAGAAAAATCAGGTATTAAATTTGAAAACTTCTTACCGCTCCTCAAATATTATCTTAGAGACTGTAAATAAAATTTTTAGACACATAAGAACTGTAGATAAAGAACTATTTGATGTGGATAACTTTGAATTAGGTTGTCATAACCAGTCTTATGGAGGGGAAGTGGAATTATGGGATGTATATCTACCTGATGTGCAAGAGGAATTATTTTGGCCTGTTTTTTGCCAGGAACAAGAAAAAAGTGATCCAAAGAATAGGTTAGCAAGAGATATAGCAAAATATATTGATGAGTTAGTAAAGTCGCAAAAAGTTCTATTTTCTACAGGAAAAAAGGTATGTTTTAGTGATTTTATGATTCTACTGAGGCAAAGAGGAGAATTGGCTCAGGAGATAGTAAGTGAGCTAAAAAAACTCCAAATTCCTGTATCTGGATTAGATAAAATGCTTTTACTGGATGATCTATCGGTACAAGACCTACTTGCAGCTGCAAAATTTGCTCTATTCCCAGATGATGAATTAAATCTTGCTTGTCTTTTGCGTTCGCCATTATTTGGCTTCAATGAAGCAGAACTACATAAAGTGATTTACAAACGTAAAGATAAACTTCACTTGCATTTAGGATCAAATTATCCCGAAATTCAAGAAAAATTGGATAAGATTATTAACTTAGCCCATAGTGCTAATATTGCTGATTTTTTTCATATTTTAGTCTATGGATATAATAATTTGGAAAACTTTATTAAGCACAACGGATACGGTGCAGCTGATTCAATAGGTCACTTAATTGGCCTTGCCATAAAATTTGAACAAGAGTCAAATAGCTTACAGGAGTTCATATCCTGGTGCAGTTCGTATGAGATTGAGATATCTAAAGATTTAACAACTCAAAATGTTGTTAGAATCATGACTGTCCATGGGGCAAAGGGTCTGCAGTCGCCGATAGTAATATTGCCAGATACAACTTCTGTGCCAAGAAGTGATCATAAGTTTTTTTGGGACCAAAATGATTATCCGTTTTTTTCTATCAATTCAGCTGCTCATAATAGTTTTTACAAAGACCTAAAACAGACATCAACGTATCTTGCTTATAAAGAATATTTAAGACTACTTTACGTAGCTGTGACAAGAGCGCAAGAAAGGCTGTTAGTTTGTGGATATTCTACTAATTCAAAAACGGATCCAGAGGCATGGCATTCTATACTATTTAGATCGATATTAGATGATATGGAAAGTTTAGATGAAGGGAGATTTATTTATAAAAGTGAAAATATTCCACCTGATAATATGATTCAGCCATCTAAAACCATAACTTTGCCATTAGTGAATCTTCTAGTCGACAAAGAATATGTTGTGGAAAAAACTGAAATAAATTCAGAAAGAAATTCTCCATTAGAATCTTCAAATGCTCTTATTTATGGTGAATTAGTACATAAAATATTAGAAGATGCATTGCAAAGCGAGAATATTGATTTGCTAAATTCTCATAATCTTTTTGATTTACTTCCTGAAAGTTATGCTGAAAAAATGAAGAATAACCTTAAACGGCTTCAAGGAGATCCAGAGTTTTCGGAATTATTAAAAAGTAAATTAAGAGCAGAGATTGTTATTGCGAGTAGCATGGATTATAATTTTGGCAGAATAGATTTGTTAGTGATCAAGGAGGATAAGGTAATTATAGTTGATTATAAGACAGATACTAAGGTTCCTGATTCGCCTGATCTAATACCAGTCAAATATCAGGAGCAGCTGCGTAATTATAAGCGTATGGTGCAAAATATTTATCCTGATAAAATAGTAGAAGCAAAATTATTGTGGTTAAGTGCTCCTAAATTTATGTTAGTTAATTAATTATATGGATTCTTCTTTATTAGGTAAAAAAATCTCAGCACCAAGTTTTTACGATCCGCAAATATTATTTCCAATTGCTCGCAGCCAGCAAAGATTAAATTTACCTGGAGTAAAGTTTGAAGGAGTTGATATTTGGTATGCATATGAAGTGTCATGGCTTGATCTACAAGGAAAAGCATGCGTTAAAATTGGAAGGTTTATTTTCGATGCAAATTCTGAATTTTTAGTCGAATCCAAATCTTTAAAACTATATTTAAATTCTTTTAATAATACTCGTTTTGAAAGTGCTGAAAAGGTTGCACAACTAATATCTAAAGATCTATCAGCGGTATCTAATTCAAAAGTAGAAGTGGAATTACTGAACTTGGATGATAGATATGAATTTTTTCAATATGACGGCATCTGTTTAGACAGCTTAGAGATAGAAATGGATTATGAAAAAGATGTAGATACTGCTTTTTTAGCTCGTCATGATACTTGGGTAAAGGAGAAGCTATACACTAATTTATTTAAATCCAATTGCTTAGTAACTAATCAAGCTGATTGGGCAAGCCTTTATATTGAGTATGAAGGATATCAAATGGATTATAAAGGGCTATTAAAATATTTGCTATCATATCGAAATCATAGCTCCTTTCATGAGCATTGTGTGGAAAATGTTTATCATGATTTATTAAATACTTTTGAATGTAGTTTCTTAAGTGTGTATGGAAAATACACAAGAAGAGGCGGATTAGATATAGCACCTTACAGAGCAACTAAGATGGAAAATCTCCCCTCATTTGACAGAACTAGTAGACAATAAAAAGATATTATATTAAAGAGGCATTGCATACTAAAAGATAGCCAAATGAGATTCGAATAAAAAATAACAGACAAGTTCAATCGTTTTTCGTGATTTGGAATAACAGGGAGAAATGCCTAACATTACAGTTAATGTTCTCAGCTTTTTCTTTGTTTTTTGGGCGTAATGCTGCATTTCATCAATCTAAACAACACCTATTTCTTTAATTTGATCAATGCTGATTTAAACAAAATAGTTAAAACTATACAATAAAGATAATATTTTAAGTTCTTTTTTAATTACCATATAATCTAATTTATAATTAAATATTAAGCTTTATATGAATCAACTATTAATTTCAAATGACGACATACCTTTGCACGCAGCTATAAAAAGGAATGATTTAGAGGAAGCCGCAAGTTTGTTGAGCCAGGGAGCTAATATTGCAGAAAAGAATAAGTATGGTCAAAACGCGTTTCACATTGCTGCGCTAACGGGCAATAGAGAAGTGCTAAAGCTGCTGTTAGATACTAATCCATCCACTGAAGTTATTAATGCTAGAGATGAATACGGTAACACACCTTTTCATTTTGCTTGTAGAGAAGCTGATGAACAAACCGCTGCGTTACTCTTCAATACAGAAAATATTGATTTACAAAATCTTTTAGGTTACACAGCGTTACATCTAGCTTCGAAAGAGAATAAATCGAATATGGTGAATTTTTTATTAAGTAAAAAAGCTAATGTTAATGTTTTAGATAACAATCAAAACTCTCCTTTGCATCTAGCTATAAAAAATGGTTTGTTAGAAGTTGTAACGATACTCTTGGAAGTACCCAATATTTGTGTTAATGCTCAAAATGCTGAAAAAGATACTCCTTTATTTTTGGCTGCTAATTTATGCTCTTTAGATCTTATTAAGCATCTTGCGGCAAAAGGTGCTGCAGCTGGAATAGACAAAGCCTTATATTATGCAGCAGAACAAGGGTGGAAAGAGGGTATAAAATATTTGTTTGATCTATGTCAATATCAGTATCAAGACAGTGGTATATGCGTTCCTTTAAAATTTGCTATAGAAAAAGATTATGCAATGTTAGCTAAACTTTTCTTTGCTAAAGACAATAGATTTTATTCTAAAGCTTTTGGCTATTCGGTGGAGCATAGCAACCTTAATGCTGTAAAATACATATTAAGTAAGTATCCCCAATTCATAAACCAAAATTGCCAGGGCTATGGGGAACCGCCATTATTTCTAGCAGTAAATCGTTCTAGCTACGAAGTTGTAAATTTTTTAATAGATTATGTTGAAGATATTAATGTTAAACATCATGGAGTTTCTATTTTAAATGCAGCTGCTTATAATAGACATCATGGTTTTGAAATAATCAACTTACTTATTGCAAAAGGCGCTAAACCCATAGAGCATATGGATTATAGGGAAAACACTCCTTTAGGTGAAGCTCTCAGAGTAGGTTCACTTGAATCAGCAAAAGCTTTTTTACAAAATGGTGCAGATTTATCTCTTGCAAAAGGTAGAAGGTCGAATATTATTCATGCGATGGATAGACACCAGCCTGGTCAAGTCATAGATAAATTAAAGTTTTTACAAGAGTTTATAAAGTATGGCTTTGATCTAAATGAAAAAAATAGACAGGGTTTAACTTTTGTGGAAGAACTAACTGATTCTTACCGTCCCGAACCTGCTGTATTGGCATATTTGTATAGCCTTGTAGATACTGGAGTTAACTTATCTTCTGCTAGATTACGTAAAGCACTTATCGAAAAAACTGACCTGATGCTAAAAACTAAAGATGGCGTTTTTGCTGCGGCTAATATTTTCTTTAATTTTGTTCACTCAGCAAACCTAGAAGATCAACACTTTGCAAAACAAATGTTATCTACAATGCCTGAAGCAAGGACAAGTTTAGAAAAAATCCTTGATCAAGAGGATAAAGAAATCCAAAAAATGAGCAAGGAAATAAAAATTTTAATTAAAAGATTAAATACAGAAGATAAGTCGTCGACAAAAGTATCATTAGGAAAAGAAACAAATAAGTTATTTGAAAGTTTATATCAAGGAGAAATCTTGTATAAAAGGGGCAAAGCTATGAAAAATAAAGTAGAAGGTATTTTAAATGATGATTCCATAGATAAAGTGTTGCCCAAAATAAGTAATCTTAATGAAAAAATAAAAGTTCCAATCTCAAAGGTTATACAAATAAATATAGATAAGTGGTCAGAATTATCAGGAAAGAGTGGTTCCAAAACGCCTATTTTTAAATTACAAGGTAATAATAACGCTGTGTGTTCAAAAATATCTTCATTCCTTAATCATGATGAGCTTGAAAGTTTTTTTAATACTATTCCATTAGGAACTATACCAAGAGTGGTACCTGTACAAGAAGACACAGAATGTGATAGGGCAACAAAACGACCTAAAGAAGGTATATTTGAAGATGATACTGGTATTTCGCGGAATGCTGAGGATTATGCTTTATTGACGGGTTTAGATAGTGATGGGGATTGTTTATAATATGAAAGTACTGCTACCCTTATGCTTAAGGGGCGAAAATTTACTAACAATTTTGAACTTGCTTGAACTTACAAATTTAATTAAAATATTAACTACAGTTAGTAAGTTAGTATTATAAGGTAGTGATTATGGATGATTATGATGATTATTATGATTCAGATTTAGACTGGGAAGAGATAAAAAAAAGAAGGAGGATGCGTTAAAAGAAGAAGCAGCTAAATTTCTTCAAGCGGTAAGTGAGGGAGATATAAAAACCTTAGAAAAATCAACAATTGATAGTACAAAGATTGTTAATAGTGTGTATAAAAGACCCATGCACTATGCAGCAGAGTACAATCAACCAGATGTGATACAATGGCTTTATGACAAAGGTCATGACATAAATCAAGTTACTATACCTAGTGGTGCGCCAAATCCCAGATTGATTTACGCAAATGTTCGGTCTAAATCTGAGGGGAGCCATGATGATAACCAAATTACTCCTGCCCATTTCGCAGCTCAGGAGGGTAGTCTTAGGGCCTTACAGAAACTTAAAGAGCTTGATGCTGACGTTTATTATAAAGAAGCCTTTGATGAGCTTTTTTCGGGCCATGATGACTTTAATTATGATTACAAAAAATCTCCTATATATTATGCTGTAAAATATGATCAATATAATATATTAGAGTGGTATTTAGATAACGGAGTTCCGAGTATGATGCATATAGCTGCTCTATGCGCTAATTTATCTTTAATGGAATGGCTTAAGCGCGAAAAAAATATAGATTATACTACTGCAGATGAATTTGATAATACTAACATACATTCATTATTATTAGGAAATCATTTGAATCAAGAAGATAAATTGTTGGAAGTAATACAATGGCTTGTGAAAGAAAGAGTTAATATTAATGCGACAAATGATAAAGGTACTACAGCCTTGCACCTAATTGCAAAGAAGAATTATTTCAAACTAGCCGAATGGTTTATAGAAAATGGTGCAAAGCAAGTAGAAGACCATAAAGGTGAGACGCCTATGGATCTTGCGATAAGAGGAGGGGAGTTGAATCTTATGCAACTGTTTAAAGATAATGGAGGTTATGTGAAAGCTAATTCTTTTTATCTGTATATGAATAACCCTAATTGTGATCGAAGTCTAGAGTTATGCAAATGGCTTAAGAATAATGGGGCTAATATTAATCTTCCAGGAGAGCTGGATGGATTAACCCCTTTACATTTAGCCCTGAAGCAAAGTAGCCTTTATAGTTATCAAAGTCTAGAGATATGCAAATGGTTTAAGGATAATGGTGCTAATATTAATCTTCCAGGAGGGGTGGATGGATTAACCCCTTTACATTTAGCTGTGAAGCAAAGTGATCTTAGAGCTGTAGAATGGCTTTTAAGTAACGGAGCAGATGTTGATATTAAAGATTTACACCGTAAAACTACTATTGAAATGGCAGTATCTGCGCTTGTTGCGAAGCAGCAAAATAATCTAAGATATTCCGATGATGCAAGTGATGACAAAGTGTGTAACGCTGATATCATTATATCGTTACTTTGTCACTATGAAGGCCAGCTAAAAGAAGCTCCTCCTTCAGTATGGAATTGTATAAGTGATAATATTGTGCGGATAGTAAATATAGAGTTCAATGGATCTCAAAATTTGGCACAAGGAGTATTTAATATTTTCAATATTTCTAGTAATCGTGAGGGAGAAAAAGCGGCTGAACTTAGTGTTGATTTATTAAGCGTATTAGAAGAAGGCCTAAAGGATAGGGCGCCATCAAAGATTGAAACTTATGAAGAACTCAATGAATCTAAACCAAAAATTGAAAATGCCTTTGATATGCAAGATAAGTTAGAAGGTTTAAATGTTTTATTTTCATGGCCTGAAAAAAAAGGAAAACTGAAGGGTGATAATAAGTTTACAGGGAGATTTAAGGAGATTATTGATGAATTAAGTATATTAAAGAAGTACAAGCACGATTTAGAAAAATATATATTTCAATCATTTTCTGACAAATGGCAAGGAAAAGATTTAACGTGTATTGTTCGCAAAGAATTATTTACTCATATTTTAACTTTTCTTAATAGTGACCTATTTAGCCATATTTTAATTTTTCTTGATAAAGATGAAAAACTTTCTTTATTCCAAGATGAAAAACTTGCTAATCAAAGTGACAAATTATCTCCACACCTAGTAGACATAGATGCGCAAAATGAAGATATGCCACCTACAAAAATCTTTAAAGCAGACCATACATCTTTGATGGGTGAAGGACCTTTTTGATTTTTTACGAATAGTGTAGTAAGTAATTTTGATCAGGTAAATTTTGGATCTAAATATAGAACGAGCAATAGTTTTTAATTATGGAGAAAATCAACAATTTCGATTCAAGAAGTTAGAGTGATTGGTCTTGTTGCATTTAAACTTTACGAAAGCAAGTATCATAAGATGAATTTTAGGCGCTTTTTGCACAAAACTTAATTTGATAAATAATTCAGCTCTAGATAAGGTGAAGAAGGTGGATCGTCTCTGGCTAAAGCTGGTAGTGATGAGGAAAGTTAAGGCTTAAATTTCTTTCAGTTTATTTGCAATCTTTCTTCGCGTGCAACTTTTGTAAGTAATTGATCTGATAGAAGAAATAAAAAGTGGTGCCGGATATCAGAGTCGAACTGATGACCTACCGCTTACAAGGCGGTTGCTCTGGCCACTGAGCTAATCCGGCCTAGGAAAAGGAGATGTAGATTCTCCTTAATAGAAATTATTCTGCAGTAGCCGTTGCAGCTTCTTTTTTAGGGGTGCTTACTTTAGCTTTAATTTGAGCTAATTTTTTATCCATTTTGACCTGAATTTTTTCAGGTAGCTGGCCACCTTTTGTTTGAATAAACTTTGCTACTTTATCGGTTGGTTGAGCTCCTACCTTAAGCCATTCTTGAACGCGATCTAGTTTAAGGACGAATCGTTCTTCATGGTCTTTTGGTAAAAGGGGATTGTAATACCCAACTTTTTCGATGAAAGATCCATCGCGAGGTGCGGTTGAATTGGCAACAACTATTTTGTAGTGAGGTCTTTTTTTGGACCCTCCTCTTGCTAAACGTATTTTAACAACTGACATAAATTATTTTAATTTTTCTTCTTTAAATAAAACGTGCTTACGTAATTTTGGGTCGTATTTCCTGAAAGATAGCTTTTCTTGCTTAGGATTACGTTCCTTCACTTTGAAATAGCCTGAACCTTCAGAGCTTGCAAGCTTTACTAAAAAACGCTTTCTTTTACTTTTCGACATATTATCTTTCTAACTTTTAATTTTCTGTAATAGCTTCTGAAGCTTCTAATAACTCCGGATCGTAAACAATAGGTACAATATTTACAAAAACTTTGTTTTTGGTGCCTCTTGTAAATTTTACAAAACCGTCACAATATGCATAAATAGTATGATCTCTACCTAAACCAACACCTTTTCCAGGATGCCATTTTGTGCCCCTTTGTCTGATCAAAATGGATCCAGCTGATACTAATTGGCCGTCAGATCTCTTGACACCAAGTCTGCGGCCAGCGGAGTCTCTACCATTACTACTACTACCACCTTGTTTCTTCGTTGCCATATTCTATTCCAAATTCTGTTAACTGTTAATGCTCACAACTTTAACTAATGTGAAAGCCTGACGATGTCCGTTTTTACGTCTGTAATTGTGACGACGTTTTTTCTTAAATACTATAATTTTTGGATGTCTGTCTTGTGCTACAATTTCACCAACAACTTTTGCTCCTTCAACTGTTGGCTTGCCAACCTGCACTTTACCATCAGCATCTGATAACATTAGTACAGATCCAAATTCTATTTTTTTACCTTTTTTAGGGGTAGGTAACTTTTCTACTTTTAATAGGGAACCTTCAGCAACTTGGTATTGCTTACCGCCACTTTCAACGATTGCAAACATAAATTTTAACTTGCATTATTTTTAAACTATAAGAAATAATATTATTTATTGATGGCCAAGTCAAGAATATAAGAATATAATTGTAATGGATTGCTTGTTAGATAATTCTTTTTGACGATTTTTGCGTCATAATCGTCGCGGGATTCTCAAATATATTGAAATATTATCCGGTTTTCCGCGTGATTCTTCCTAAAAATCCTTCAAAAATAATCATCTAGCAAGCAATCCATCAATATGTTATTTAAGTAATATTAGGAAAAATATCAAAAATTATATGATAAAAATATTTTTTATTGATCAAAATGACAATAAAATTGAGGTCGAAGGTATAGAAGGACTTTCACTGTTGGAGGTTGCTCACAAGAATAAAATAGATCTAGAAGGTGCTTGTGAAGGTTCGCTAGCATGTTCCACTTGCCATGTGGTAGTAGATGATGATTGGTATCCTAAACTGAAAAAGCCGAAAGAAGAGGAAGAAGATATGCTTGATTTAGCTTTTGGATTAACAAAAACTTCGCGTCTTGGATGTCAGATTATTATTACTAAAGAGATGGATGGCTTAACGGTAATGCTACCTTCTGCAACAAGAAATATTAAAAACTAGGTCTTATCTTATGAATTTTGATGAATTATTTTTAAATCGTCGTACTTGTCATCTTTTTTCAGATCAGAAAATACCGGATAGTCTGTTGAAAGAAATTTATGATATTTCTAAATTTGGGGCTACTTCATTTAATGCGCAACCTTTAAGAGTGGTATTTGTTAATTCTGAAGCCCAAAAAAAACTTCTTTTAGATGGATTAATGCCGGGTAATATTGAAGCCACTAAATCAGCTCCTGTCACAGCGATTTTTGCTTACGATTTAAATTTCTTTGAAAAATTTAATATTACATTTCCTGGTAATGATGGAGTAAAGGGTATGTTTAGTTCAAATTCTACATTAGCTACTGATACTGCTTATAGAAATTCTACATTGCAGGCGGCATACTTTATGATCACAGCAAGGGCAAAAGGTCTTGAATGTGGTCCTATGTCAGGGTTTTATGAAAAAGTGATTAATGATAACTTTTTTGCTGGCACGAATTTTAAGGTTAACTTTTTGTGTAATTTAGGTTATAAAAAAGGTGAGGATAAATATCCAAGATTACCTCGTCTTGATTTTGATCTAGCGTGTAAAATTGTATAGATGAAACTAATTGTTCTTAACATTTTGATTTTTTGTGCGTCCATTTATTTTGGTGCTCACCTTTTGTATGGACCTAAAAATTATTTTCAATTTGTGGAATTTTCTAAAGCTTTTAAGGAAAAATATCGCAATTATTCTAATCTTAACGCAAATAGGGTAGTGCTTGAATCTAAAGCTTCGCTACTAAATAGAAGCGTTTTGGATCTGGATACTTTGGATGAATATGCCCGCAAAGTTTTGGGTCTTGCAAAACCTAATGAGTTGATAATTCCTGTTAAGAATAGGTTTTAGCCGCATGAGCAAGTTATACTTTATTGCGGGTGAAGCTTCAGGAGATTTTCTAGGAAGTAAAATCATATCAAGTTTGCTCGAAAAAAATAAAGATTTAAAAATTTATGGAATAGGGGGAGATAAGATGCTTTCAGCAGGTTTGAAGGAATCTTTGTTCTCAATGAATAAGATTAGCTTAATGGGTATTTTTGAGGTATTATGGCATGTTTTAGAAATTAGGGGCCTTATCAAAAAGACGGTAGAGCACATACTTAAAGTTAATCCTCAAGTGCTTATTACGATAGACTCTCCAGGGTTTAATTTTAGAGTTGTAGAGGAAATTAAAAAATTAGCTCCTCACATAGTGCGTATTCATATTGTTGCGCCTAGTGTATGGGCTTATAAGCCAGAGCGTGCTATTAAGACTGCTTGGATATATAACCACCTGCTTACCTTACTGCCTTTTGAGCCACCTTTATTTGAAAAATACGGTCTTAAGTCAGATTTTATAGGACATCCTATTTTTGAGCAAGACTTTGATAAAAAAGAAAACTCTGAACTTGCTGATTTTGTTTCATTAAGTAAAGAGCCCATAATCGCTATTACACCTGGTAGTAGGGCTTCAGAAATCAAGATGCATCTAAAAACTTTTACCTCTGCTGTGCTGCAGTCTGATTTTCCAGAAGCAAAATGTATTATTGTTTGCGTGTCAGAGGAGCATAGGTCATTGGTTGATAAAATGTTAAAAGGCACTAGACTTCAGTACATTACTACGCTAGATAAAATTGCAGCTTTCCATATAGCAGATCTAGTTATTGCAAAATCGGGAACAAATACTTTAGAAATAGCTGCGTGTGCAACTCCTATGATTGTTGGTTATAAATTCAATATATTTACGTGGCAATATTTGAAAAGATTGTTGAAAATCAAATATGCTTCTTTGATCAATATATTTGCTGATCATCCAATTATTCCTGAGTTAATTCAGAACAATTGTAATCCTGAAAAGATTTCAGAGAAGCTAAATTCGTTTATCAAAGACTCTACTTTAAGAAAGAATCAGATAACAAGATCATCTCAAATTTTAGAACAAATGGGGCTAAGACAAGATATATCTCCTACGCAAAAAGCTGCTGAACTGATAAGCAGATATATAAAATATTAACAAAATAACCTTATTGCAAAATTATTCACTCTTTTTTATACTCACTATCATAGTAAATTTATAATTTTATGATTTGCTTTTGCTTTGCCCAATATATTACAATAATGCTAGTAGATTAAAGAGTTAATTTATGTCAAATAATAGATCTAGGCCTACATCTCCTCATTTAGGTATATATAAACCCCAAATAACGTCTGTATTATCAGCTCTTCATCGTATAAGTGGAATTGCCACTTTTGGAGCTATGATTCTTATGACGTGGTGGTTTATTTTCGTAGTTTTTAGCGGTTTTTCGCCTTTTTTGATGAGCTTATTTGAATACACAATATTTAGACTTGCGCTTTTCTTAAGTAGTATAGCTTTCTTTTTTCATCTTGTTACTGGTGTAAGGCATCTTTTATTCGATATAGGAATAGGTTTTTCAATTGAATCGATTAATTTTAGCGGTAAGGTAGCTATTGCTCTTTTCGTGCTTATTAGTATTATTTTTTGGCTATTTATAGTGTAAGGATATATGGATTATCAATCAAAATCGATACAAGTAAGAAATGTTGGTGTAGGGAAAAGAGGCGCAGAGAAGTGTTTTGCAGAAAGACTTGCGGCTATATTTGTATTTCTGACCTTTTTTTGGTTTTTACACTTTTGTCATGGAGCGGCTAGCAAGAGCACAAAAATATTGCTTGAAGATTTAAAACTTCCGCATAATTTTTTAGGTGCCATGTTGTTTGTAGTTACTTCTTTCTATCATAGTTTATTGGGAATGGAAGTTGTGATAGAAGACTATATACATAATTTAAAATTGCGGCATGCTTTGATAACTTTACTAAGAATTTTTGTTGTTATTACTGTTGCAAGTTTTATTGTAGCGCTTATTTACTTACTAATATATTAGGTATATGCAAGGATATAAAGTTATACATCATGAATATGATGTTGTAGTTGTGGGTGCGGGTGGTGCTGGTTTAAGAGCTGCTTTAGGTATGGCTCAAAAGGGTTTAAGTACTGCTTGCATTAGTAAGTTATTTCCGACAAGAAGTCATACAGTGGCAGCCCAAGGGGGTATTAGTGCTGCTCTTGGAAATATGGGGCCAGATGATTGGAGATGGCATATGTATGATACAGTTAAGGGATCTGATTGGTTAGGCGATCAAGATGCGATAGAGTACATGTGTAAAAATGCTCCTGCTGCTGTTCTTGAACTTGAGCATTTTGGTGTACCTTTTTCAAGAACACATGAGGGGAAGATATATCAGAGACCTTTTGGGGGGATGACTACAGAATTTGGTCATGGTGCTCCAGCTCAGAGAACCTGTGCTGCTGCTGATCGTACAGGGCACGCAATCTTACATACTTTATACCAGCAATGTCTAAAAAATAATACAACATTTTTTATTGAATATTTTGTGCTCGACTTATTGATGGATGAAGGTGAGTGTAAGGGAGTTTTGGCGTGGAATCTTGATGATGGTAGTCTGCACTGCTTTAGAGCTCACACCGTAGTTCTTGGGACAGGTGGATATGGCAGAGCATATTTTTCTGCAACTTCTGCTCATACCTGTACGGGTGATGGTGGAGGCATGGTTCTTAGAGCCGGCCTTCCTTTACAAGACATGGAGTTTGTGCAGTTTCATCCAACTGGTATTTATGGTGCTGGTTGTTTGATTACGGAAGGTGCAAGAGGTGAGGGGGGATATCTTGTGAACTCTGAAGGTGAAAAGTTCATGGTAAGGTATGCTCCCTTAGTAAAGGATCTGGCATCTCGTGATGTTGTTTCTAGGGCAATTACTATGGAGATCAGAGCGGGTCGGGGCTGCGGACCATTAAAAGATCATATTCATTTATGTCTTAATCATCTTGATCCAGAAGTGATTAATGAAAGATTGCCCGGTATTGCTGAGACTGCTAAGATTTTTGGTGGTGTTGATGTTACTAAAGAGCCTATACCTGTAATTCCTACGGTGCATTATAATATGGGTGGTATTCCAACTAATTACCATACTCAGGTTTTAGACAAAAAAAATGGGGAATTAAAAATTGTACCAGGATTAATGGCAATTGGCGAAGGGGCTTGTATATCTGTACATGGAGCAAATCGTTTAGGATCAAATTCATTACTTGATATAGTGGTATTTGGTAAAGTTGCAGCAGAAAAGGCGGCTGAATTAATTAAACCTAATACGCAACATTCATCTTTAAGTTCTGATATAATAGATACAATTATCACTCGTTTTGACAATATTCGTCATGCAAATGGTAATATAGGAGCCGCTGCTTTAAGGCTTTCAATGCAGAGAACTATGCAAAACTATGCTGCCGTGTTCAGAACCGAGGAAACTTTAGTTCAAGGCCAGGAATTAATAGATCAAGAGCGTAAAAAATATACTGATATTAAACTCTCTGACAGGTCTTTAGTATGGAATACTGATTTAGTTGAAGCATTGGAGCTTGCAAACCTTATGGATCAGGCTGTAGTCACTATGCATGCGGCGCATAATCGTAAAGAAAGCCGAGGCTCTCATGCAAGAGAAGACTATCCAGCAAGAGATGATGCAGGGTGGATGAAACATACACTTATATGGCTTGATCAGGCTACTGGAAAGGTGCAAATAGATTATAGACCAGTTAGCAGTACTACATTAACAAATGATGTAGCATTTATCCCTCCGAAGAAGAGAGTGTATTAAGAATTATCTTTTCCTAATGCATTAAGATTGTTTGATTAAGTTTTGGGTTTTTAGCTATAAGAGCTGCTATTTAGATTTAATTTTTCAATTTTTTCCTAAAAATCACATCTAAATTTCTATTTAATTTCAGTTCGGAAGTGTCATGATCAACTTATGAATGATGAAATGGTAACAAATTTCTAAATTTAATAGTAAACCTAATATATCTTTACCTTATATAGAGCGAAATAGCTATACTTTAAGTACATAGCAATTGAAAAAGGTAATTTATTATGGATGTTGCACATGCAATGGTGCAAAATGCTTTGAGCTCGAATAAACCACGCGAACTCAGGGATCTTATACCTAAAATAGATTTAAATTCTAAGGATGAGAAAGGTAATACTTTATTACATCTTTTAATATCAAAGGGATGGTTAACAGAGATACGCCAAATCATAGGAAAATCTAACTTTAATTTACAAAATCAGGCTGGTAATACAGCTTTAATGCAAGCCATAGATACGGATGACATAGACTGGGTAACAAGAAGGTGGGTGGTACGATATTTAATTCATAAAGGAGCTAACCTAGATTTACAAAATACGCGTGGTGATACAGCTTTAACTTTGGCTGTGGATTATGGTTGGGTAGATGTGGTAGAATATTTAATTCATAAAGGAGCTAACCTAGATTTACAAAATCACGAAGGAGAAACGGCTTTAATAAAGGCTGCAGGTGAATGGGTCAAAAGTGGGGTTGCAAACGATTTGATAGTGGAATATTTAGTTGGTAAAGGAGTTAACCTAGATTTACGAGATGATTGTGGTAATACAGCTTTAATTCTTGCTGCGCACAATGGTAAGGTAGAGATATTAAAATATTTAGTTGATAAAGGAGCTAACTTAAATTTACAAAATGACGAAGGAGAAACGGCTTTAATGCGTGCTATGTATGCCGACACAAGAGACTTAGAGGAAATAAATTTCATGGTAGAGTGTTTAATTAATAGAGGAGCTGACCTAAATTTACAAGATAATGAAGGCTGTACTGCTTTAATGTATGCTGTGCGGCGTAATAGTGGTGATTTAATAGATTACTTAATTGATGCAGGAGCTGACCTAAATTTACAAGATAAAGAAGGCCGTACAGCATTAATGCATGATGCGTTGGATAATAGTGGTGATTTATCAGATTACTTAATTGATGCAGGAGCTGATCTAAATTTACAAGATAAAGAAGGCTATACTGCTTTAATGTATGCTGTGTTTCAAGGTAATGATGAGTTAGTAAATTATTTGAATGAATCAGGTGGTAAAGTAAATGTTAAGGCATATGAAAAATTGTTATCTCAAAATCAAATCTCCAATGAACGTCGTCAACTTTTGGAAAATATCACTATGGAGCAAATAATAACAGAGATTACGAATAAAGAATATGGAGATTTAGAAACTTTATCAAAACAGAGGGATATATTGCAAAAATTACAACCTAAATATCAAGATCGTCAGGATTTAAAAGATGTGACGGAAGTAATCGAGAGGCAAACCGCAGAACTTTTGGGAGATTCTTTGTTAGGAGCTTCTAAAAGTCAAGGGGCTTTAGGAGACAAGAATATAATGGCAAGAGTTTTGGCCTATTCGGAGCGTCCAGCTATTGGTAGTATAGCACAAGTCAGTAAACCAAATAAGGACCCGCATCAAGGTGAGCGGGATGTGCAACATCCGCCAAAAAAATCTAAAACAACATTTGTTGACGATGAAAAACAAAGAAGAGAAAATGGACAAAAGCCCAAAACCCCAGATAGGAGATAAGCATTAACATTGCCTAGATAGCTTGCTGTTTTACCAGTAATTTCTAGTACCAGTAATGATTTCTATGTAAGATTCTCTGCTATGTACTGAACCAATATAAGTAGTAATTGATACGTGTAGAGAGCATGGAACTTTCTCTGGATCAAAAGTTAAAACAAATACGTTTTCAGTAGTCTCAAAAAATATTTCTTGCTCTTGATAACATACCATAACGTTGTGTATAACAAGATCTTCATTGGTTTTGCCTATCCAATCATCGACGTATGCGTCCCTTGGCATCCATTCTACTTTGACTAAGTTATCTCTGATTTCATATTGTAAGTCAAAGGCTCTAGGGACGTAGCGTCTGTTCAAATAGAATGGCATTTCAGGATCTGTCCCAACTTTTAAATATAACTTTTCATCAGTCATTTTTTCATCCATTTCAAAGGAACATAAATTGCCCCCTATTAAGACAAAATCTTCATCCGATCTATGGAAGTGTATATATTCGTCGGTAGCCATTATACCTCTTACGAAATTGCTAATCTCATACATATCCTCGGAAAGTTGTACACACTTACCGAAGGTGACTATTTCTTTGCCTATTAAGGCCATAGTCTTGTAACCAAATAATTCAGTTTCATCATCAACGGTTGCAAGTTTATTTTTAGTGTAAATCACAACTGTTGAAACACGATCTATTGTGTAAGGTGAAGCATGTGAGGCATTGTTAAATCTGACCACTTTACCTAAAGTTGTAGCATTAGCAAGGACGCCTAGTTTTTCAAAATGATTAAGATTACTATCAGGGCAATTGCAGTATAGTCCTACAGGTTTATGCAAACCATATGCAACATCTAAGTATATGCCATCATTATGTTTTCGTGGTAAATATGGCAGTTCTACGAACGCATAGGGTGCTATGGGACTGCCTGGATAAATTGCGTTAGCTACTTTACGCTCGTAGTCAATTTGATATATTTTGATGTCCTCAGGAATGGCTGTGACTTTTATTGTCATTTTTTCCCATTTGATATCGATAATTCTCATCAGGTAACTACAGCCTGAAATTTCTATGGATATTAAGTCGCAAGGTGTCAATTCGAGATAAGTTATAGGCAAACAAAACGATATAGTTTTATTTTCGACCCTTGCATTATTTAAGATACTGAGGGCAAGATGACCTGCTTCGGGCTCCATAAGTGAAATAGGAAGATGCACAAAATGGATTCGGTGATTGGTGGTGAGATTACAGTTTGCATATACTTTATCAAAAGTATATTTTTTGTTGTTATTAAAAAAGCTTAATTGTATTTGGGTGAGTATTTGAGCGTCAGTAAACTGATTTAAAACAAAGTGCTGATTATTTTCAGGTATTATAGAACCTGAGTCAATATCACAAAAAATGTTTCTTCCTCTTTTATGGAATACGAGTTTATCTTCACGTTGATAAAAATCAAAAAAGTAGGAGCAGCGCAATAAATTTATAGCATCAAGAGCTGAAATATTTTTATCAAATATGACCCCAGTAACCGGTATGTCTAAATTAATAAATTCTAACTTTTCAGGAGCAATATCTGCATTTTGACAAATTGTACTAATAATAGAAGCTAAAGAATTGGTGATAAATTTATGATTGATCCAATGACCTTTTTCCCATAGGTAATTATCGGTCCAAACATTGTAGTATGGCCATGCAGGATAAGGCCTTGCATCCCAGGCCCATAAATACATTCCATCTATCATTGGGTCGCTTTGCCAATTAGTAATTGTATTGATAATACCTGCTTTTTGGATTGCGAAATCTGAATGTCCAGTTGAATTCTTAGGTATGTTGCCATCTATACATTTTGGATCAAAGAAAACGTTGGGTTGGTTTGTCGCCTTATCGATAGAGGGATATCCAAATTCAGTAAAGCAGACTTTTTTCATTCTAGGTTGCCAAGGTGTTTGGCTACCATCTGGATTAAAGTGTTCATTATTCCACCAATGTCTAAGATTTTTCCATGCATTTTCTGCGTCCATCATGATCTGGTTACCATGTTTATCAACCATATAGTCAAAGCCTGTATTACTAAACCAGCCGTTTTTTATATCTTCTTCCTCAATTATGGAATTAATGCTGCAAGTAATAGGAGCATAAAAGTCTATACCTACAAATTCTATATTCGGATCGGCCCATAATGGATCTAGGTAATACCACCCGTCTTTTGTGCTGTGATATTCGGTCCAGTCTGCTGCATAAGTAAGTTTAATATCTGGTCCTACAATTTTTTTGACTTCTTGTGCTAGATTAATTAGCTCATCTACTGCTGGAAATCTATTGTCGGCAGTGCGAATAGACGTGATTTGAGTTAGTTCTGAACCTATAACTAAACCATCTACAAGTTCTTTGGTGAACTCGGCGTAATGAAGTATGAATTTATTGTATCCATATTTTTTATTAAAGAAATCATGTACATCTTTTGCATCTCCTGTGACATGCCCCCTCCAAGGTTTCCCTGGTAAATCCATAAAAAACATGGGATAAAGAGTGACTTTGAGATTACGTCTTTTAAGTTCCTCAATATAGCGTTTAAGACTTTCGTCATGAACTGTTCCGCCGTATCTGGGATATAAACCTTCTTTAGCAATAAGTTTAGCCGATGGTCTATAAAACTTGTTTACTTTCCAAATTTCTGATGTTTCTGTATTATAATTAAAGTCTTCTACACCTGGTTTAATCTCACAATCTTTAATATTTAGGCTATTTCCAAACCAACATATCACAAGTCCTACTGATTCAAGATTTGGACAAGTAGAAAATAATTGGTCAAGATTGTAGAGAGCATCTGAAATATTGTCATAGTTATGTGAATTAATATTTTCAACATGAATAGAAAGTCCTTGGTTTGTAAGGAAGTTTTTCCTCTGTATTTTCGTGTCATATACGAATTCGCCACTGCCAGGGATGATTACAACGGATTTGATATCTTCTTGTACTTTATGGCCAACAGAATCAAGAGTTCTTACAACCTCAAACGATAAAGATGGTAGCTTGTTGTTAAACTCGGTTAATGGAAATTGCTCAAACACAATATATGCTAATCCTCGAAATGCGCAAGTTAATTCTCTCTCTGCCTCTGTGATTCGTGGATCGGGCATTTGATCTTGAGTTCCTCTGTAAAGTGTGTGTTTATATTTGGAGATATCCAGCAGCAAATCATTGGCCCAAATTCTTTCAATGCACTCTATTTCTCCTTCACATAATGCAATAGCAAAGTCTGCATGATAAACGTAGTTGGCTTGCTTTCTTCTTTCGGATCTGTCTCGTACTTTTGCTAAGTTAATGATTTGTTCTGTTTCTTGAATATGTGTTGCCCAAATTAGTTGTCCCTTTACCCTTGCTCTTCCGAAAACAACGGGGATAGATCTTCCGGCGGCTCCTGATTCTAGGTGCAATACTTCAAGCTGTTTTTTATAATGAAAATGTTCTTCTTGAGCTGAATCACAATCATCTAAATAACTGCCCAACAATCTTCCTGCAAAGCGACCTATGGTTCTAAGTATTCCTCCTCCTAGTGATCCTCCAATTGCGCCGCCAACATTTCCTAAAAAACTTAAAAAAGACATAAGATATACCAATAATTATGCCTTTTTATATTAGTTTGCTTTGGTAGTACCATTAATACTTATTTTAAGATATATTTCATGTTACTATATATTTAATAATGCCGATTTCTCTATGCTTCGTCTATTTTTGATCTTTTTATTAATTAGTGGTTGTGCTCAACGATCTAGTGAGTTTAAAAAATTTACATCTGTAGATGCCCTAGTTGCATCTGGTGGTTTTTCTAAGAAGTTAGTGAAAGGAGAGAATTTTTGGATCACAACGTTTGGAAAAACTGCAGATATCACTCAACCATATGTTTTTTATATTGAAGGTGATGGTTTAGTGAGTCGTGATGACCCAACGCCGCGTAATTTTATGTTGCTCAATTTAGCAATGCTAGACAAAAGACCTAACGTCTATTATGTATCGCGCCTTTGTCAGTATACCCCAATGCACATGAACCCTAGCTGTCACAAGAAGTATTGGGCAGAACATAGATACTCTGAAGAAGCTGTTAGAGAGTTGAATAGTGTTATTAATCAGCTAAGTAATTCTAAGCCTTTTGATTTAGTGGGATTTTCTGGTGGGGGAACTATGGCAGTTTTAGTAGGGGCGAGAAATAATAATGTGCGATCAATATTAACTATTGCGGCAAATCTTGATCTAGAAACATTTGTAAAATATCACAATATGCACATTAATCACCTGTCTGGTTCATTAAATCCTATGGATTATGTATCTCGCGTGCAACATATACCTCAACTTCATATTTTTGGCAGCAAGGATAAAATAGTCCCAAGTATTATAGGGTCTAATTTCGTTAAAAAAGCTGCAAACAAATGCGTTCAAATGAAAGTAATTCCAGGAGTTGAACATAATTATTATTGGTTAAAACATTGGGATGATATTTTAAGTTATAGGATAAATTGTAATAATTACTTAAATTAATAGTTAAAAATACTTGACTAATTTAGTAGGATAGTATGTAATTAAAATATATTTTATATTTTATTATATGAAACTTACTACTAAAGGCAGATATGCCGTTGCTGCAATCTTAGATATAGCTCTTAGAAAAAGAGTTTTGCCGGTATCATTAACTGATATTGCACTAAAGCAGAATATTTCCATAAGTTATTTGGAACAAATCTTTTCTAAATTACGTGCTGCAGGATTAGTTAAATCCATGAAAGGTCCAGGTGGTGGATATATGATTACTCGTTCATTAGACCAAATTAGTATTAAAGAGGTGATTGATGCTGTAGGTGAAAAGTTGGAAATGACAAAATGCGGCAAAGATTTCTCTAAGGGCTGCGTTGAAAAAGGAATAAGATGTTCAACCCATGATTTATGGGAAGAATTAGGTAATAGAATTAATGGGTACTTACGTGGTATCTCAATTGCTGATTTAATTTCAAAGCACTATGATATACCTAGATCACAATAGTACTACATTTTTAAACCAGAAAGTCTTAGAAGCTCTAAAGCCTTATGCTGATAGCTTGCCACTCAATCCTTCTTCCGTTCATCAATATGGTAGAGAGGCAAGAGCTCTATTTGAAGAAGCTAGATTCGGTGTAATTAATAGCTTAAATGCCTCTAACTATAACTTAGTTTTTACTTCATCGGGTACGGAAGGTAATAATTTAGTTCTCAAAAATTTTTATCAAGATCAAATTATTATCTCCGCTATTGAACATTTATCAGTGTATGAGCATATAAAGTATAATGACAATATATCTTTAATACCTATTAATGATCAAGGCTTAGTTGATTTAGAAGCATTAGAGCAGGCTTTAAAAAATAGAAAAAATTCAAGAGCGCTTGTGTCTATAATTTACGCAAATAATGAAACTGGGGTTATTCAAAATTTGACAGAGATTATTAAAATAGTTAGGGATTATGAAGCGTTGATACATAGTGATTTTAGCCAAGCAGTGGGTAAAATGCATGTAAATTTGAATAATTATGATCTAGATTTTGTGACCATCTCGGGACATAAATTTGGTTCGATGGTTGGTATAGGCGGGTTATTTTATAAAAAATCTCATCATCTTATTCCTGATATGATAGGAGGAGGGCAAGAAAAGGGGATGCGCTCGGGAACTCAAAATGTTTTGGGCGCTCTAAGTATGGCTATCGCATTAGAAGATGCTATTTTAGATTTAAAGGAAGAATATATACAAGATTTGCGGGATACTTTAGAGCAGAAAATTTTAGATTTTGATCCAGAGGTTCAGATTGCAAGTAATAAAGCTTTAAGACTACCAAATACTTCAATGATAATTATGCCGGGGTGTCAAAGTCAAAAACAGATTGTATACTTTGATTTAAATGGATTTGCTGTTAGTGCGGGATCTGCCTGTTCATCAGGTAAAATTACTTCATCTCGGGTTTTAGAAGCTATGAACTATGGCGTGGATAGTGCTTGTGGAATTAGGGTTTCATTAGCAAAAACTAATACTATGGATGAAATAGAAAATTTTGCGCACAGTTGGAATAAACTATATAAAAGACAAATAACATCAACAGGTACACAATGAGTAATATAAAACTACCTATATATTTAGATTACCAAGCCACAACTCCTCTGGATGAGAGAGTGTTTGAAATTATGGTTCCTTACCTAAAAGAAAAATTTGGTAATCCGCATTCAAGAAGTCATGTATTTGGATGGGAGGCAGAAGAAGCGGTTGAAAAAGCAAGAAACCAAGTTGCAAGCGTCATTAATGCAAATCCTCGTGATATCACCTTTACTTCAGGTGCAACCGAATCAAATAATTTGGCTATAAAAGGTTGTGCATACTTTAACCACAGTAAAGGAAAAAATCATATTATAACACTTAACACGGAGCATAAGTGCGTATTAAATACATGTCGTAAGCTGAAATTAAAAGGTTTTGATGTAACGTATTTACCGGTTGAAAAGAATGGGATTGTAGACCTTGCGAAGTTAAGAGATGCTATAACTGATCAGACTATTTTAGTATCTATCATGGCTGTGAATAATGAAATAGGGGTTATTCAGCCTTTAAAGGAAATAGGAAAAATTTGTCGCGCAAAGGGTGTATTTTTTCATTCAGATATCGCGCAAGCCTATGGTAAAATCCCAATTGATGTAGAAGAATGTAATATTGACCTTGCAAGTATTTCATCACATAAGATTTACGGTCCTAAAGGAGTGGGGGCTCTATACGTTAGACGTAAGCCTCGGGTGCGTTTAGAGCCAATTATTGATGGAGGGGGGCAAGAGAGAGGTTTGAGATCTGGAACGCTTGCACCTCATTTGATAGTTGGATTTGGGGCGGCGGCTCAGATCGCAAAAGAAGAGATGGAAATTGAGTATAAAAGAATTAAGGAATTATCTTCTCTATTTTTAAAGAAAATTTTTGATAATTTAGATGAAGTTTATCTCAATGGTGATAAGGAAAAGCGTTATGCTGGTAACTTAAACATAAGCTTTTCGTGTGTTGAAGGTGAATCTTTAATTTTAGGAATTAAAGACCTAGCAGTATCTTCAGGTTCTGCTTGCACATCTTCATCTCTAGAGCCTTCTTATGTTCTTAAAGCTTTAGGCGTTGAGGAAGAAATGGCACATACTTCAATTAGGATTGGTTTCGGGAGATTTACTACTAGAGAAGAGGTTGAATATGCTGCTAATTTAATAATAGAAAAAGTAAAGCATTTAAGGGATTTAAGTCCACTTTGGGACATGAAATTAAGTGGTATAGATTTAAAACAAGTTAATTGGACAGGACATTAATTAAGTAAAGTATTATGGCTTACAGTAAAAAAGTATTAGATCACTATGAAAATCCTCGCAACGTTGGATCACTTGATCAAGATGCGCCTAATGTAGGTACGGGTCTTGTTGGGGCTCCTGCTTGTGGTGACGTAATGAAACTGCAAATTAAGGTTAATAATAATGGAGTGATTGAAGATGCAAAATTCAAAACTTTTGGTTGTGGTTCTGCTATTGCCTCAAGTTCGCTTGCGACGGAATGGATTTTGGGTAAAAACGTAAATGATGCTTCTAACATTAAAAACACTGAAATTGCGGAATATCTATCGCTTCCACCTGTGAAGATGCACTGCTCGATGCTTGCAGAAGATGCAATTAAGGCGGCTATAGCTGATTATAAAGCAAAGAAAAAGTAGAATGCGTAAGCAAGTTATCTCCATTAGTCAGCGTGCTGCGGATAAAATCAAAGATCTTATTGCTCAGCGAAAAGGAGAGGCTATGGGAATTAGAGTAAGTGTAAAAAGCGGTGGATGTTCGGGATTATCCTATGTGATAGAATATGCAGATGATAAGCTATTATTTGAAGAAATAGTAGAAGACAAAGGGGTGCGTGTTTTATTAGATCCAAAGGCAATAATGTATGTTATAGGATCTGAAATGGATTATATAGAGGACGACTTTAAAGAAGGTTTTGTTTTTACTAATCCTAATGAAAAGATGAAATGCGGTTGTGGTAAATCTTTTAACGTATAAGAAATGCAAAATTATTTTCAAATTTTAAAATTACCAGAAGTTTTTGATATTGATTTGGCTGAGTTAGAGAGAAATTATTTTAATCTGCAAATAGAATATCATCCAGATAGGGCTCTTAATATAGAAGACAGAGGGGAGTTGCTAGTTATGTCTACGAAGCTTAATGAAGCTTATGAGAACCTCAAAGATGATTTCAAAAGGGCTAAAGCACTGCTTACAGTGTTAGGTGTTAATTTTAATGATGAAGAATTGAAGAGCAATTTGGACAAAGAATTCTTGCAGGCTAAGCTAGATGAGTTTGAGTTTATAAACAGTGCTCAGGATACTAAAGAATTATCTGAAATGTTGATTGCAAAATACTTAGAAAAAAAGGAATTAATTACTTCTTTAATTCATGCCTTTAAGTCAAGGGAATTGGATACCGCTTCTAAACGGACTATATCATTGAGATATGTAGATAACATCATCGATCAAATAAAAAATAAACTTCAAAACACTCAGCATGTATGAGCTTATTGCAAATACAAGATCCTAAAAAAAATCGCCTAGAAGTAGTTGTTGGAATTGATTTTGGTACTACAAATTCTTGTATAGCATTTTCTGATGATGCTAAACCTTTTGTATTAGGAGGTGACCAAAAGCTATTACCATCCGTATTATCTTTTGATGAAGGTAAATGGCAAGTAGGAAAGGCGAGAGGTATTAGTATTGCATCTATTAAACGAATTCTCGGAAAAAGCTATGACCAAATCATGGCATCCGATGCTATTGACCCTAAATTAAAAGAGATAATAAGCCATAAAGATGGAACTTTAAAAATTAAAGTAGATGGTAAATATTTTGAGCCAATTTATCTAGCAAGCTTAATATTTTCTGAATTAAAAAAAATCGCAGAAAGACACCTAAAACAAGAAATAAAAAAGGCAGTTGTCAGCGTTCCAGCTTATTTTGATGACAGACAAAAAAGTGCAATAAAGCAAGCAGCAAATATGGTTGGTTTGGATGTCATAAGACTGATCCAGGAGCCAACGGCTGCTGGTTTTGCATATGGTATCCAGTACAAAGACACTAAGGGTCAATATTTAGTTTATGATCTAGGTGGGGGGACTTTTGATGTATCATTGTTAAATATACAAGGCAAGGTTATACAGGTTATAGCTGTTAGTGGTGATGATATGTTGGGTGGTGATGATATAGATCATGCAGTTGGAAAGCATTTAGATATATCTCTTAAAACAGCTAAAAAATTAAAAGAGTTAGTATCACCGAGTAAAGATGCTACGGTAGATAAAACCAAGCTTACCTGGGAAGAGTATGAAAAGATAGCAGCGCCTATTATTGAGAAAACTATTAAACTTACATCATCTGTCGTTGGGCTTAGTAATAATTTAAGGGGTATCATTTTGGTAGGGGGTTCTAGCAAATCTCCCTTGATCAAAAAGATGCTTTCAAAGTTTGAGGTCGAAATTTTAGAAGGCATAGATCCTGATCGAGCGGTAGCGCTTGGTGCTGCATTGCAGGCTGAAAATCTGTCAAGAGCAAAAAGCCACATTCTGATCGATGTGTTACCTCTTTCTTTGGGTATAGAGGTTATGGGAGGTTTGAATGATAAAGTTATCATGAAAAATACTCCCATCCCAACTTGCGTAAAAAGAAACTTTACTACCTATGCTGATAATCAATATGCTATTAAATTTCGCATCATCCAAGGAGAGCGAGAATTTGCTAAAGACTGCAGGGAAGTAGGTTTTTTTGAACTATCAGGACTATCTCCGATGCCTGCGGGTCTTCCTAAAGTAGAAGTAAATTTTATGATAGATGCAGATGGTCTTCTGTATATTAATGCGTCAGAGTCAATAAGTGGTGTTAACAAAGAGTTAGTTGTGGAGATGCAAAATCTTAATCAAGATGTTACAGATATTTTGCAAGAAAGTTTTGAGAAGGCAGAAGAAGATTTAAATGCCAGAATCTTAAAAGAGCAAATTTTAAAAGCAGAAGACCTTATAAGTAAGGTTCATAAAATTTTGCATAAGTTATCCAAGGATCATGACTTAGGTACTTTTATCCAGAGGCTTCAAGATGCGATAGAATCTGAAGATACTAAACGCATCAAGGAAGCGTATGAAACTCTGGAAGCAAAATTCACTCCTATTTGCTTAGATCACTTTAACAATCAGATTAGTAAATTGCTCCAAAATACTAAGATATCTAAATTTGATTAGCTACTTCTAGCTTGAGCCTTTTCTAGAAAATCATTAATGATTTGTAGGTCCTGCTGACTTAATTCCTCTTCAACGCCAATTTGTTTAATCTTTTCGAGTTTGATAGTTGTTTGAATAAGCTTGTTAATTAGATCTGTAATCATCTTCTTGTCTTTTAATGCTAGTTCCTTACTAAGATCATGTTCAATTTCAGCAATCAGTGTTGAAATCAGCTTAATACAGCGGTCAAATAAATTATCTTTCATGCTTCTTCGGCTACTTTGTCGCCATTTTGAATACGAGGTAAGTTGGCCATAGCTCTTTTTTCATTGGCTGACATGAAATTAATATTATTTAAGTTAGACCAGAGTTTTTGACGTTTTTCTGTCAGCACTGATATGGAATCGCGGTCAAAATCGACGATAAATTCATCTTGGAACCAAAAAGAAAGCCAATTAGTAAGACCATCTGCAATTTTATCTAGTAGTGGTATAAGAGTTTCTTCCCAAAGTGCAAGACGGGCTTCTTGCATATTGCTATAGGTATTATCGCCGTTTATTCCAAGCAGTTGAGGAGGGACGCCGAAAGCAAGTGCAATCTCACGTGCAGCTGAATTACGAGATTCAATAAAGTCCATGTCTTTAGGACTAATGCTCATCTCTTTCCAATCTAGTCCTCCTTCCAGGAGCATAGGCTTACCTGCATTATTAGATCCGTAATATTTGTCGTTAAGCTCTGATCTAAGTCTTTCAAACTGATCTTCTGAAAGATATCCTCCATTATTTACAACTAATGCTCCGCTAGGACGTGCGCCATTTTTAAGTAAAGTATGGTTCCATTCTGTAGATTTATTATGTAGATCAATTAATTTACTTGCTGGGTCGAGGCATGAAAGGCCATATATAGGATCGGTAGGATGGTAATTCTTAATATGTAATACCTGACTATGCTTATTGACAGAATCTACAGGATAATATTTTGTGTTATTGTTTGTTATATATTTATATCCCACAATAGACCCTTTCTCGCATATAACTTGTACTGCCTGAGGATTTAAGGAATGCAGTTCAACGGGTTTGTTGTTATTACTTATAGCCAAAATATAGCTATTTCCGAATAAGAGTTTGTTTGCGATAATTTCGGCAAAAAACTCAGCGCCGGCCTTCATCGGATTAGGTTTTTTAAGTAGTCTTGCTAAATGATGGAACGTTACTTTTTCAAACCCGCTGGAAGTTTTTTGCATCACAACCCAAGGTACATGCCCTGCAGATTGGGCTATAACATTCACGCATCTATTAACAATGACGTTATTACGATAGCTTTCTATCCCAGCTTTTGGCTCATACGGATCTGAGAAATAGAAATTTTCAAGATAGTTCGTAGTACTTTTTTTAGAGTGAAAAAATTTTTGAATGTATTGAAGCATAAGAATATACGATTTAGCGAATCTAAACTATTAATATCTCAAAACATGTGCAGCATTAAGTAGCTATTGGTAATTTTAATATATTTGTAATTAATTTTTGTATTTCGTACTGATTATTAAGGGTTCGAAGGGTTTGATAAAGTATAATAGATGTATGATAATTTAATGGATAATTGTATGGTATTTTCTAATGATACACTTCAAGACTACAGGAAAAAAAGGGATGAATTAGAGGATTTTATGAAAAAAAAGAGTGAGGCAGATCCTTCTCATGTCAATTATTATAAAATAATTAAAGACCATATAAAAGAAGTTGATCAAAAGATACAAAGCTCATCTGAAGATCAGGTACTAAGTGATAATTTTTTGCAAATATGCTCAAGAGGTATGCAAAGTATAATTGAGGCCGAAAAAAGGGATTTCGGAGAGTTCAGGATGGGGGTTATTAAGGCTATTATAAACAATACCCTAACTAATCTAAATCAATCAGTTTTAGACAACTCATTACAAGATTACGAAGAAAAAAAGCATGAATTGGAAAATTTTGTAAAAAACGAGAAAACTAAAAATCCTTCTAATAGTAAGTATTATGTTTTAATTAAGGATTACATCAAAAAAATTGATGAAAGGATAGACAAAGCTCGTGAACTTAAAGTGTTGGACGAGGGTTTATTGTTTCAATGTTCACTTAGTATGAGTAATATGGTTAATGATGCTCAAAATATTTCATACTTTAGGAAAAAGAATGAAATTCAGATTCTTGCCAGTGCTGTAGAGAATAATATTAGAGATTTAGATGAAAAAATCTTTAAAGAAAAGGGAGTGAAATTAGCTACTTCAACAGCAAAAACTAAAAAATATGGAATTTTAACTCCTCAAAATTTTCTACCTTTAAGTAAATTAAGTAACGTGGCAAAGGAGTTGAAAATACCATCCGTTAAAAAAGCTGTTGAAGGTTTTGTGACAGCTGTGAAAAAAATTAAGGACGTTAAACTCACAAAAAAAGCATCAAGTGAACTCGTTTTTCCAGTAAAAGAAAAAGAATCTAGGCCTAAAAATATAAAATTGAAAACGGGACGTTGGGTGGGGATAAAAAATGCCATCAAAAAATTTCAAGGAGGTAGAAGTAAGTAGATTTATATCATTAAGTTCTTAATAATTTGGATATTTTGCTTGATATTGCCATCTTTATAAAGATAACTACCAACAACAAATGTATTAGCTCCTGCACAGCAATTTGGCTAATGTTTCGTATATTCACACCTCCATCAACGCTAAGTAGAGCGTTATATTTTCTTGACTTAATAAAATTTAGAACAGCAAAATTTTTTAATATATTGAAACATAAGAGTATACCGTTTAGCTATTCCAAATTATCGAGAGCGCAAAATATATGTAGGATTAAGTAGGTAGTTGTAATATTAATATATTTGTAATTATTTTTTGTGTTTTGAGTTGATTATTAAAGGTTTGAAAGGTTTGTCAAAGTATAATAGGTATGTAACAATTTAATAGGTAATTTTTATGGCAGATGAAAAAGAAAGAATATTAGAGGAGTTAGAAAGTATTGTCCAAAACATGGAAAAGGATGGTCGATGGGGAAGTATAATGTCGAGAGATATATTAGAGCAATATAAAGAATTGAGTAAACTAGATAAGGATGGAACATTATTAAGGGAAGCTAAAGATGTTATTCGTGATATTGTGGCTAGGGAAGTTGAAAAGAGTCTTTATGGTACTAAATTACCTTTGGATTATTGGACTTCTAGCCCAGTGGCGGAGGAATATCAAGATCAAAGTAGTCTCATTGAAAAATTTCATAAGCTTATAATGGAAGCACAGAGAAAAACTGCAGAACCTGCAGCAACAAAAATACAATCCGTATTTAGGGGTCGTCAAGCTAGAAAGTTAGCGCCGCAGAAAAGGAACGAAAAAGAAGGGGAAGGGATAGCGAAGAAAGTAGAAAGAAATAATGAAAGACCAGTGATAACAAAAACTAAAAATTTTGCTGAAACAGTAAGATCTGCTGTAAAAAGCATACCAGAAAAGGGTAGAGGAGGATAGTAAATTTACATTATCAAACTCTTGATATTTTGGATATTTTGTTGAATGTTGCCATCTTTATAAAGATAACTACCAACAACAAATGTATTAGCTCCTGCATCAGCGATTTGGCTAATGTTTCGTATATTCACACCTCCATCAACGCTCAGCAGTGTGTTAGCTTGCATTTTACTTGATAGATAACTTATTTTATTAAGTTGAGATTGAATAAAGGTTTGTCCTCCAAAACCTGGATTAACGGACATTACAAGAACTAGATCAATAATATCAATTATATATTCTAAGTTTTGAGGCAAACTTGAGGGTAGCAGAGCAACTCCAGCCTTAATTTTAAAGTTTTTAATTTGTCTGATTGTTCTATCAATATGTTTTACGGCTTCAAGATGAACGGTCAATATGTCGCTACCTGCATCTACAAAAGCCTGAATATGTCTTTCTGGATTTTCCATCATAAGATGTACATCCAAAGGTAGTTTTGTTATTTTCTTTAATGCTTCAACGGAGCTAATACTGAAGCCTAAATTAGGTACAAACGCCCCATCCATAACATCAATATGCAGCATATCAACACCTCCTTCTTCAAGTTCTTCTACTTGTTTTTGTAGGTTCAGAATATCTGCGGAAAGAATTGAAGCTGATAAAGAGCGTTTTTGCATGTATTAATTTCAAATAAATTTTGCCACATTATCACAATACTAATCCTGACATTGTAAAAAATCAAGTTTTGCACCTTGCACGTTGATGTTAAATTAGTTAAATTGGAAGAAGGTAGTGCTATCTATTTAAAATATTAATGTTTAATTAAAATGACAATTTACGGCAACGATAAGAAGACAGTGATTTGTTCTTTTTGTAGCAAAACACAAAATGACGTAAAGAAAATAGTGGCAGGAGCTAGTGTTTTCATTTGTAATGAGTGTATAGAGCTTTGCGCAAGCATTATTAAGGAGGAAAACACTCGAATGGTTAAGACTATCTCAAATAGCATACCTACTACTTACGAAATTTATAAGACGCTCAGTCAATATGCGATAGGGCAAGAGCATGCTAAAAAAGTTCTCGCGGTTGCCGTACGCAATCACTACAAACGCTTAGAGCATGCAGAGACAATTAATCCTCACAAAGTAGAATTAAATAAGTCTAATATTCTTTTAATTGGCCCAACCGGTTGTGGTAAAACTCTTTTGGCTCAAACGTTAGCAAAAACTCTTAACGTACCTTTTGCTATCGCTGATGCAACTTCCTTGACTGAAGCTGGATACGTAGGTGAAGATGTTGAGAATATACTTCTTAGATTGCTGCAGGCTGCCGATTATAATATTGAAAAAACCCATCAAGGTATAATTTATATTGATGAAATAGACAAAATTGCTCACAAGGCTAGCGGCACTTCAATTACACGTGACGTATCAGGTGAAGGTGTACAGCAAGCATTACTAAAAATAATAGAGGGTACGGTAGCATTTGTTCCTCCACAGGGTGGTAGAAAGCATCCACAGCAGGATTGTATTCCTATAGATACAACAAATATACTATTCATTTGTGGAGGTGCTTTTAAAGGTATAGAAAAAATAATCAGTACTCGTAAATCAAAGTCTTCTATAGGATTTAATGCTGACGTAATGAAGCCTACGCAAGATAACTATTCTGAGATTATTAAAAGCGTTGAGGCGGATGACTTGGTTAAATTTGGCATGATACCAGAGTTTATTGGTAGGTTGCCTGTAATATGTACTTTAGAGGATCTTGATCAAAATGCTTTAGTTGAGATATTAACTAAGCCAAAAAATGCTTTGGTCAAGCAGTATCAAACTTTAGTTGCTTTTGACGGAGTTGATTTACAATTTGAACAAGCTGCTTTAGAGAAAATAGCCTCAAACGCTTTAAAGAAAAAAACTGGTGCAAGAGGCCTCAGGGCTATTATTGAGAAAGCTTTGTTAGACACTATGTTTGATTTAGAAAATTATCAAGATAGCACCATCGTAATTACAGAAGAAGTAATTGCGGGTACTCAAAAACCTATCGTGCAAAAGAAAAAGAAGTTAAAGAAAACCAGCTAATTTCGTGAAAGAGGAAGCCTTTATCAAAAGGTGTGGTATAAGTGTTGATAAAAGTATTGCTCTTCCTCGAGATGCATCTACCAAAAGTTTTTATAGACTTTATATCAACCAAAATAATTCACCTGAGCATTTTAAGGGTATCGGTACAGCACTTTTAATGCATTATCCTAATGCAGGAGAAGTGTTTGATAAGTTCTTAGAAGTTGCAAAAATTTTCTCTCACCATGGATTGCGCTGTCCTTATATTTTTGATTATGATTCAGAGTGTATCTTGCTTGAGGATTTTGGGGATACGTCTATAAATAAATTTCTTGCAAATCGATCATCAAAAATTAAAATCCAGACTTATACAAATATCGTCCAAGATCTATATAAGTTGCAACAAATCTCTACTAACGAATTTCAAAATGCAAGTAAATTATCAAAAGAAACTTTGTTAAGGCAATTATCAAACCTATTTCCATGGTATTTAAGGTATTTGAATAAGTCAGAAGATTTCATGAATGAATATATTGTTGAATGGCAAAAGATTTTAAACGTATTGCCTAATTTAGGAGAAGTGCCAATACATGGAGATTTTCATGTCGACAATCTATTTATTTTGCCCAATAATAAAATCGGGATCATAGATTTTCAGGATCTGAGTCTAGGTCATCCTGTATATGATCTTGTTTCATTGTTATCTGATGCAAGAATTGAAGTTGAGAATAACTTAAAAACTCAGATGCTAGACTTATATATCAAGTTAACAAATTTTGACCCTGATAAAGTAAAAATCTCTTTTGATATATTAGGGGCTCAGAATTGTAGTCGTATATTAGGTCTATTTGCCAAAAAGGCCTTGAAAGATGGTGACATAAAGTATCTAAAATTCATACCTAGATTAGAGAGGTATTTGTACTATCATCTAAAACTACCAAAGTTGAACAAAATAGCAAAGTTAATGTTGCAACATGCCTATTTATGTGCAATGCCCTAAAATTCTATATGATGAATTTTTTATTCTTCTGGATAAGTCTCTTCTGAATCTATATAATGATATTCACTAATATATGACTACCTTATTTTTGAAAAACTATGATACATAAAGTTTTAATTATTGGATCTGGCCCGGCCGGATGTACTGCCGCTATTTATGCAGCGAGAGCTAATTTAGAGCCAACTATGATTTGCGGATTCGAAGCTGGCGGGCAGTTAACTACCACAACTGATGTAGAAAACTTTCCAGGCTTTGAGGATCCTGTACAAGGTCCTATCTTAATGCAAAAAATGATGGAGCAGAGCAAAAAAGTTGGAACTAGGATTATACATGATGAAGTTATTAAAGTTGATTTTGATAAGAAGCCTTTTAGCGTGTATACAGCTAAAGAGGAATATTTAGCACATAGCATAATAATTGCGACCGGTGCAAGTGCTAAATGGTTAGGGCTTGAGTCGGAACAAGAATTTCGTGGATTTGGTGTATCGGCTTGCGCGACATGTGATGGATTCTTTTTTAAAAACAAACACGTATTAGTTGTGGGTGGAGGTAACAGTGCCGTAGAAGAAGCATTATATTTAACTCATCATGCAAGTAAGGTAACACTTATTCATCGTAGAGACTCGTTAAGGGCTGAAAAAATTCTGCAGGATAGGTTATTTAAAAATCCTAAAATTGACGTGATTTGGAATTCGGAGCTTGCTGAGGTTTTGGGAACAAAAGAGCCTATTAAATCAGTTATTGGTGCTAAAATTAAAAATACTCAAACCAATCAAATTATGCAATTAGATATAGATGGTATATTTATTGCAATTGGTCATAAGCCTAATACTGATTTGTTTAAGGATTTTTTAGAGATAGATTCAGCAGGATATATTAAAACCAAGCCAGGTACAGTAAGTACAAATATTGAAGGAGTATTTGCCGCCGGAGATGTGCAAGATAAGATTTATAGGCAAGCTGTTACAGCTGCTGGCACTGGCTGTATGGCCGCCCTTGATGCAGAGAGATATTTAAGCAATTTATAAAGTTAAATTTGAAGATATAAGGTGACAGGCTGTAACTAAATATATTACGTCTAAACATTTTGAATTTTCTAATCTTAAAATTGATATATAGTACTTATAAGGAAAATATGACAATTACATAGCATCCTGTAAGCTTAAACTATTAATCAATTAAATTTAAATGTATGACTAAGGTATCAGAAAAGCTGAATCAATTTTTAGCAAATTCATTAGTATTATTTGCAAAATTGCATAACTATCATTGGAATGTTAAGGGCGTAGAGTTTTATGTTATCCATAAAAAGACTGAAGAATTATATAAATTCATAGAATCACTATATGATGATTTCGCAGAACGTATTTTGCAAATAGGGGGGACTCCAATTGTTACCCTAAAACAAGCTCTTGAAATGGCAACAATTGTTGAAGAAAAAAAGACAAGTTTTGATGCAAAATACGTAGTAAAAAATATTGTAAAGGATTTTGAATTTTTAGTAAAAGAATTAAAAATTCTTGCAGATTTGGCCAAAGAAGATATAGTTACAAATCTATATGTGGATGAAAAAGCTGCTTTCTTAGAGAAAGAGATCTGGACTTTAAAGTCTTTTGCTGCTTGAGAAAAATAGACATATCAGAGTATATTTGGGTATACAAATAAGTATCCCTGTCGATTTACGGAAGGATACTTATAATATTTTTAATTAGCTTCTTCCGGAATAATATCGCCAGTGATGTCGGTACTAGAGAACAAATATTTATCACAAAAAGTTGACATGTCTATATCATCATATTTATCCGCTGCTGCTTTTATATCATTTATATGATGCTGGTATCCTTTTTCTTCAATAAGCCACTTTATTACTTCTCTATTGCCAAGGGTGCCAAAATCATATTTATCGGATTTGTATCTTGTAAATCCTTTATCTAGATTAGAATCTTGAGATAAGTTTTTTTCATAATTTTCTATTACTGAGGATACGTCTATTAGTCCATGATAATTTTTTAAGCACAGTTTAAGAACTTCTATCATACCTTTCTTTCCAATCTCTGTAATAGTATCATCATGTGATGGTGATTGAGGATCTATATCAGGAATTTTCAAACCTTTAGATATTAAAGATTCAAGCATATTGAAACGATTATACTTATCAAAGGCAGTTAGAAAATCTACAGCAACGGGATATTTCAGTATTTCTGTTACTAAAGTGGGAATTTTTTCCAAAGTACCGTGCTTAATAGCTAAGTCTAGAGGAGTTTCGCCATTAATATCCCCGCAGCTGATAAAGTTAGTTAGTCTATAAACATATTTAAGATTTTGATTATCTGAGGCTGAAGGTGAAAAATCCGTTCTATTTTGACATAACCACTCAGCTATTTCAGGGTTCGAAGTTGCTGCTACATGAAGAATATTTCTGCCATTTTCATCTACAGCAAAACGTAAATATCTTCCAGTTTCATCAAACTTAGATAAAGTTTCTTTCATGCGCTCAAAATCTCCTGCTTTGACAGCATTAAATAATTGTTCCTTGACCAGATCATAGTCGATAGGTTTTGTAAATTGTAAAGATTGAGATTTCATTTTAATAATCTACCTTTTAGTTAAATTTTATACTCCTAGTATAATTAATTATATTACAATAGACAATATTTATTTGAAACAATTATCTTTTTATAGAATTTTTAAATATATGAAACCTTCTTTAAAAAGCTATATTACACTTCTTTGCTTGTTGTGGGTATAATTTCTTGCAGCTGTTTTGCGAGTTCAGAAATGTTACCAGGTAAATGAGATAAAAACACAGCATTACTTTTTGAATTACCTCCTATATCACGCATCATATCAAAATACTGAATGAGCATAATCATCTGCATAATTTTTTCACTTCTTAGCTCTGGAGTATTTTTTTGTAGTTCTTCAACCGAGCGTCCTAAACCGTCAATAATGGCTTTACGTTGACCTGCTATACCAATACCATGCAAAATATTAGATTCAGATTCTGCCTCAGCCTGTTTGACTCGCATAATCTTTTCGGCTTCTGCCTTTTGTGTAGCGGCCATTCTCAAGCGTTGAGCTGTATTGATCTCATTCATGGCATTTTTAACGTGTTCATCAGGCTGGATATCTGTTACAAGCGTTTTAATAATTTCGTATCCAAAATCAATCATTGTGTCATGCAGCTCCCTTTTAACGTCAACCGCTATTTCATCCTTTTTAGAAAACACGTCATCTAATAAAATAGCTGGTACTTTTGCTCTGATTGCATCAAAAACAAAAGATTGAATTTGGGCTGTATGATTTTCTAACTTATAAAATGCATCAAAGCATTTGTCTTCAATTGCTTTATATTGAACTGAAACGACAAGCTTTACGAAAACATTATCAAGGGTTTTTGTTTCAACTAATAAGGTTAGTTCTCTAATTTTAAGATTTACAAAACCTGCAATGTTATCTATGAAAGGAATTTTAAAATTAAGTCCAGGATGAGCAAGTTTAGTGAATCTACCAAAGCGTTCTACTATTGCTATAGTTTGCTGAGAAACAACAAAACATACTAAATTAAATAGGATGAATAAAACACCCAAAATAATCAATATTTGAGCCATAAAATACCTTATTAATGTTAATTTTATTCATTATAAACCTTATATCTTTAGTTGTCTAAATATATTGCAAAAAAAATTGTAATAGTTATTAAAATTTAAAATGGCTGCTTGCGGTTTGTTCTAGTTTTGGTATAATGCTTAGATGTGCTAATCAAAAGATTGTGATTAGATAGACTAAGCTACCATAGCTTTAAAAAAATAGGCCCCTTCGTCTAGCGGTTAGGACGTTACCCTTTCACGGTGAAAACACGGGTTCGATTCCCGTAGGGGTCACCATTTTTGAATGTAGATTTATGAAGACAGTTAGTTCATTAAAAAAATTAAAAATAAGACACGAAGACCTTCAAACGGTTAGAAGAGGGAAGAGAATTTACGTTATTGTAAAAAACAAAAAAGGAGTTAAAGACTTCAATAAGAGATTTAAAGCAAAACAGGGATACTAGTATCTATATCAACATATTATCCATGTTGATTAACAGATTGTATTCCTAGCCCTCTTCTTAAATTCCCTTGGCATCGTATTCACATATACTTTTATCACCTACTTTATTACTAGAGCATTAATCCTAATCCATAACTGATTTTTAGATGACCAGCAAATGCTTATTCTCAAGTTTATGCTTGCAATTTCACTCATTTGTAGGTAGAATGGCTAACGTACTTCATCTTTGCGCCCTTAGCTCAGCAGGATAGAGCAACGGATTTCTAATCCGTAGGTCAAAGGTTCGAATCCTTTAGGGCGTGCCACTTTTTAAAATTACTCTCCCCAATTTTTTATTTATATCAATTAAATTAAGCGTCTTGTTTATTTAAGCGTAAGAAGTTTGTTTATTCCTTAAATTGTGTTAAAATTAAAATATTTTACAATTAATTTTTATGGTTAAACTTATGGATAAGCCAAAAGCACTCACTTATGTCGAAGTTACAGAGGGTAGTGAGGTTGATGTGAATCAAGTATACGAAGGATTTCGCAGAGCTATTAAGCTCTATGATCTAGAGGGTATCAGGGATATTTATAATACATTTCCAAATCAATCCCGAAAAGTTATGATTAATGATTTTGATGGAAACGGCTATCCTCTATTACATTTTACTTTAAGCGCTGAGTGTGATGAAGATTATTCTCAAGATGATCCTAGCCTAATACAAAAAGAAAGTAAGGTATTATCTATAGTAAAGGAATTAGTGACATTAGGAGTCGATGTGAATGAAATATACGACTACGAAGACCAAGAATTCGAAGAAGACCAAGAACTATTAGAAGATTCTGACCAACACATTTATCCTTTATGCTTTGCTGTGCGTAAAGGTTTGATTCCGGTAATAGAATTTCTCTTAGAACACGGAGCCATTTCGCCTTATGATTATGACAGAGAGTTTAAAGAGCCCCAAACACCTTTGAATTGGTCTATGGAAATAGTTCGAAGATCTATTTGCAAAGAAGACGATCGCTGCAATCTTTCTATGATACAATCCTCTAAATATCCTACGAAAGAGATAATAGAATTGTTATTAAGATATGGAGCAAATATAGACGATGCAATAGGAGATGGTGGTTACACTTGGACGCTTTTAGGTGACGCTGTCCAGTGTGGTGATGTAGAGATGGTTAAGTTCCTTATAGATAAGGGAGCTAATGTTTCTGCTATACAGAATGAGTATGGAGATGGTACTTTAGCCCTTTTATTTCGTGAAAAAGATATAAATAATATAGGTGAAATTATAGATCTGTTATTAGCACAAGGAGCCGATCCTGCGAAGCCTAACGAATTAGGATGGTCTCCTTTAATTCTTGCCACACTTAAGGGGAATGAAAAAATTTTAGAAAAATTATTATCTCACGTAGATCTTTTAAAAGATGGTGAAAGCCCTATGGAGATAGGAAAAGGATTGCTCAAAGAATGTATCGAAAATAAACCTATATCGGCTCAAACCATTAGATACTTTGAGAGGGGCATAGATATGCCTAATTGCTTTTTTGATTTCCTATTTCAAAAGCATGATGATGCATTAGAGATATTTTTTCATGAGGATACAATAAGTGCCCTAGATCGTTCTTCTGAACCTAATCTCAGAAGTTTTATATCAGATTGTTTTAAAAAACAGAATTATAAAACAGTTGTGTATTTATTAGAGGTACATAGTCCTAATGAACGTATATCTATACCCCTTGAGATAGATGAATTTGTTCAATTATTAGATGAATCATTTATTTATAATCCAGTAAAGAATTTTTATTCTACGCGAGAAACGATTAAGAGGCTAATAAGTTACGATACAACAGTTACAGATGAACTAATTACACTAATGGTACAAATGACATTAATTAAATTAAAACAGCACGATACATTAAATAAACTAAAAATTTATATGGACTCACTAAATCCTAAATTACGTCATCATTTAAATTCGATCACGAAAGAAGTTAATCATGAAAAATTGTCCAGCGAATTTAAGTCTTTAAAACCGATAAAAGTTATAATGCAAAAATTAGGTGCAAAACCTACCAAACCTGATTTTGGACACGAGCGGGAGTTATGTGATTATACTGAAAATATACTGGAACAATTTAGTTCAGGTTTTTCCGTAGTAAAAGCAATTTATAACCCTTCCTCTTTTTATCTTTTCTTTACTCGCAATCAAAGAAGATTTGAAAAATCTGAAGAACAACCGGAAGTAAATGAGAAAGTTAACAATGATATGGAGAGTATAATTTCTAATACTTTGAGTTATTTAGATTTTGAAAAGGCCGCAGACTTCAGCCTTATTCTTGGCAAGAATTTTTCAAAAAATCTTGCCAGTTTTTTTACTACAAATAAAGAACTTGTTTCAACAAATTCTGGATTTGATGTAGACGAACACGACCTTTCATGTACTTCTCCTGTAGAAAAGCTTCCAAAGATAGGAGAACATGATGAATCATAATTGTTATACTTAAATCAGTTAATAGTATTAATATTGGGAGTAAGATATGAACGAATCAAAGGCATTTAATTATATAAAAATTGAGCAGGGGGTAGATGTTACAGAGAAACAAGTATATGAAGGTTTTTGTGAAGCAATCAAAGTTTGCGATGCGCAAGGTATCCGTGATATTTATCATGAATTTCCTAGTTTGGCAAAAAAAGTTATAGATAACGAATTTGATCACGAAAACTATCCCTTAATATATTTAATCTTAAGAAGCAGTTTAGGCTACCATTCCGAAGAGGGTTTTGGCTTATTACAAATCGAACAAAATACGTTAACAGTATTAACAGAGCTAGTAAAATTAGGGTTGGATGTGAATCAGGAATGGGACGATGATGAGCATTATCTTAGTGGTGATTGTGATGATAATTATAGGCTTTTGGATTATGCTGTATATGGGGGTTTTATTTCAGTAACAGATTTTCTTTTAAAACAAGGTGCTGCTTCGCATTATCATTGTGAAAGAGAATTGAAGGGAGCTATTAGAACACCCCTAAACCATGCTATGGATACATTTGTAGACGCTCTTGAAGCAAAAGCAACAAGTAATTTGTCTATGATAGAATCTTCTCAATATCCAGCGAAAAAAATGATAGAGCTTTTATTAAATTATGGCGCTAATATAAATGATACAATAGGATTTGGCACTGATTATTCGACCACTTTAGGTAAGGCTGTATGGGATCAGAATATAGATATGATTAATTTTTTGATAAGCTATGGGGCTAATGTTTCTGCTATACAAAACGAGGATGAAGATAGTATTTTACATCTTTTGTTTTTACAAGACATTAAGGATAATACGGGTCAAGTGGTGGATGTATTATTGGCAAATGGGGCGGATGCTATGAGACCTAACAAATATGGATGGAACACTATCGCCTTTGCTACACTTCATAAAAATGAAGAGATTTTAGAAAAATTATTACGAGGTGCAGGTCTTTTAGAGGTGGGCAAGAGTCCTATAGAAATAGGTATAAAATTAGTTAAGGAATGCGTTAAAAATTTTCCAGTATCAGATGATAATGCAAAATATTATGATATTCATCTACGTCGTGAATCGGGCAATCATCCAATTAAAATATTTGACTTTTTATGTAATCTAATTTCAGAGGGCCATAATGATTTGTTAGATACATTATTTAATCATTTTGTAACAAACTATGTTCATCCATTAGGTAGAATTTGTATAGAAAGCTGCATAACAAAACATAACTATAAGGCTGCGGTGCATCTTTTAGAAAAAATGCCTGAAAGTTTTGATACCATGCATTATCGTGGCAGGTCTAGTCTTCTTCTACTATTAGATGAATCATTTATTTATAATCCAGTAAAGAATTTTTATTTTGCGCTATTAGCGACTCGGAAGATACTAAATGAGAGTATAATAAAATCAAATGGATTAATAGTGAGATTAATTAAATTAGAAGATCACGAGGTATTAAAGTTAAAAACTTATATCGATTCATTAAATCCTAAATTATCTCATCATTTAAATTCGATTAAGAAAGAAGTTAATCATGAAAAATTGTCCAGTGAATTTAGGTCTTTAAAACCGATAAAAGTTATGATGCAAAAATTAGGTACAAAACCTATTAAGCCCGATTCTGGGCCTGATCGAGAGTTATGTGATTATATTGAAAATATACTGGAACAATTTAGTACAGGGTTTTCCATAGTAAAAGCAATTTATAACCCTTCATGTTTTTATCTTTTCTTTACTCGCAATCAAAGAAGATTTGAAAAATCTGAAGAACAACCGGAAGTAAATGAGAAAGTTAACAATGATATGGAGAGTATAATTTCTAATACTTTGAGTTATTTAGATTTTGAAAAGGCCGCAGACTTCAGCCTTATTCTTGGCAAGAATTTTTCAAAAAATCTTGCCAGTTTTTTTACTACAAATAAAGAACTTGTTTCAACAAATTCTGGATTTGATGTAGACGAACACGACCTTTCATGTACTTCTCCTGTAGAAAAGCTTCCAAAGATAGGAGAACACGATGAATCATAATTGTTATAACAATTTAGTATGGTCTAACTCTTGATTTTTATATAAAAAGCTCTAACTCTATAAATGATAATACATCAAGAGTAAAAGCTATGAATCTAGATAAATTTACAGAAAGCGTTCAAGCAGCTATCTTAAGTGCTCAAAATTTAGCAATTAAGCTGGAGCATCAGCAAATTTTACCTTTACATTTGCTAAAAAGTCTTTTAGATGATGAAACTGGCGTGGTAGGAGCATTATTTTTGCAAATGGAAAAAAATCTTACTGGTTTTACCAACCTTGTATCAAACGAAATTAATAAACTTCCTAAGGTACATGTCCAAAGTGGCGGAAAGGTATATTTTGCTACTGAGACTATTAAAGTGATAGAAGATGCAAAAGATTTAGCTCAAAAATCAGGGGATAGCTTTGTTACTGTAGAGCGACTTTTTGAAAGTTTAGTTTCATCAAGAGGGGATGTGGCTACCTTACTCAAAAATTATGGAATTACTTTGACGAACCTTCGAAATGCAATCATGCATCTTCGCAAAGGTAGGACAGCTGATTCAGCTCACGTTGAGCAAAGCTACAATGCTTTAGCCAAATATGGCCGTAATGTGACAGAGCTTGCTTTGAGTAATAAGCTTGATCCCGTGATAGGCCGTGAAGATGAAATACGAAGAGCTATCCAGATATTATCCAGAAGATCCAAAAATAATCCTGTATTAATTGGCGATCCAGGTGTTGGTAAAACTGCTATTGTAGAAGGTCTTGCTCAGCGTATTATAAATAATGATGTGCCTGAGTCTATTGCTGGATGCCAAATCTTTGAGCTTGATATGGGGGCACTCATTTCCGGCGCAAAATTCAGAGGTGAATTTGAAGAACGCCTTAAAAGCGTTTTGAATGAAATTAAGGAATCAGAGGGAAGGATCATATTATTTATAGACGAGTTGCATTTATTAGTAGGAGCTGGAAAAACCGATGGAGCTATGGATGCTGCAAACCTTTTGAAACCAATGCTTGCAAGGGGTCAACTTCATTGTATAGGAGCAACTACTTTAGATGAGTATAGAAAATATATAGAAAAAGATGCCGCTCTTGCCCGTAGATTTCAGGCGCTATATGTGACTCAACCATCTTTAGAAGATACCATATCTATTTTACGCGGGTTAAAAGAGAGATACGAATTACACCATGGTATTAGAGTTTCAGATAGTGCAATTATAGCTGCTGCAAATCTATCAAACAGATATATAACGGATAGATTTTTACCGGATAAAGCTATTGATCTGATAGATGAGGCAGCAAGTAGGCTAAAAATTCAAATCACTAGCAAGCCTGAAGAGTTAGATTTATTAGATAGAAAAATTATTCAGTTAAAAATCGAGGCTGAAGCTATGAAAAAAGAGACTAGCCAGTCAGCAAAAGCAAGATTAGAAGAGCTATTAACACAGATTGCTACTCTTGAGGCTAAAAAACATGAACTTGATAGCAAATTCGCTGTAGAAAAATCTAAAATCAAAGCAATTCAAAAAATTAAGGAAGATATAGATAAGGCAAGACAAGAATTAGAAAAAGCTGAACGCACGAGTAATTTGGCAAGGGCAGGGGAGCTTAAATATGGTATTATCCCAGACCTGGATAAAAAACTTGCCGAATATGAAAATAATAAATCCAGTGGTCTCGTGAAAGAAGTTCTGGATGAAGAAGACATCGCCACCATCATCTCTAGATCCACGGGTATACCTATAGATAAAATGCTATCTAGTGAAAGAATCAGGCTTTTATCTATGGAAAAGGTGTTATCGGAACGTGTTATAGGACAACAAGAAGCAATAGCTGCAGTTAGTGATGCGATAAGAAGGGCTAGAGCTGGAGTACAAGATGAAAATAAACCACTTGGTTCATTTCTATTTTTGGGGCCAACTGGTGTAGGTAAAACAGAGCTCGCAAGAAGTTTAGCCTGGTTTTTATTCGATGATCCAAATGCGTTATTGCGTATAGATATGTCTGAGTATATGGATAAGCACTCTACATCTAAGTTAATTGGAGCTCCTCCAGGGTATGTAGGTTATGAGCAAGGTGGGGTACTTAGTGAGTCTGTTCGTAGAAGGCCTTATCAGGTGATATTGTTTGATGAAGCTGAAAAAGCTCATGTAGAAGTATTTAATTTATTGTTGCAAATACTTGATGCTGGAAGACTTACAGATTCACAAGGTAAGATCATAGATTTTAAAAATACGATTGTTATCTTAACATCTAACCTTGGTTCAGAACTAATGTTGGAAAAACCTCTTGAAAAAGTGAAAGATGAAGTGATGGGACAAGTGCGCAGATTTTTTAAACCAGAATTTTTAAATAGGCTAGATGAGATTTTGTTATTCGAACCTTTGAAACAAGGACAAATAAGGCAAATTGCTGCTATACAGTTAGAAAAGTTTAAATCAGATCTATTAAATAGACATCAGATTCATTTAAATTATGATGATAAAGTGATAGATTATCTTGCTCAAAAAGGCTTTGATCCAATATATGGGGCTCGTCCCTTAAAGAGAGTTATACAAAAACTTGTACAAGATAAAGTTGCAAAAATTATTTTAGCTGATGAGGTAGGTCCTAAAAAAAATATTGATCTGTCTTTTATAAAAGGTCAAATAGAATTCAACATATTATAGGTGGCCATTTATCTTGCGTGTTAAGTGCATATCTAATTTTTGCTCCATCTCAAAATAAAACCTATAATAAAGTTTTCCTAAATCATAAAAAAATGTTTTGGATAAATAGGAAAATTACCTTGATATATACTAATTGTATTTATCACGCTATGTAAATAAGAATGCTTCAATATTGGGAATAGGGGTCCAAAACGGGGAACATTTGCAAATATTGAAAAAATATCTCAAGAATGCAAAAATTTATGGAATAGATATTGATCAGAATGTTTGTAAAATGGATTTAGGCAAAAATATTAAAACTTTTTGCTTTGACGCAACAAAAGAATAGCTAATTAATAAAAATTTACGAACTAATAGAATATTTTAAGTCTTTAGCTGATTTGTTGAACGTATATCATATTAATAAAAATGACAGTTTACGATAGTGTAATTGTAATCAAAAAATTTGGTGTCCCCAAATCAAATGTCTCTTATAAAAGAGTAGTTGTTGGTACTAAGCAACCTATAATTCCTATGATAGATATAGCTAAGGAACAAGGCGTCTATTATGGCAATGATGATTAGTAAACAGAGTTTTCAAAAATAAGTATTCTATTTTAAATCTTTATCGCAAACATTTTGAAGATGAATTTTCAATTTGTTAGATAGTTTGAATAAAACATAACCGAGTATTTTTGAAGTATTATAGCAGCGCTTTAAATTTTTTCTCCTTTAAGATCTAAAAAAATAGATATTTTTCAATCAATAGTTTTATCTTTAACGAGTGATATAAAATAACTATGAAAGATATATAAACTGACTTTATGCGGAAAACTAAGCTCAAAGATTGGGTTTTAATTTTAATTACTTTTGCTTTTTTGCTGTTTATAGGGGATATAATATTTAAAATTCAGATTACAACTTTTCAAAAACAAGTTCGTGAAACTATAAAAGAAGAGTTATATTTAAACGAAATACGTCACAATCTTGTCCAATTCTTAAAAGTATATACGGCATATAAAGATAAAATTCCCTTAAAGCTAGTTCGTTATGGTAGAGACAATGATGGTGGTTATATCATCCCAGAAAAAGCTTTGGAGCAAGCTGATGTACTGATTGGTTATGGTATTGATCAAGATAGTTCTTTTGAAGAAGATTTTGCAAGAATTTATAAAAAACCTTCGTATGGTTTTGATTGTGGAGTGGATTATAAGGGGGGCAAGAATCCTTTATTCACTTTCATCAATGAATGTATCTCAAGTGATAAATTTTTATTTTACGATCAAAAATCTTCTAATAGAATTTTATCTTTTAGTCAGCAGTTGGATAATCTTCAAATAAAAGATAAAAAAATTTTCATCAAAATGGATATAGAAGGTGGAGAGTATGAAGTATTTGATGAAATATTGGAATATAAAAATAACATTACTGGTATAGCTTTGGAATTACACCTAGATCTAAGTAAAACTGGCTTACTAAAAGCTTTGAAACTGTTAAGAGATTTAAGGCAAAATTTTGTTTTATTGCATGTTCATGGTAATAATTATTGTCCGGGGTATTTGATTGATGCTAATTCTTTGGGTCCAATACCCACTGTACTTGAGCTAACATATATCAATAAATCTCTTGTAACTAATTACCATATAGCCGCAAATCAATCTCATCCAACTTTGATAGATGCGCCTAATGACCCAACTAGAAAAGATGTATATTTTGAAATTTTGTCATCTAAAGCATGTTGTGAGTGAATTTTCTGGAATTGATAAAAAGTTTAAAACGAGTTATAATTAAATGTCTTGAGATATAATGGTCACGTTTTTAGAGTTTTTTGATTAAAGCGTAAAAAACCTCGATAATTCTACAAATGCCAGTTTATCTTTAACAAGTTATAGAAAATAAATTATATGTCTAACGATAATATAGACGATTTCGACATCGATCCAGATAAAAAAGATCCCAAAAATTTAGATAAAAATTTACGTAAGAAGAATCCAGATAGTGTTTTCAGTGACAACGCTGTAGGAGCTTTTTTGGATCCAGAAGAAGAGCAAATTGATTGTGGAGATGGTTTGACTATTTCTACTAGTTCTGTCAATACATTAGATGATGATGAACAGCAGACTGATACACGAGATGATCCAGTACGTGTTTATCTTCGAGAAATGGGGGGAGTAGAGCTTTTATCAAGGGCAGGAGAGGTTGCGATTGCTCAAAAAATAGAAGCAAGCCAGGAGCAAATGATGAATGCTCTATTTAGAATACCGTTTTCTATGCGTCAACTAATTAATCTTCATGCTGAACTTGTTGAAGGGTCATCGCTTCGTGAAATAATAGACCTAGATCCAATAGATGTGAATGAAGATACTGAAGCAAATGAGGAAAACCCCGCTCAGGCTATTGAGGAGCAAGTATTGCAGGCTACAGTTGAAAAATTTGAAGAAGTGGTTGCTGCTTGCGAAAAATTGATACAAGTAGCTCAAAGTAGCTATATGAAGTATAGAGATATTGGACAGTTTATTATGGGGCAGGAGTATATTGTTGGAACTAAAGAACTTTCTGAGCAGATTCAAAGTCTGCACTTAAATCAGAAAAAAATTCAGCAATTACTGGATATTTTCTATAACCACGATAAAAACCTTGCATCGTATGCTATGAATTTTAGTAAAATTGCTGAAAAATATGGTATTAATAGGACCGATTTTTTAGACCATTACATACCTAAAATTTACACTCATCTTAATAAAGTTACTGCTAATTTATTTGATAAACCAGAATGGAAAAAATTTGTTTCAGAACAACAGGAATTTATTGATGTTACGATAGAAAGTATTAAAGCTATAGAGCAAGAAGTAAGCCTGCCAATTTATGAGTTTAGAAATCTTTTTAGTGCAGTTTATGAGGGTAATCTGAAGACTATTAATTCTAAAAAGGAAATGGTAGAAGCAAATTTGCGTCTTGTTATTTCTATTGCTAAAAGGTATGCAAATAGAGGTCTGCAATTCCTTGATCTTATACAAGAGGGAAATATTGGTCTAATTAAAGCGGTAGATAAATTTGATTATCGCAGAGGGTATAAATTTTCTACTTATGCAACGTGGTGGATTCGTCAAGCAATTACCAGGTCTATTGCGGACCAAGCAAGGATTATCCGTATTCCTGTGCATATGATTGAAACAATCAACAAAATCATCAGAGCGTCAAGGCAAATACTAAATGAATTAGGGCGTGAGGCAGAACCTCATGAAATTTCGGAGAAGTTAGGTATTCCTGTTGATAAAGTTCGTAAAATCATGAAAATGTCTAAGGAACCTATTTCTCTTGCACAGCCTATAGGTGATGAAGATGAGGGGGGTAGTTTGGGGGATTTTATTGAAGACAAGAATACAGTAGTTCCATTTGATTCAGCAGCACGCGCTAACCTAAGTGGTATCACAACATATGTATTAATTAAGAAGCTAACCCCAAGAGAGGAGAGGGTGATTAGGTCTCGTTTTGGTATTAAATGTAAAGAGCAAACCTTAGAAGAGATAGGTTCCGACTTTAACGTTACGCGAGAGAGAATTAGACAAATTGAAGCAAAGGCTTTGCGTAAACTGCGTAGTGATGATAGCTCTCAGCGTTTAGGACAATTTGCTACAAAAATTGCTAAAGAAGGAGCCTATGATGATGAGGAAGAAGATTCAGATGATTTATTGATCTCCGGCTAGATTTGTGATTTACTTATTTTTTTGAATCTAAAAATTATATGTCAGTTACTCAGAACGTTATTAAAAAGACAGCTAAGCTTGCTAAATTAAGATTTGAAGGAGATGAGCTTGCAAAATTTGCCCAAGAGTTTAACTCCATATTAGACATGGTAGATAGCCTGCAGAACGTTGATACAAGTAACATGGAATGCTTAGAGTCTTTATCTAAAAAACAAATTACATTAAGGGCGGATGAGATTAAGGATGGTAATTTGCAAGAAGATTTGTTCAGTAATGTCAAAGGTCCTAATGCTCCACTGGCCAAAAAATTACATTGTTTTGTTACACCTAAAGTAGTAGATAGTGAAGAATAGATGAGCGATTTACATAAACTAACGATCAAGGAAGCTATTAGCGGATTAAAGTCAAAAAAGTTTTCTAGCCTAGAGCTAACAAAAGCTCATCTTGCGCAGATGGAGAAATATAAACGTTTAAATGCCTTTGTTGAAGAAAATGCAGAGCGTGCTTTAGAATCAGCTAAAGAGTCTGATAATAATATAAAAAACGGCACTTTTCGAAAATTAGAGGGAATACCACTCAGCATTAAAGATTTATTTTGTACTAAAGGTATAAGAACAACAGCATGTTCTAAGATGCTCAGTAACTTTGTGCCTACATATGAATCTACGGTATCTGGCAAAGTCTTAAATGCTGGAGCTGTTATGCTTGGTAAAAATAATTGCGATGAATTTGCCATGGGTTCAGGTAACATTACTAGCTATTTCGGGCCTTGCATCAATCCTTGGAGCTTTAATGTAAATAAAGACCTTGTACCAGGTGGATCTTCTGGTGGATCTGCGACAGCGGTGGCTGGATTTATGTCTATGGCTAGCCTTGGTACAGATACGGGTGGCTCTGTGCGTCAACCTGCAAGCTATACAGGTACAGTGGGTATTAAGCCTACTTACGGTAGATGTTCAAGATTTGGTATGATTGCATTTGCAAGCTCTTTAGATCAAGCTGGTATACTTGCGCGTAATGTATATGATGCAGCCTATGTTTTGGAAGTTATGATGGGTTTTTGTGAAAAGGATTCAACTTCTATAAAAAAAGATGTACCAGATCTTTTAACCCCTCAAACTAAATCTGTTAAAGGTTTAAAAATCGGTTTACCGGTTAACTTATTGAAAAAAGAGGGTTTAGATCCACAGATTCTTGATATGTGGCTTAAAAGCGCTGATATCTTAAAATCTCAAGGAGCAGAACTTGTTGATATAAACCTTGATTACATAGATCATAGCCTTGCAGTTTACTATATTGTAGCTTGCGCTGAGGCATCATCTAACCTAGCTAGATACGACGGCATTAGGTATGGTTTTACTCATTTTGATGAAGATTTAAATAACATGTATGAGCTAACACGCTCTGAAGGTTTTGGTCAAGAAGTAAAACGTCGTATTATGCTTGGTACTTATGTACTTTCTGCGGGATTTATGGATGCATACTATAGAAAAGCTCAGCAAGTACGTAAATGTATTTATAATGATTTTATGAATGCGTTTAAGAATGTAGATAGCATTTTGATACCAACTGCACCAACTGAGGCTTTTGCTACTGATTATAAAGAAACAAATCCAGTTTTGATGTACTTAAATGATATTTTTACCGTACCTGCAAGCCTAGCTGGTTTGCCAGCTATGTCAATTCCAGCGGCATTATCTAAAAATGGTCTTCCATTGGGTATGCAAATAATTGGCAAACCTTTTGATGAAGAGATGATAGTCAGAGTTGCAGCTGAGTTAGAGCGTGGCATTAACATTAATTTTATACCAAAAGGTTTTTAGTATGAGTTTAGGTAATGGTTGGGAATATGTTATAGGTCTTGAGGTTCATGCTCAAGTTAAATCTAATTCTAAATTATTTTCTTCATCTCCTGCAACGTTTGGTCAAACTCCTAATTCTTGCGTAGCTTTGTTTGATGCGGCTCTTCCTGGCATGCTTCCAGTGCTAAATGAGCATTGCGTGAGGCAAGCTATTAAGACTGGTCTTGCGATAAATGCAACTATCAATAAGGTATCTGCTTTTGACCGTAAAAATTACTTTTATCCAGACTTGCCGAGCGGTTATCAAATTTCTCAGTTTTACCATCCTATAGTTTCTAATGGATATCTAGATATAGAAATTGGTGATCAGGTTAAAAGAATTAGAATTGAGAGAATACACTTAGAAAAAGATGCTGGAAAAAGCTTACATGACCAAGATCCTACCAAGACTTTTATTGACCTAAATAGAGCCGGTATTGGCTTAATGGAAATAGTAACAGCTCCTGATTTGAGCTCACCAGAAGAAGCTGCTGAGTACTTGAAAAAATTGCGTAGCATTTTAAGGTATTTAGGTACTTGTGATGGTGATATGGAAAAGGGATCTATGCGCTGCGATGCTAACGTATCGGTTAGAAAAAAAGGGGCCCCACTAGGAACTAGGTGTGAGATAAAAAACCTTAATTCCATTAAAAACATAGTAAGTGCTCTTGAGTACGAAGCAGAAAGACAAATAGAAATCATTGAAGCTGGAGGTGTGATTGAGCAAGAAACCAGGCTTTTTGATGCTGAAGTTGGAGAAACTCGCTTAATGAGATCAAAAGAAGATGCTTTAGATTATAGATATTTCCCAGATCCTGATTTACCACCATTGGTTTTAGAGCAAGACTATATTGATCAAGTCAAAAAAGAAATGATAGAATTGCCCGACGCTAAGAAGCAAAGGTATATTGATTCTTATGGTTTAAGCAAGTACGATGCTGGAGTTTTATCTGCTGATAAGGCTGTTGCTGACTATTTTGAGATAGTCGCTAAAAATTCTGATTATAAGCTTGCTGCTAACTGGATTATGGGAGAATTATTTAGCTATCTCAATGATAACGACCTTGAAATCGTTAATGCTCCTATTAAGCCAGAGCATTTAGCTGAGTTGATTAATCTAATTAGTGATAAGACTATCTCGGGTAAGATTGCAAAAGATATCTTCAAAGATATGACGACAAGTAATATGACTCCTAAAGAGATAGTGAAAGCTAAGAATCTTGGGCAAATTTCTGACCCGAATCAACTTGCTGAAATTATAGATGAAGTGGTAAAAAATAATCCCGAGACCGTGCAAGAATATTTATCGGGTAAAACAAGACTATTCGGCTTTTTGGTAGGTCAGGTGATTAAGGCAAGTGGTAATAAGGCCGACCCTGTGCTTGTAAATAAGTTGCTACAAGAAAAGCTTCAAAAATTATGAAGTTATACCTTCAAAACACATTATCAAAAAAAAAAGAACTTTTTGAACCATTAAATAATAAAGCTGTAGGAATGTATGTATGCGGTCCTACAGTTTATGACTTTATACATATTGGTAATGCAAGATCCCTTGTTGTTTACGATACATTATATCGTCTTTTGTCTTATATTTATGGTAAAGATCATGTGATTTATGTTCGCAATATTACGGATGTAGATGATAAGATTAACAATCGAGCAAAGCAATTAGGAATACCAATTTTTGATCTGACAAAAAAGACCATTGCAGATTTTTATGAAGATGCATCTTATCTAAATTGTTTATCTCCAAACATAGAGCCAAAAGCAACAGACCATATGCCTCAGATGATTGAGATGATTCAGCGGCTTTTGGATAATGGTTGTGCTTACGTCAAAGAAGGTAATGTATATTTTGATGCTAAGAGTTATAAGGATTACACAAAGCTATCTGGACGTAAAATAGCTGAGGCTAAATCTGGTACTAGGGTAGTTGCTGCTGATGATAAGATACACCTTGAAGATTGGGTTTTGTGGAAAATTGGCAAACATGGCGAATATGAATCACCATTTGAAAGTCCCTGGGGCAGGGGCTATCCCGGATGGCACATTGAGTGCTCTGCTATGTCTTACCAATATTTAGGCAGCGATTTTGATATACATGGAGGTGGTATTGATTTAATCTTTCCACATCACACAAATGAAATTGCTCAAAGTTGTTGCGCATTGCCAGGATCTAGATTTGCACAATTTTGGGTTCATAATGGATTCTTGAATGTAGAAGGGGAAAAGATGAGTAAATCTTTAAATAATTTTATTACAGTGCAAGATGTAAGAAATCAAGGTATAGAAGGGGATGTATTAAGGTATGCTCTTCTTAATGCGCACTACCATAAACCGCTAAATTTTTCCAAACAATTACTTAACGAAGCAACCAAAAATATTTCTTTATTGCGTAGAGTGACGCAAGATGTAAGACCAGAAAAAAGCCAAGAAGCAGATGATTTTTTTGCTGCGTTATTTGATGATTTAAATACACGAAAAGCTTTGCAATATCTCGTCTCTTTAGCTAAAAAGTCTGATCTTAAGTTAAGCAGCTGTATAAAATATTGCGCAAATTTTATAGGCTTACTTGAAAAAAATGTTAAGCTAGAAATTAGTACCAAAGAAATTGAGCAATTAATCCAAACTCGTCTGCAAGCCAAAAAAGATAAAAATTGGGCTTTGGTTGATAGAATACGAAACGACTTAAGAGAAAAGGGAATAATATTGCAAGATTTAAAGGACGGCACTACATCTTGGTATAAAGAGTAATGGGGTTTCAAATATCAAGCAAATTTAAGCCAGCAGGCAGCCAACCAGATGCCATTAGCGCACTAACAAAAGGTTTGAGAGAAGAGCAAAAGGATCAAGTGCTGCTTGGTATTACCGGATCTGGTAAGACTTTTACTATGGCGAACGTCATACAAGCCGTAGATCGTCCAACTTTGATTATGGCCCATAATAAAACTCTTGCTGCTCAAATTTATCAAGAAATGAAAGAATTTTTTCCAGATAATGCAGTAGAGTATTTTGTTTCTTACTATGACTATTACCAGCCAGAAGCATATATTCCAAGTTCCGATACTTATATAGAAAAAGATTCATCCATTAATGAGCAGATAGATTTATTGCGGCACTCTGCAACAAGATCGCTACTTGAGCGTAGAGATGTTGTAGTGGTTTCATCAGTTTCTTGTATTTATGGTTTAGGCTCTCCTGAATTATACCAAGAAATGACAATGCGTCTGCAAAAAGGACATAATTATAAAAGATCTGAATTACTGAAAAGGTTAGTACAATTACAGTACGAACGCCACGATACAAATTTCGAGAGAGGTAGTTTCAGGGTTAAAGGTGATAATATAGATATTTTTCCAGCCCACTACAGCGAAAAAGCATGGAGACTTAGTTTTTTTGATGAACAATTGGAAGAAATATGGGAATTTGATCCTTTAACAGGTCAGAAGCTGGCTCCACTAAGCCAAGCGGTAATTTATGCGACTTCGCATCACGTAACCCCTCAGCATGTTATCGAAAAAGCTGTAGAGCAAATTAAAGAAGAGTTAGTAGAACGCTTAGAATTTTATAAGGCAAATTCAAAATTTATTGAAGAACAACGCTTAAGGCAAAGAGTGGAGTTTGACATAGAAATGATGATAAGCACTGGTACTTGTAAAGGTATTGAGAATTATTCCAGATATTTTACTGGTCGCAAAGCTGGCATGCCTCCTCCGACGTTATTTGAATACCTTCCTCCTGATGCATTATTATTTTTGGATGAAAGCCATGTAACAGTCCCTCAAGTAAGGGCTATGTATAATGGTGATAGGGCTCGTAAATCAGTGCTCGTTGAGCATGGTTTTAGACTTTCTTCTGCCTTAGATAACAGGCCTCTTACTTTTGATGAGTGGGAGAATTTTAGGCCTCAAACTATATACGTATCAGCTACTCCCGCATCATTTGAATTACAAAAAACCGATGGTAAATATATAGAACAAATCATAAGACCTACAGGTCTTCTTGATCCGTTATGTATTATCCGGCCAGCTCAAAATCAAGTTGAAGATTTAGTTAAAGAACTAAAGGTTGTAATAGAAGCTAAGGGTAGGGTGCTCGTTACTGTTTTAACAAAAAAGATGGCAGAAAGACTAACGGAATACCTATTAGAGCAAAATTTTAAGGTTACATATCTTCATTCAGAAATTCATACACTAGAGCGTACAGAGATTATTAGAGATCTTCGCAAAGGTGATATTGATATTATAGTTGGCATTAATTTATTGCGAGAAGGTCTAGATATTCCGGAGTGTATGTTAGTTGCGATTTTAGATGCAGATAAAGAAGGATTTTTGCGTTCAGAAGTTTCGCTAATTCAAACTATAGGTAGAGCGGCACGTAATGCTAATGGAAGGGTTTTGTTATATGCTGATGTTATTACTCAATCTATTAAAAATGCTGTTGATGTTACCCATAAGCGCAGGAGTATCCAGGAGCAGTATAACAAGGAGCATAATATTAAACCTATAACCATAGATCGCAGTATTAAAGCATTAATTGAACTGGAGAAATTGGATAAGGTAGTGGATAGTAGCGATCATGAAATAATCCATAATGAGAAGAAGCTAAAGTCATATCTGACGAAACTTAAAAAAGAAATGCTCAAGGCTGCAAGCGACCTCGATTTTGAAAAGGCTGCTGAATTGAGGGATAAAATTAAAGCTTTAGAGGATGCTGCGATGAATTTAAGTTAAATTTATCACCACACCCTTTTCAAGATGTATATTTTGTGATTTAATACATTTTAGTAAATTGCAAAGTGTCTATGTTCCTGCGATATATATTTTTTCTTTTTTTCTTCTCAAATAGTTTAGCCATTCCGATTTATAACATTAAGGATGTGGATTTTTTTCAATCTACTACTGGTGGAAATAAGATAGCCGCAAATTATTTAAAAAAAAATCTTTCTCGTTACGAGCTAATGCAAGATATATATGAAGCTAAAAAGCCTTCAATTATGCATTACTACGATAAACCTTTAATTCCCAAAGTTATGCATCACGTTTGGGATGGAGATCTGCCCCCTTTATATCAGAATTATCTTGATGAATGTAAAAAGGTTCATCCAACCTGGGAATTCAAGATATGGACCGACAAAGATATTAAATCTCTCAAATTAAACTATCAAGATGTCTATGATAAGGCGCGAAATTACGCCGGCAGATCCGATGTAGCAAGATATGAGATTTTATATAGATTTGGAGGGGTTTATAGGGATATGGATGTTAAGTGCTTAAGGCCCATTGATGATCTTAATCACATGTACGATTTTTTTGCACCTATTGATTATCCAAGAGTGGGGTGGCAAATGATATTAAATAATGGGGTGATAGGAGCTGGACCGAAACATCCTATTTTGAAAACTACTTTGGAGGTATTGAGAGATAAGTATGATGATTTTTGGAGAGAATTTGACGAAGGAGAAAATGACATAGATCTTTTTGAAGCAATGGTACCCCAAACTTCTATGCTACCCTTAACGGAAGGTTTTGTTGCTCATAGTAGTATAAATGACAAAAGTATTGCACTACCTACAACATACTTTTGGGCTTTTGCAAAAGTTAAGTACCATACGTTTTGGAGTGGTTTAAAATTAAGGTTTTTTGGTATTAACGAAGAACTTAAATCTACATTTCATGAATTAAAGCCAGAAACTTTAATGCATCACAACTTACTTAAAGAAGAAATTTTTACCTCTAGTTTTGAATACGGAAATGGTATGTATGATCCTCAGGTGAGAAAATTTTTTCACGATTTACAAAAACCAGATCAGCGTAAGATAAAAATATTTCAACAGGTATATAACCATAACCAGCCTTCAAGAGTAGGATTTAATAAAAAAAGCAAGATACCTCAAATTGTGCATTTTGTTGTTTTAGATGAAAATGAATTAAAAGTTTTAGAGCAAAATTTAGAAAACTGGCAAGTTTTAAATGCTAATTTTGAATTTAAAATTTGGGATCAAGATAAAATAAAATTAGAATTCAAAAACCTTAATTTATCTGATAAAGACAATTTAAGGTTCTATGTTGGTCTAAAAATCTTAGAAAAATTTGGAGGCACTTATGCTGACTTTAGAGCAAAGCCTCACAAACCAATATTTGAATTGAATAATAAGTATAACTTTTATTCAGGGCTTGTTCCTTTAACCCATGGAGGATCAAAAATATCTATCTCGCAAAAACTAATTGGATCAAGTATTAATCATCCTATTATATCTACAACGCTAGATAAACTTAACGCTCAAAATTTAGAAAAAATCAATGAAATTTTAGTACAGCAAGTATATCAAAAAATACACCTCTATGATGCAATTAGTGCAAAAAATATTGTACTACCTGCCGTTTATTTTGAACCGTTTGCAAAGTTAGAAGCAGATTCAAGGTGGAACAAAATTTACAGATCTATTTGGCGGGTTAATAGACCTTTTTCTCAGCTAACAGATTTTGTGGTGGTAGAATAAAATAATGCTTTTACGTTTAACTGTTTTGTTTTTGATATTAAATAGATTCTCTTTCGCTGTTCCTTATAACAATGTTATTGATGTAGATTTTATCCAATCTATGACGGACGGCAATGAAGTTGCTACCAAATTTTTAAAACAAAACGCTGTTAATTATGAATTTTTGAAAAATACCTATGAGGCTAAAAAGCCTTCTAAAATGCCTTATCTAGATAAACCCTTAATTCCTAAAGTAATGCATCATGTTTGGGATGGTGATCTGCCTCCTTTATATCAAAATTATTTTGATGAATGTAAAAAACTTCACCCAGATTGGGAATTTAAGTTTTGGAGCGACGAGGATATTAGATCTCTTAACTTAGAAAATCAAGATCTATATGATAAATCTAGAGATTACGCTGGTAGGTCCGATATTGCAAGGTACGAAATTTTGTATAAATTTGGTGGTGTTTATAGGGATTTGGATGTTAAATGTTTAAGGCCTATAGATGATTTAAATCATAAATATGATTTTTTTGCTCCGATTGAATACCCTATCACTTATTGGCCTGCGGTAATAAATAATGGCATCATTGGAGCCAATGCAGGTCATCCCGTATTAAAAAGAACCCTTGATATTATTCGCCAAAACTATGATACACAATGGGAAGTATTTGATTTAGGAAATGAAAAAACTGCTGACGAATTATATATGATGGTAGCAAAAGTATCAATGCTCCCACTAACTCAAAGCTTTATAGAGCAAACTAAACCCGATGACAAATCCATAGCATTACCTGCGAGTTATTTTTATGGTATATCCAATGTCTCATACTATACATTTTGGGAAGATGTTAAATCAATCATGCAAAACCGCTCTCCAGATTTTTCTACAGCTTTTCGTTTTTTTAAACCCGAAACCTTGATGCACCATAACGTCAAAAAAGAAGAAATATTTTCATCAGATTTTTTTGAGGGCAATTGTTTTAAAGATCCTCAAATTAAGAGTTTTTTAGATAGTTTATCTAAACCTAATAAAAGGAAATTGAAAAGTTTTTTGCATGTATATAATGATTTGTATCCTTCAAAAATTTCGTTCAATAAAGTTAGCAAAATAACGCAAGTGCTACATTTTGTAATTTTTGACAGAGCTGAATTAAAGATTTTAGAAACTAATCTTGATGATTGGAAAATGCAAAACGCTGCCTTTGAATTTAAAATTTGGGATCAAGATAAAATAAAATCAGAATTCAAAGAATTTGATAATAGTGATAATTTCAGATTTTATATAGGTTTAAAAATTCTTGAAAAATTTGGTGGCAGTTATGCCGATTATAGAAGCAAACCCCATAAACCAATATTTGAGCTAAATAATAAGTATAATTTTTACGCAGGATTTATGCCGTTGATTGATAAAGATTCAAAAATATCGCTTTCTCAAAAATTAATAGGAGCAAGTCCAAAACATCCTATTATTTCTAGTACGCTTAGTAAGGTTAATTCGGAAAATTTATTTCAAATTAATGACGTTCTAACAGCACAAGCTTATGAAAAAATTTATCTATATAATGAGGTAAATGCAAAAAATATAGTTTTTCCTGCCATTTATTTTGAACCGTTTGCTGATTTACCGAAGGATACTTTGTGGAATAAGATCTATAGGTTTATTTTCAGGATACCTAAGGCTTTTTCAAAATTAACGGATTTTGTAGTAGTAGAATAATTTTATGTTTTATCTTATTTTTTTATTTTCTTTATTGAACTATGTATCTGTTGCTGAGCCTTATAATAATATTTTAGATGTAAAAGATTTTGTAAAGTCTGTCACTGATGGAAATGAAGTTGCGATTAAATATTTAAAGCAAAATCCTGAAAATTTTAAGTTCTTCCAAGAACAATACGAACTTAAAAAACCCTCTAAGATGCCTTATTCTGAAAAACCTCTTATACCTAAGGTGATGCATCATATTTGGGATGGTGATCTAACTCCCTTATATGCTCATTACTTAAATGAGTGTAAGGTATTACATCCAGACTGGGAATTTAAGATATGGGGAGCAAAAGATATTGCTGATCTTAAATTAGAGTACCAAAATCTATATGATAAAGCTAGAAATTACCCTGGAAGATCTGATATTGCGAGGTATGAAATTTTGTATAGATTTGGGGGAGTTTATAGAGATATAGATGTTAAATGTTTAAGGCCAATAGATGATCTTAACCACAAATATGATTTTTTTGCTCCAATTGAATTTCCTATGACCGATTGGCAAGGAGTACTTAATAATGGCATTATAGCAGCTAGACCCAAACATCCTATCTTAAAATCAACTCTTGATGTCATAAGTAAAAATTCGGAGCAATATTGGGAAGAATTTGACCAAGGTAATGCTAAAATAGATCTTTATCAAAATATAGTAGCTAAGGTCTCTATGTTACCTCTTACCGATGGATTCAAACAACAAAGTCAGTCTGGTGATAAATCTGTTGCGCTGCCTGCATCATATTTTTGGGGATTGGGGCAGGTAAAATATCATAGCTTTTTTACAGGATTAAGATATATGATATCTAAAGATAGTAGCGAAGTTATTTCTGCATTTAATTCAATAAAGCCAGAAACTTTAATGAACCATAATTATTCTAAACAAGAAATTTTTGTATCAAATTTTGATTATGCTACCAATATGCACGATCCGCAGCTTAAAAGATTTTTCCGAAGTTTGTCAAAAGCAGATCAAAGAATTATAAAAAGTTTCAAACAAGCATATGATTCTGTCAAACCTTCATATGTAAACTGGAACAAAAAAAATAAAATTCCTGAAGTCCTTTATTTCCTTGTTTTTGATGATAAAGAAAAAGAAAAATTAGAAGAAAATTTACCTAATTGGAAAGTCTTAAATGCTGATCTAGAGATACAAATCTGGGATAAAAAAAGGTTAGGAGATAATTTTAAGGAATTAGATATTTCTATACCTAAGGATTTAGAAGAGTGCTTTAGATTCTTTGTTGGCTTAAAGATTTTAGAAAAATTCGGAGGCAATTATGCTGATTTTAGAGCCTATCCAAGAAAACCCTTGTTCGAGCTGAGTAATAAGTATAATTTTTATGCAGGATTGATGCCTTTAACTAAATTAAACTCTCAAGTTTTGTTTTCCCAAAAATTAATAGGAGCAAGTCCAAATCATCCAATTATTTCTAAAACTTTAGCAACAACAGATTTAAAGGACCTGTCTCTTTTAGAAGAAATAAATGCAAAATTAGTACGGCAGGCCCATACAAATCTTTACCTTTATGACGAAGTGAGTGCTCGTAATATTATTTTGCCAGCAGTATACTTCGAGCCATTAGCAAAGTTGGAAAAAGACTCTTTTTGGGACAGGGCTTATAGGTTTATTTTCAGAATACCTAGAGCTTTTTCAAAATTAACAGATTTTGTGGTAGTAGAATAATTTTTATGTTTTATCTTATTTTTTTGTTTTCTGTATTAAGCAATATATCTCTTGCTGAGCCTTATAATAATATTTTAGATGTAGATTTCTTTAAAGCTATAACTGATAACGACAAGGTAGCGACTAAATACTTACAAAAAAATCTCCCTGATTATAATTTAATGAAGAGTATTTATGAGACTAAAAAACCATCGAAGATGCTTTATTCTGAAAAGCCTCTTATACCAAAAGTGATGCATCAAATATGGTTTGGTGGTGATATACCCGCCTTGTATTTACATTACTTAAATGAATGTAAAATATTGCACCCGAATTGGGAATTCAAAATATGGAATGTAAAAGATATTAATGACCTCAAATTAGAATATCAAGGTTTATACGATAATGCTAGAAGTTATGCTGGACGAGCTGATATAGCAAGATATGAAATTTTATATAGATTTGGAGGAGTATATAGAGATATGGATGTTAAATGCTATAAACCTATAGATGATCTGAATCATAAATATGATTTTTTTGTTCCGATTGAATTTCCTACAGTCGATTGGCAGATGGTATTCAACAATGGAATTATAGGATCAAAACCTGGTCATCCAATTTTAAAAACGACTCTTGATCTAATACGTACTGAATTTGATAAACATTGGAAAGATTTTGATTCAGGAGATGAACCAATAGGAAAACTTTCTATAATGATTTCCAAATCTTCTATGCTACCTCTGAAGGATGCATTTGTTACTCATGTGACTTTAGAAGATAAAGCTATTGCATTCCCTCCAACATATTTTTGGTCTCTGGCGAGAATGAAATATCATACATTTTGGAGTGGTTTGAAATATATGATTTGGAAAGATAGTCAAGATTTGCCTTCCGCATTTCATGAGTTAAAACCTGAGACTTTAATGCATCACAACTTGCTCAAAGAAGAAATTTTATCATCAACTTTTGAATATGGAAATGGCATGTATGATCCACAAGTTAAAAGATTTATTCAAAATCTCAAAGGATTTGATGCTGTCAAGTTTAGAAGCTTTAAGCAACTATATGATGATCATAAACCTTCTAAGATAGGATGTAATCAAAAAGGTAGAATGCCTTATAGTGTGCATTTTGTGGTTTTTGATAAAGAAGAATTAAAAATTTTGGAAAAAAATCTTATCAATTGGAAACTTCAAAATGCAGATTTTGAGTTTTATATTTGGGATAAAGACAAAATTGCTTCCGAGTTTAAAGATTTAAGCGTAAGTGTACCAAATAATTTGCAAGAAAATTTTAGGTTTTATTTGGGCTTAAGAATTTTAGAGAAATTCGCTGGAGCATATGCCGATTATAAGGCAATACCTCATGCACCTATTTTTGAATTAAATAATAAACATACGTTTTATGTTGGTCTTATGCCTTTTACAAGTAAAGACTCAAAAATTAGGTTTTCGCAAAAGCTTATAGGAATCAGCCCGAATCACCCTATTCTCATTGAAACCTTAAAGCAAATTGATCCAAAAAATTTATCGACTTTAGAGAAAATAAATGAAATTTTGGTAGATAAAACCTATGAAAAAGCATACCTATATGATGCTGTCAATTCTAGGAATATTACTCTGCCTGCAGTTTATTTTGAGCCGTTTGCGAAGTTAGAAAATGAGTCATTTTCTAATAAGTTATCCAGGTTTGTGTTTAGAACAACAAAGGCTTTTTCAAAACTAACAGATTTTGTGGTAATAGAATAAATTTTATAAGTTATATAATATGTTTTTGCGTTATTTGATATTTTTACTTTATATAAACACTGCTTTAGCGCAGTATAATAATCTTCTTGATGTTGATTTTATTCAATCTCTGACAGATGGAGATGAGGGAGCAAAAGAACTAATCCAAAAAAATCCAAATAATCTTAAGATCTTAAAGGAGCAATATGATTCTAGAAAACCTTCTTTGATGCCTTACTCAGAAACACCTTTAATACCTAAAGTTATGCATCACGTTTGGGATGGAGATTTGAATCCTATTTATAGAAATTATCTGGAAGAATGCAAAAAAATTCATCCTGATTGGGAATTTAAGTTTTGGAGTGATAAAGACATAAGAGAATTAAACCTAGAAAATCAAGATTTATATGATAAATCGCGAAATTATGCTGGGCGTTCCGACATAGCAAGATATGAAATTTTATATAGATTTGGAGGGGTTTATAGAGATATAGATGTGAAATGTTATAGGCCAATAGACGACTTAAATCATAAATATGATTTTTTTGCGCCGATTGAATTTCCTACAAATTATTGGCAGGTAGTACTCAATAACGGAATCATAGGAGCCCGTCCTAACCATCCTGTTTTAAAATCTACACTTGAATTTATTAGGACTCATTTTGATGAACGTTGGAAAGCATTTGACGAAGGAGAGGAAAAAATTGTGAACAAGATATCTATGATGGTTGCAAGGACTTCAATGTTGCCACTGACTGATGGATTTATAAAAGAATATGAACATAACGATAAATCAATAGCATTACCTGCCAGCTATTTTTGGGCTCTTTCTAATATCAAATATCACACAATATGGGCAACTCTAAAATACATGATTTCAGGTAATAATTTTGATTCTCCTTCAGCTTTCAAATCATTAAAACCTGAAACTTTGATGTATCATAACTTTATCAAGGAGGAAATTTATTCTACAGGGTTTGATTACGCAAGCGGAATATATGATCCTCAAATAAAACGTTTTATTAAGTCTTTAAATAATTCTGAAAAAAGAACATTTAATGTTTTTAAGCAAGTTTATAATGAACATGCTCCATCAGCGGTACGAGGAGTTAAAAAGAGTAAAATGCCCGAAGTAATACATTTTATAATTTTTGATAATGAAGAATTAAAAGAGCTTCAGAGTCATCTACAAGACTGGCAGATACGTAATGCTGCTTTTGAATTTAATATTTGGACTAAGGATAAAATTTTCAACACTTTTAGTGAATTAAATATTGAAATTCCTGATAATCTTAAAGAACAATATAGGTTTTACATAGCCTTAAATATTTTAGAAAAATTTGGGGGTGCATATGCAAATTATTCTGTGATACCTCATAGACCTATATTCGATCTAAATAATAAATATAATTTCTATGCAGGACTAATGCCTATAATAAATAGTAATGCGCAACTTTTATTTTCACAAAAAATGATAGGTTCAAGTCCTAATCATATAATATTGTCTAAAACTTTAGAGCAAGTAAAATTAAAAGACTTATCTACCTTAGAGAATATAAATAGGACTTTAGTAACTCAAACATATAAAAACATATACCTATACGATGATATAGGCGCTAGAAATATTGTATTTCCAGCAGGTTACTTTGAGCCCTTTGCAAAATTAGATGACGATTCCTTAATGGATAAGTTAACTAGATTCATATTTAGAGAAGAAAGAGCTTTTTCTACACTTCCTAATTTTGCCGTATTACAGTGAGTTATAGCGAAAGATCTTTTTGATAGGTCTCTTGAAAGTATTTCACCATTATTCCGATACTGCATGTTACTAAAAAGGCAAGATATATGCCCATAGAATATACGTTACCTGTAGCGTTTATTAACATCATTGCAACCATTGGAGCCGTACCTCCAAAAATTGCCGCAGCTATATTATAAGATAAAGCTATGCCCGTTAATCTAAAGCTAGTTGGAAATATTTCTACTAATACTGTAGGAATTGGTCCCATATAACTTCCAAGAAGTATGCCAAAAATTATCTCGGCACTTAAAGCGGACCAAAAATCTTTCATTCCAAAAAGCAAAAAGATAGGATATATACATAAGGCTATCATGATACCACTAAAAGTCAGTACTGGTTTTCTTCCTATTCTATCCGTAATTAAAGCTGATATAGGCATAACAACAGTCATTGTTACAATGCCTGTGATATGGATTACGGTTGTCTGCCATGTGCTGTAATGTAAAACCTTATGCAAGAAAGTCTCTGTATATACTGTAAGAGTATAAAATGGAGCTGTAACCGTTATATACATCAATGAGCTCAGTAGTAAAGCTGGCCAGTTTTCTTTCAAAGTTTGTTTAGTTGGGATTGCTGAAATACGTCCTGCTGATTTAGCCTTAATGTAAAGAGGACTTTCGGTTAAACGTTTTCTAATATAAAGACCAACAAGTCCTATTAAAAAACCTGCAACAAAAGGTATACGCCAAGCCCATGCTCTTAATATGTTTGCTGGTATATAAAGTTTCATAAAATATGATATAAAAGACCCTAAGAGGATTCCTAAACACATACTGACAAATGGTATACTACCGATTAATCCACGATATTTACTTTTTGGTGCGTGTTCAACTAAGTATGAGATACACACGCTAAATTCTCCTCCTAAAGACAATCCTTGTAATAGACGCATTGAAGCAAGTATTATAGGTGCCATTATTCCAATTACCTGATAACTAGGTAAAATTCCTATAACTGCCGTAGGAATTGCCATGCTCATAATGCTAAGACTTAAAGCTACCTTACGTCCAAATTTGTCTCCTATAAAACTGAAAATTAATGCTCCAAGCGGTCTGATTACGAAACCTAAGGCAAAAATTGCAAATGTAATAATGTGTTTGGTAGAATCTGATGCTCCTCCTAGGAAAGTGTCACCTATAATGTATGCAAATTGAGCATATAAAGCGTAATCATACCATTCAAGTGCGTTGCCTAACATGCCAGAGATAATAACTTTTTTCATATATGAGTTTTAAAATTATAAAAATAAATTGTTCTGCATAAAAATTTTTCTTAAGTATGCTGCCGAAACTATAACTTAGATATTTAGATTGTTCCAAATAATAAAAGCTCAAAAAATATATTAAAATTAAGGTGTATTAAACTTACACATAGCACTTCTAATAAAGCAGTTTCTTTGGTAAACATCGTTAATGTTTCTATGTGTCTTTGGGTTTTTAAAAATATCTGGATGAGATTTTCTATAAATTTTTAACTCGGCGCTTTGTTAATAATCTCTCTAAAATGCGCTTTCATTCTACGACGATTAATATTTTTAATCAACCTAGTTTTAAAAGATATATACACATATCCTTTGAAGTATCTTTCACAAGGACTTTAAATAAGTGTGATAAAAATATCACACCATGAGTAATTCGTAAAAAAAAACAAATTGTGGCAATTTAGCTACTTGTTTTTACGAAAAAATATTTATAGTCTTTCAGGTGTACCTTAATTAACACATAATTAATTTTTAATATGAAACAAATTACTTTAATTCTTGCTACCTCTATGCTAATAGCTGGAAGCTCTTTTGCTGCTTATGAAGGACATCATGGTCATCATAAAAGTCCTCACCACAATCATCAGCATAAATCTAAACCGGCTGAGTCAAAGTCTAAAGCAGTAGTCAAGAAGGAAGAAGCTAAAGATGCAGTTAAAAAAGACGAAAAAGAAGAAAAGGATAGCGTAACTTCTCCTTTAAAAATTAATGCTTTGTTCGATTTTACAACTGGCACAAGATGGCAAGGAGGAAAAATAGATAATAAATATAAAAAGCTTACAGCGCATAATAAAAAACTATTTTTTGGATCAAATGCCAGCGTAATAGCAAATATCGAGCAAAAAACCGATGATTTAACATATGGTGCTAAAATTGTAATTAGTACAACCGCTGCTCCTAAAATGAGTGCATCTTACAATGGCTCTCACTTATATATTGAAAGTGCTGATTTTGGTAAAATTGAAGCTGGTGCACCAATTAACGTAAATAAAAGTATGTTAATCGATGCTGGTTCAGTTGCTGCTAATATGGCTGGAGCATCATGGTCAACTTTTATGGTGCTAAATCCTCAAGGTTTAGCAGGCTTTGATATAAATAATGAAGATTTTTATTTGTCTGAAATTAAATCCTCTGACTTAGGTGCTGTTGATAGGGAACCTTCAAGAAAAATAAACTACTATACACCGAAAATTAATGGTTTTCAATTTGGTGTAACATGGTGTCCCGACACAACAAATGGAGGTTCACATAAAGCACACGAAGCTAAGGCGTTTAATTCTAGAAAAGTTCAATACATTGATGGTACTGGTAATAGAAAATTCTATAGCATCCGTCATGGCGCAACTAACGCTTTTGCTCTAGGTGCAACTTACGAACAACAAGTAAATGAAGATACTTCTTGGAAAGTTGCTTTAACAGGTGAGTTTGGAAAAGCAATACAAGCGGCAGCTTACGAGCAACAAGGTGCGAATCCAGCCGAATTAGTCGATCCATCTGCAGTTAACAATACAAATGATAATATTCTAACTGGTGATCATAAATTAAAAAATCTGAAAGCTTATAATATAGGCGCTCAAGTCACAACTGGTAAATATAGTTATGCGGTTTCTTATGGTAATTTAGGAAAAAGTTTCACATCTAACAACGATGCTAAATTTTCCAAAAACGGAAGCAGAAGAAGCTATTTCTACTCTGCTGCTGTAGCTTATACTGAAGGTCAAATGAAAGTTAGCTTAACATATAGAGGTAGTAGCACTAGAAAAAATATAGCTAATGTCTTTGCTTTAGGTAGCGATTATCAGTTTAAAGAAGGCTTACAAGGTTATGCCGAACTAGCTTACGGTTATGGTAAAGGTAGAGGTAAAAAGGTGGAAGCTGGTCAATGGGTTGATGCTCGCCAAAAATTAAGAGGCGCAACTCTTTTACTGGGCTTAAGAGTTAAAGTTTAATTCTTAAAGCAAATACCTTGCAACTATGAATCCTTTGAAGCTGATTTTAGCTTCAAGGGATTTTTTTTATCTGGAAAAAAGCGCTAAAATCTTTCTCAGAAAGTATAATTAAAAATTCTGAACGCTACCAATCACACTAATTAATAATTACTTAAAAGCTTTGGATTTATATGGATAGTCTCTGAAGTTCTACGTAAAAATGTACGTATGTGATAGTTGATTTAAATAAAGCTGTATGGACTAATTTTACCACAATTATTGAAATGGTGGGCGATGACAGGGTCGAACTGCCGACCTCCTCGGTGTAAACGAGATGCTCTACCACTGAGCTAATCGCCCTAGCTATCTAAATATACTACATGAATTAAAGTTACAAAGCAAGTTATTAAACAATGATATAAAAATTCAAAAAGATATAACGCATTTAAAATTGAAATTTTTAATCTTGCAGTATTGGCTTAAGAAAGGCTTACAGCCTAAAGAGAAGGATATTTTATTGTTTTAGTTTTATTTTAGCGTGAGCGTTTTAGCTTTTTTGGTTTTTTGGGTAGAGAAGTTTTGTTGTTGATATTCAAAACCACAGCAGCCACATCTTGAGTAATTTTCACTAACTCTGCAAATACTTCTGGTTCTAAACCATGAGCAAAATTTATATCTGAAACATGATTATTATCAATTATACTTTTTGGATTACTATTTTTATTTATTTTATCGTTTTTGTGAGACGTATTTTGTAAAAGCTGATTACGAATACGTTCAGCAGAAGATTGATCGGATCTTGATTTCATCTAAAGTGCCTTATTATTCTTCATTTGATGTAAGTATATAGCTTATTTTGAAACTTTAGAAAAAGTTTCACAGTGATATCGATTTATTTTAAAGGTTAGTTGTAAAATATCATTTAGCAACTAACATAAAATTCACTAAAAAATAATAACAGTCAAAATTACTAAAACTTGATTTTTAGATATAATATTTGTTTACTCTCGATTAAGTCTATTTCAAAAGTACTATCAAACTCTGATATTTTAACGGCTGGGAGTTTTATCTTTTGATTCTTCAGTGCCTTTTTCCTTATTTTTTGATTCTATTCTTTGAGCATACGTCTTTTTTAGTTGATTTGTCCTACCTATTTCTTGTTTTGTTAAAAAACCTGATACAAGCCCTAGTACATTTCCTTCTCCTAAAACCTCTCTACTTGGTTGAACATGTGCCAACGGATCGTCTTTGCGTAAAGTAATTGCTTTTTCTGTGTTATCATAACCTTCTAATCTGTATCTCTTACCCGAGGATGGTTGTTTAATTGTTTCTACTTGTCGCATTGTCCCTACTTGATCACCTGGAATAGTACCATTTGTAGTGTATAACGGATTTTGAGCCCCTTGCAAATTACCTTGTAAGTATTTTTCGCCAATTATTGTATTGATTTCTTCTATTTGATTTGATAATTCAATGTTTTTGGGATACTTAGGCTGTAATTTTATTAATATTTCTCTATATTCTGACAATTCTTCTAAATTATATTTTTTATTATTTTGAAAAATTTTTGGTATTAATTTAAGCATTTTATCTTCCAGAAATTTCAACATTTCTGGTGCAAGGGAGGTAAGTGAACTACCTATCAAATCATTCAAATCTTGCTGGTTTGATTTTTTTAAACTTTGTTCGAGTGAAGAATGATAACCTTTTATTATTTTGAGAAATTCTAATTTGTCTGATATCTTATTTTCATCAAAATTAACACTCGCTATAAAATCTTTGAAAAGTGCATCAAAATCGTTTTCATCCATGATTACCTACCTGTTAAATTATTCTTATAATTTAACATTATAAGACTTTTTTGATGCGAAGGTCGTAAAAAGTGATACAATTTGCTTTAATGAGAAGGGCTGTAATTTATCCGCATCTAACAGTTCATGCAAAATACTATCGGTATTAGTAAATTATTTTAGGTTTTATAAGAAAAATTTTATGTTGAGATGAAGAGGATGAATATTGATTCATCAAGAAATTACTAAAAAATTAGTTTTCGTTCAGCTCGTCTTCCACTCCGAGTAATTGGGTCTTTGTTGCGTAGCTTAATTCAATCTTCTCAACATCCGTCATGCTTAATTTATCTGCTTTGTTTTGACTTTTTTCTATTATCCTTTCAGTATCTGATTTAGGTCTTTTTATGGAACTATATATGCTTTTTGAGGGTTTGGTGGTTTGGCATAATCGACCAGCCTCCAATTTACCTAAAAATTCAGCTATATTTTTGCAAATATTTCTCTCTCCTAAAGATGGATTGGTATACATTTCGGGATTTTCTTTTATAAGCTCACGATGATACGTTACGCCTGAAGCATTTTCTTCTCTAGTGGTTAAATGTGCTTCTATCTTTGTGTTATATAGCGTATTACTAACCTGATCACTAATATGGTTAAGTAATGATTCATCAAATAATTCGAGCGTTTTCTTAAATTTTATATTATCATTAAACTCAGGATTAATATTAAGTAATTTTGCTATCTCGTACTCTTCTACTTCCATGTTTTTATTGGTATATCCTTCTTTAATCCTTTTGTATAGGGTATTGATTATAAATTCTTTCATCTCAAAATTTTCCATAAACACAGGAAAATCTAAGATGGTTTTGCCATTTTTAAACTTCAAACAAGCGTTATGATTGATGAGTATTTGAGCCACTTTTATATTCTTTTCTTTTATAGCAATCAACAAAGGAGTCCAATGGCGAGTAACTGCATTCACATCTGCTCCGTGATTTAACAATATCTCCACTACATCTATGTTGCCTACTTCTGCAGCTTCATGTAAAGGCGTTTTCCCTTTGTGCGTTTTTGCATCTACGTTTGCTCCTTTTTTTAACAATTTGTGAATTGTATCTATATTTTCTACCTGAACAGCACGATACAAAGGTGTATATCCAAATTCAGATGTTATATTTGCATCAGCCCCAGCATCTAATAGTAGTTGAACCGCATCTGTTTCACCCGCATGAGCAGCTATATGTAAAGCCGTATTTCTATCTTGATCTAGTGCATTTACGTCTGCATTTGCATTTAATAGTTCTTCCATTATATCTACGTATGCTGCAGCATACATTAGGGGTGTCAATCCTTGATCATTTTTTAGATTTGAATCTGCCCCTTTACTTAATAACAACTGCACTATACCTTTATTGTGCTCTTTTGATGCGATATGTAAAGCAGAAATTCCTTTGGTATTAGTTACATTTACATTTATTTCTAGTTCTAAAAACTTACGCACTATATCTATTCTGTCTAGATATGCAGCATAAAGCCAAGGTGTCAATCCTTTACTATTCTCTATCTCTAAGTTTGCACCTGCATTTAATAATATTTGGATCACTGCTTCCTTATTTCCGATCATTGCTTCGTGTAAAGCTGTATTTCCATATTCGTTAAACGCATTTACATCAGCGCCTTTTTCTAACAAATAGCTAATCATATATATATTTTCCTGGCTTACAGCCATCATCAAAGGTGTAAACCCTTGAGGATTTGCCAAATTAGGATCGGCTCCAGCTTCTAATAGCGTATTGACTAGACTTGTATTATTATCGTATATAGCTTTGTCTAGAGGTGTTAGCCCACGATGATCTCTTTGACTTATCTCTAAATTTTCCATAAGGGATTTTAATGCTTCTTTTTCTATAAAATACCTTGATATTATTTAAAGTATAAAACTTTTTTTAATCTTTTGCAATACTATGTTAAGTTCTTTTGCAAATTAAAAAATTATCCTTAACAAACTATGCAGAAAACTATAGGTATCAGTAGATTATCGTCTATTTTGAGCTTGGTAGAGAAAAATTCAGCTATTGTTGTTATTAATACTGCTGAGGCTAGTTTATAATACGATATCTCCCACAACAAAAGCTTTGCTGCGCTTATTGCAATAGCCAGACCAGATAAGAAAAATACTAAGCTTCCTTCTAAAGACTTACCACAAGATAGTTTACGACCGTATTGTTTGCCAATTATAGAGGCTAGGCTATCTGATATAATTAAAATTAACCAAGAAGTAATAGCTTTTTCCTTAGAAAAAAAGATAGCGGTTAGTAAGAACCCTAGAAACATGTAGCTGCTGCCAGATAAATTTTTTAGACCGCTCTTTTCGTGAGGCTTCATGATAGAAGCAAAAATTTTATCTATAGCCCCTTGTATTTCAGGTATGTAGTTCCTACTTATATCTATAGAAAGTATGAGCAAATTTAAAAAAAATAACAAAGTGATTATAGATGATTTGCTCCAAAAGTGGTATAATATAGGGAAGATGATTGAAAGGCCATGAAAAGCTTTTCTTTTAAACTCGAAGCTAAGCATTATTAAAATTATTTAAAATATTGAAGTTTTATTTGAATTAGGACTTTTGTATGTATAATTAAAATTTTAGGCGTTATAAATAAATTGTCAAAAACATTTTAGTATGAACAAATTTCCTATTACTCATCAAGGAGCAAAAAAAATGGAAGAAGAGTTAAAACAACTCAAACACATGCGTCCAGAAGTAATTCAAGCCATAGCCACTGCACGCGAGCAAGGTGATCTTTCGGAGAATGCTGAATATCACGCTGCAAGAGAAAAACAAGGCTTTATTGAAGGACGTATTGCAGAGCTAGAAAATAAAATTTCGAGAGCTGATATAATAGATTTTACAAATCTTCATCATGATACAGTAACTTTCGGTGCAACGGTTGAGTTACTTGATGAAGATACAAATGAGAAAAAAAGCTTCTCTATAGTAGGAGAATATGAAAGTGATATCTCAAAGGGTTTAATATCTAATGTTTCTCCTCTTGCTGAAGAGTTAATTGGTAAGCGTGTAGGTGATATAGTTGAGGTAAATACCCCAAGAGGCTTAGTGAGTTATGAAATTTTAAGTATACAATATAAAGAATTAAATATTTAAAATGAAACAAGATTTTGAATTAGATTTGGAAGAAGTATCGCAAGAGCAAGAAGAGACTTCATCTAGTGAACTGGTTCCTACGGAACAAGTAGTAGAACTCCCAAGTCTTTCATATGAAAATTCACTTCAGAGGTATTTGTCTGAGGTTAATAGAATACCATCCCTTTCAGCAGAAGAGGAATTCTTGCTTGCAAAAAATCTTTTAGAGCATTCAGACAAAAAGGCAGCTGGTAGGTTGATTACAAGTCATCTAAAATTAGTCGCAAAAATTGCTTTGTCTTACAGACACTACGGCTTACCTATTAATGAGCTTATTTCAGAAGGCAATCTTGGTCTAATTCATGCTGTTAAAAAATATAATCCTGACCTTGGTTTTAGATTATCAACATATGCTGTTTGGTGGATCAAGGCTAATATTCAAGATTACATTCTAAAATCATGGTCCTTAGTTAAAATTGGTTCTAGTGCAATGCATAAGAAGCTATTTTTTAACCTAGCAAGAATTAAAAATAAAATCTCTTCCATGTATTCTCGTGAAGTAAATGATCAAGATTATGAGAACATTGCTAAAGAACTTGGACTGGCCAAAAAAGATGTAATAGAGGTCGATGAGCGTTTATTCAAGCGTGATATGTCTTTGAATCAGCCAGTACAAGATGATCAAAACAGCGCTCAGATGATAGATTGTTTGGTTGATACGTCTCCTGATCAAGAAAACACTCTTGTGTTAAATGAGGAAAATATGATTAAAAAACAAGCTTTAGTCCAAGGTCTAAAGAGCTTAAATGAAAGGGAGCTATATATAATTAAACATCGTAAACTAAAAAACCCTGCCAGCACTTTAGAAGAACTGAGCAATAAGTTTAGCATATCTAAAGAGAGGGTACGTCAAATTGAAGGTAGGGCGTTTGAAAAGTTGCAAAATTTCGTACTTAGTAAGTTTGCGGAAGTTCAGCAAAACCCACAATTATTATCATGACCCACGTTGTAACTCAGGCTTGCATTAAATGTAAATATACGGACTGCGTTGAGGTATGTCCCGTTTCTTGTTTTTATGAAGGACGTAACATGGTCATTATTGATCCTGATGTCTGCATAGATTGCGGTGTATGCGTTGCTGAATGTCCAATAGGAGCTATTAGGCCAGAAAATCCAGATCACGCCGATATGATTACGACAGCTCGTAAGTTATCCAAAGTATGGCCGAACATTACACATGCTAAAAGGCCTTTGTCTGATGCTGATGATTATAAAGATGAGGATGATAAATGGGATAAGTACTTTAAAGAAGAGAATATAGATTTATGATAATAGATGAAATAAATAGTCTGATGTCAATCATCAGCGGGTATCTTTGAAGTAGATAAACTTCAACAAAAATTAGCTCTATTAGAACAAGAGATAAACTCTCAAAATCTTTGGGATACTCCCCAAAAAGCTCGAACTATTCTTAAGGAAAAAAGTGATTTAGAAAACACTTTAGAAGGTTATTTGCAACTTAATGAGCGTTTCTTAGAATATTCTGAATTTTTAAAAGATGATCTAGATGAAGACTTGCGCGCCGAAATAGAAGCTGAATTGTTAAGAATTAAGCAAGAAGCTGAAGAGTTTAAGATGAGTATGATTTTCAGTGGCGTCGATGATAACCAAAATTGTTTTATGGATCTGAATGCAGGATCTGGGGGTACTGAAAGCCAAGATTGGGCTGAAATGATGATGCGTATGTATCTAAGATTTGCAGAAAAACTTAAGATTAAGACTCAGATTATTGATACCTTATACGGTGAAGAAGCTGGTATTAAATCTGCAACTATTAGATTCAGCGGATATAATTCATATGGATGGCTTAAAACTGAAACGGGAGTACATCGTTTAGTGCGTATGTCACCCTTTAACGCGGCGGGGAAAAGAATGACTAGTTTTGCAAGCTGTTATGTATACCCTGAAAAAGATGATCAGATTAACATACAAATTGATGAAAAAGATTTGCGAATAGAAACCTATAGATCTTCAGGAGCCGGAGGACAACATGTTAATACTACGGATTCAGCCGTAAGGATTACTCATATCCCAACAAACACAGTTGTTACATGCCAAAATGAACGCTCTCAGCATAAAAATAAGGCAACTGCCATGAGTATGCTTAAGTCTCGTTTATATGATTTAGAAAAACAAAAACGTCAAGAAGCAGAAAATATTGCAAATTCTAAGAAGGCTGATAATACGTGGGGAAATCAAATTAGATCTTATGTGCTTCAACCAGACCAGATGGTTAAGGATTTACGCACTGGCCACCAAAATTTTGACGCCAAATCCGTTTTAGATGGAAATTTGAAAGATTTTGTCATAGAAGCTTTATGTCAAAAAATTTAAGGCCTCTTTTATCATATAAGGTTTACTTGCATTATAAATTACTATAATCATTAAAACTAGGGTAACTTATCATAGTTTTAATGAGACACTTAGTTTTTTTATCTTGCATCTTTTTGTTCACTTGTGCATTTGCAAGCGACAATTTTATTGCTCCAACTGATCAAAATAATAAAAAGCAACAAGAAACATTAGATACAAACGAACAAAAAGATCTGCCCCCCGTTTTTAAGGTTAATAGTTATAGTTTGTTAGATGAGATGAGACTAACACAAAAAATATATAAGAAAACAGTTTCTTCAACTAAAAAATTTGACCAAAAAAATATAGCAACAAGCAATGCAACTGATTTTATACCTTATGCAGATCCGTTTGATCAAATTTTGAATATATATGATAAGAATAAGATGTTAAGTTCATATCGTCAGTATAAAGTTGGTAAATTTGCCGCAAAAGTAAGACGAGTATCTTTGTTTGAGCAAAATCCTAAGGATGTTTTTACTACTTTTAGGATAGATTATGAAACTGGTTTAAATATCGTGCCATATGTTGAAGCTGTGCCGTTTGATCGTATCTCTAATAAGCCTATGCGCAACATTACGCCAGATATGAAAAAGCGCTCTACTTTATTCTTAATTGGTACCAAGATAGAGTTTTAATATGGAAGAAATTAATAAGCTAATAAAAAGCTGGATTAAGCATCTTACATTGGTAAAAAATTATTCTTCTAACACAATTTTAGCGTATCAAAAAGATATAGAAGATTTTTTAAATTTCTTAAAAAGTTACAAAGATGGTTTGGAGTTAAAAGTCCTAATTAATCTAGATGTATTAAGTTTTAGAAGTTGGATTGCAAATCGTAAAATGAAGAACTATAACAATCATTCAACTTGTAGAGCAATTTCGTCAATTAAAAGCTTTTATAAATTTCTAGCTAAGTACCATAATTATGTAAATCCATCTATTTCAAGCATCAAAGGTCCGAGAAAGGTTGACCTATTACCAAAAGCTCTACTTAATAAAGAAGTGCAAAGCGCAATCGATTCAATCGCTCATCTTGATAATAAAGAACCGGAGTGGGTTAAAAATCGTAATCAAGCAATTTTGGTTTTGATGTACGCTACGGGTATGAGGATTTCAGAAAGCTTATCTTTATCTAAAAATAGCTTCAATGGTAATGTCATAAAGGTGTTGGGGAAGGGGGGTAAAGAAAGATGTCTTCCTATGCTTCCTGTAGTGAAAAAATATATAGATTCCTATTTACAGTCTCTTCCTTGGGAGATAGGTGGTCCTAATGAACCTATTTTCAGAGGAGTGAAAGGTAAAAAGCTTGCTTCGGCAGTATTTGCTAGACAGCTCGTAAATCTGCGCAGGACTATAGGATTGCCCGAACATTGTTCAAGTCATGCCCTGCGTCATAGCTTTGCAACTCACTTGTTAGAAAATACCGGTGACCTCCGTTCTGTACAAGAATTGTTGGGTCATAGTAATGTTTCTTCAACTCAAAAGTATACTAAAATTAATTTAGATTATTTAAAGAAAGTATATGCAAATAGTCACCCTTTTTCACAAAAGCGCTAGCTAGTTAAAATAAATAAAAATTTTGTTGCCTATCAAGATAAATGGAATTATTATTAGAAAATGCTCAATAATGATATTTAAAATATGTCTAACACATTGATACCGTCTAGTATTTTACCTAAAGATTACGAGCCTTCCGAAGCTGAGCCGTATATGTCTCCAAAACAATTACTATATTTTAAAAATATACTCACTAAATGGAAAGACCAATTGTTGAATGAGGGAAATCAGGCTATTGAACACTTATCGGGTCTAAGTCAGCCGGACTTAAACGATCAGGCTGCGATGGAGGCTGAAGCAGCAATAGAACTCAGGCACGAAGATCGTAAAAGAAAATTGCTTAATAAAATTAATGATGCCTTGGAGCGAATTGACAACGGAGAGTATGGGTATTGTGAAGAAACGGGTGAGCCTATAGGACTTTGGAGATTAAAGGCAAGACCTATTGCTACCTTATGCATAGATGCTCAGGAGAGATATGAACGTCATAAAAAACAATTTGTAGATTCTAATGAAGATTCTGGCGATGATGAGTAATCTATTTTATCTTTTTTAAAACTTTTTTCTTAGTAGGTGGTTTTTTAGCTTGGGTAGAAATCCTTGCTTCTTCTGCATCTTCGAGCATTGCATCCGTAATTCTAGATGAATGTAGTTCCTCTGCGTTTTCTAGAGCATCTTCTGTTGGATGAATATCATATTCATGCAGTAGATGTATAATTGTAAGAGTTTTATCTGCATTATTACGTTTATGATATCTCAATGCTACTTCATATAAAGTTTTTCTTTCTTCCTCACTAAAAGGCAGATTTACTATCTCATCAAGTAGTTTTTTACATTTTTTATAATTAGGTTCTTTTTTTTGAAATTCGGCTTCTAATTTTTTATATATATTGTTAAAATTTTTCGAAATAAAATCTACAGGTCCTGTAATTAATCCTAAAATTATGCCGCCAATACCTCCAACCGATGCAAGAAAAATGGTCGGAGTTGCAGCTAAAGATAAAGTCCATGAGTGATCCGTTTCAGTTATGCTCTTAACTGTTTCGAGGATTATTCCAGTAGGCAAACCTATCACAATACCTCCTATAATACCTATTATAAAATACAATATTACAGCTTTGAAAGATTGAGACCTATTGCTCATAAGGAGGAAATAATAAATATACTATTACCACTATAACAACTAACCAATTTAGAGTTCTACGCTTTAAAATATTTTATAATAAAAATGATAGCTTAGATGTAATTTAGGCACTTTAGTTTTTGAAATTGATAAAAAGTGCTTAAGATACTTTAACCCTCCAATTCATCAGAAGTTACTATATCAGTCTTAAGATGTAACCCAGATAATTTACAATTTAATTGAGTTAATTCTGGATCAAAATAGTCAAACTCTTTTGCTATTTCCAACGCTTTCAAATCCGCTGGTGTTATGGTGTTAGCATCTAGCTTTGATTGAACCTCTTGTTTAACTGCATTTGTCATTGATCGGATGATAGGTTCAAGTAGAGTTTGAATAAGTTTTTTTTTGTCTTCTGGTCTTACTTTTTTTAATTGTTCATCTAAATTAGTTAGACGTTCTCCCGGATGAATAGTAGCAAGCACGCTTCCGGTGTCTTCTGGATCGAAGTATGATAAAACTTGACTTATTAATTCCCTATGAGTTGCTAATTTTTGCATAATTTTATGAGGTTCGCTTAAAGGCTCATCTTTATTTACAATTGCACTTATTGTCGGTAATGTAATTTTTGTGAGGAACTTGAGATTTGTTAAGTCTGAATATAATGTACTTACTTTAGAATCTTCAGAAAAATTCAGGTATATAATTTGTATCAGCTGCATATCTTCAAGGCTAATTGCTTGAGGATCTTTTAGCTTATCTACAAATTTTTCTATAATTTTATTTTTGATTTCTAGATTTATTTGATTCCTATTTTCAAATAGTTTTCTAGAAAGCTGCTTTAAAACCTCCCATTCTTTTTCGGGTGCGAGATAGTCGGCACATTCTTTAAGTATAACCGCTTGACTCATTAAGGTATATGGATGAAGGATGGATATGTCAGCACCGTAATCTAAAAGTATTGTGATAATTTGCTTAGCCTTTTCTTCAACTATTTGCTCTTTTATCTGCAATTGATCCGCAGCAAGTTTTATAATATCTTTATTGAGCCGCATTATTGCAGCGTCCAAAAAACTTCTACAAAAAGGCCTAACAAGAGTCCCATCGTTAGGATTTGCTCCTCGTTCTAAAGCTTCTTCTGCTCCTTTAGGGTCATATTCCATTAGGGCATCTTTTAATTTATTATTCCAAAATTTTGTAGTTGTGGTACCTACATCTGTATTATCTATGTTGTCCATAAAAATTTATACCATTAATTGTACTAATAATTAATAGTATATCATAAATATAACGTAAATTTAAACATTTAAAAATATCTCTAATTCATCGATATTATTAATATTTGAGAGGTTTAAGAGCTTAACGTTTTAAAATATTTTAATCCTAAGCTAGATGCAACTTGAATACTTTTATGATAGATCTTGATCTCGTGAAGTATTATTTTTGGATTTTTTAAGCTCCTTTTCAAGGAATGTTTGAGAATTTTGTCGTTTAGGCGAAGTAGAAGATTTTTTAGGATGTCGTTCAGCAAATGTTCCAAGAGGAGTATCTATTATATGGTTAGAAGACTCAGGTGGATTTGTTTTTGGTAGTGCATCTTGTGATGTAGAGATATTTGATGTGGCATTTTGGGTATTAGGTATTGAAGACATTTCTTTTTGGGGTTCGTCTTTTGGTAAAGATACTCTATCAATTGGAGCGGCCTTATGATTATCAGGCACTTTATCCAAATCTTTTGGTTTATTTATAGATTGGAACTCAACGTCTAATGGTTTATCTCCACTTGCTCTGAGAATCATTTCTCTTATTTCAGGTTTATCTTTGACTAAATTTAGTAAAAATTCATCTTTGAGATTAAGGTTATAAGCTGGTTTTAATAATAGCTCCACAAGTCTAAAATGATCTTTTTCGATTGCCATTTTTAATACAGAATTATCAGGCTTAATACCTTCATTGAGGAGAAATCGTATATTTCTTAAAGCTTTATTAGGGTCATAATCTGTATTTGATAAGGACATATTTAGTAAAGTTGCATGATTGACATATTGGGATTTATTTAAGTCTTTAATTAAATCTTGGCATTTTGAGAGATCAAGTGATGGCTCTTTAAAGAGCATTTCTAATTTTTTTGTTTTTTCATTAAATTTACCTTTTTGTATTCTATCAATTACCTTAGAAATTCCTACCACAAAACCTCTTGCGGCACCTATGGAGAATGCTGTTAAGAGAGTTATTGGATTGACAAGAAAAGGAAGAACTGTGTTGAGTGCGAAAGATGAAAGTGCTTGAAAAACAGGCATATTTATTCTTCCTATTGACATAAAGAACAGAGGAAAATCAATAAATATAGCAGTAAAAGGTGCACATACAACTGCGGTAAGAAATATTGCGGCACCTACCCCATAGACTATTCCTGCGCTGGCCATTCCGTCACGAGCAGTAAATCCTAAAGTTATACCTAAATTTATAAAAAAATTTTTTACTCTATCCATAAAATATCCACAAAATAATTACGTAAATCAACCTAAAGACTATTATAGAAATAGCTTATAAAGCAAAATGAATATAATTTTTAAAGTAAAAATAAAGATATAGAGGTAAATTAATCACTTAAAAATGCCTCTAATTCATCGGCATTACTGATGTTTTTGACCTCGTGAGGATAACCATCTTTTTTGGCCATGTTGCTAAGGGCATTACCTGAACCAATTTCCACAATCTCAAGTTCATTTTGTTCTGCAAATTCAATTATTTCACGCCATCTAACACCTGAAGTGATCTGTTTTTTAAGGTTCTCCTTAATTGTTTCAGCGTTTGTTGTGGATGCTGCAGTAACGTTCATGATGACAGGCTTTTGGGGTATTTTGAAATGACATTTTTCTATTTTTTCCGCCATAATGTCTTCTGCTTCTTGCATTAAAGGTGAGTGAAATGCTCCGTTTACCTTGAGTTTAATAGCTCTTTTGCCAATCTCTTTAATATGACCAATTGCTTCATCTATGAGATCTATTTCTCCGCTAATGACAATTTGATTACTAGAGTTATCATTAGCGATATTGCATACTCCTTTTCTAGATAATTTAAGGAAGATATTATGCAAATCTTCTTTTGATATTCCCATGCATGCAGCCATCGCCCCAGGATTTTCATCACACGCTTTTTGCATTGCTAGACCTCTTGCATCTAATAATTTTGTAGTATCTTCTAATGATAAAACCCCTACTGCATAAAGAGCAGTATATTCGCCTAAAGAGTGGCCTGCAACATAATTAAATTCTCCTTTGCCGTATTGCTTTAAAACTTCTAATATTGCAACTGAAACAGCCATCAAAGCAGGTTGTGTATTCTGGGTTAAGTTTAGCTCCTCAGATGGCCCGTTAAACATTATTTCTGTTAAATTTTTATTTAAGATATGATTTACTTTACCAAAAATATTTTTTGCGATATCATATCTATCATATATGCCTTGGCCCATACCTAAAGCTTGTGAACCTTGGCCCGGAAATACAAAAATTTTTCTCATCATGAATATAAACGTTTGGATAATTCTTTTGAGCTTTATAGCACAATTTACCTACAGTGATCAAGTCATCCATCGTGCATTTTCAGAAGTAGAGCAGGGCAATTTTTATCATGCGCTAGATGTCATTAAACGTGATCCTGATCATGTTGCAGCTAAAATTTTAATGACGCGTGCTATTTTTGATAAAAGGTGTCCTGAGGTTGGTTTTAAAGAAGCAAAGAAGTTCGTTTACAACTCTCCTGAGTGGCCTCAAAATATTTTTATTAAAAAACATGTCGAAAAGCTTATAGATAAAAGTGTAAGTAAAGAAGAAATCTTTGATTGGTTTAGTAAACATCCTCCTAGCACTCCTGAAGGTTTCAAGTATTACGCTTTATCTATTCCTCCTGTTTTAGATAAAGAAGAAGCAAGAGTAATCATTAAAAATGGTTGGGTCTATGGATCCTTTTCAAAAGATGAGCAAACTGCTTTTCTAAAAAAATATATGAATATTTTAAATTATGGCGATCACGTATCCAGAATTAATGAACTTCTTTGGAATAATAATACTGCTGAGGCAAATCGAATGCTTCATCTCATTAAAAAGGAAGATCAAAGGAGATACGTAACACGTATTGCAATCATTAATAAAGATCCAAGAGCTGAAAAGTTATTTAGAGCATTGCCTAGAATTGACAGGTTTAGTTCTGGAGTTTTATATAGCTATCTTAAAAGAAAAAGAATACCTAAATCTCCTGTTACAAACCTTGAGCTACATTTAGCTGTTCATATTCCTAATGACAAGGCTAAGGGAGATAAATGGTGGGATTTAAGGAGTTACTACATACGTGAATTTATGGATAAACATAGATATCACGACGCTTATCGTCTAGCTAAAAATCATGCTTGCGAAAGTCGCATGCAAATAACCCAGGCCGAATGGCTTGCCGGTTGGCTGGCCCTTAGGTATCTACACACTCCAAAACCCGCTTTAGCACACTTTAAACAGCTATATAATAACTGTTCAAGACCTATTAGTAGAGCGCGAGGAGCCTATTGGATTGGCAGAAGCTATAAGGCTCTCCAAATGCCCGAGAAAGCCAACGAATGGTTCAAAAAAGCTGCAAAACATGGACATACTTTTTATGGCCAGATGGCTCAGTATGAACTTGGATATAAACATCTTCAAGTTACTAAGACGCCGGGTATAAATAGTGACCTACAAGAAGTTTATGAAGGTTTGCAGATTATACAAACATTGGCAAAATATGATCAAAAGCACTTAATTAAGCCTTACGTTGAAAGTATATTCACTCATTCCCAAGATCCACGTCATATTCACCTTATCTTAGAAGAGCTGGATAAAACTAATCATACATGGCTGAAAGTTGAGGCTTCAAGACAGGCGGCATTTTATGGAGTTTTCAGTCTGAAGCATGGATATCCCGTCCTCAAAAACATTAAATATCCATTAATTGAAACACCGCTCATACACTCAATCATTAGACAAGAATCTTCTTTTGACGTAGCCGCAACTGATCCAACAGGTGGTCATGGTTTAATGCAGCTTCTTGCCTCTACAGCAAAAAATTCTGCTAAATCTTTGGGTATGACGTATAATAGAGATAAATTATTAAAAAATCCTGAGTACAACATTATGCTTGGTAGCAAACATTTAGCAGATCATTTAGAGCGTTACAAAGGCTCTTTATTACTTGCGATACCGTCTTACAATGCTGGTCAGCATAGGGTGGACAACTGGATTAAAAGATATGGAGATCCAAGAAAATTTAAAAGCTTATATTCCATAATTGATTGGATAGAAAGGATCCCTTTTAGTACTACGCGGGATTACGTTCATAGAATTATGGAAAATTTACAAATATATAAGTTGCGCATCAAAAATGATGCTAAACTAACGATAGTACAAGATTTAAAATATAAAGAGGTAAAAAAACATGGCCAAGTTGCAGCCGGGAGATGAAGCTCCTAAGTTTAATGTAGATGGTTTTAATTTAGACGATTATAAAGGTAATATTGTCGTTTTATATTTTTATCCTAAAGATAATACTCCAGGCTGTACGCTTGAAGCTAAAGATTTTGCAGATCATAAAAAGTATTTTGACGAGTTTGGAGCAAAAATTTTAGGAGTTTCGAAAGATACTAGAAAATCACATGAAAATTTTACGGAAAAGTGTGGACTTAACTTTGACTTAATTAGTGACGATCAAGATTTGTGCGAAAAATATGGCATATGGGTTTTAAAGTCGATGTATGGCAAAAGCTATATGGGGATTAGCCGTGCTACATTTCTAATTGATCGCGAAGGAAAAATAGCTTTTATTTGGCCTTCTGTTAAAGTTAATGGCCATGCTGAAGAGGTTTTAAATAAAATTAAAGAATTAAAATTATGACGCAAGTTACGGAGAAAGTTAAAGAGGTTTTATCTTGGTATTCAAACGAAAATAATGGAGTTAGAACAAATTTAGCAAGGATGCTAATGCATGGGAAGCTTGCTGGTACCGGTAAATTGGTAATAATGCCTGTGGATCAAGGTTTTGAGCACGGACCTGATAGAAGTTTTGCGGTTAATCCTGATGCATATGATCCTGAATATCATTTTAAAGTGGCGATCCAAGGTGGATGCAGCGCATACGCAGCACCTTTAGGCATGTTAGAAGCTGCTGCTGATAAATTTACTGGACAAATTCCTTTAATTTTAAAGCTAAATAGTTCTTACTCACTTGCATCTTCAGAGCTTTCTCCAGAGCAGGTCTTTACTGCAAGCGTGCAAGATGCTATGCGTTTAGGATGTGTTGGTGTGGGTATGACTATTTATCCTGGTTCAAACAAGTTTTATAAAAATCTTAAACGCATAAAAAAAACAATTTTCGAAGCAAAATCTCATGGTCTTGCAGTAGTATTGTGGGCATACCCAAGAGGTGAGGGTGTATCAAAGGAGGGGCAAAATGCTATAGATGTATGTGCCTATTCTGGTCATATCGCAGCTCTTTTGGGGGCAAATATAATAAAATTAAAACCTCCTGCAAATTTTGTCGAAAAAGATGAGATAAAGAAGATATATCAAAATACTGGAGTTAAAACCGAATCTTTATCTGACCGTATTCAGCACGTAATGAAAGCAATCATGAATCATAAGCGTTTGGTTGTATTTTCAGGTGGTGGAAAAAAATCCGACAAAGATATTTTAGATGAAATCAAGATGATTGCTCAAGGAGGGGGGAGTGGGTCAATAATAGGAAGGAATAATTTCCAAAGGCCTTTTAAAGAGTCTCTTGAACTATTACAAAAAATTTGTCATATTTACCATAGTTAAGAGAAAATATAGGCAAAAAATTTGCTCTAAGTAGAAAATTAAATTTTATGAATAAGAAAGAAACTGTTGTATTTGATGTTGGTAGTAGCAAAATTGCATCTATAGTTGGAGCGATTAGGGATGAAGAAATCGAAGTAACAAACCATTTTTTATCTGCGTCTGAAGGAATAAAGGCTAGTCTTATTACAAATTTTGCGCAAGCTGAAGAAAGTATTGTTAATACAATCATTGCAATTGAAAAAGAGTCAAAAAACTTTATTAAAGAGGCTGCTATATCTATTTGTACAAGCAGAGCAAAATCAACTTATGTTACATCTAAAGTAAAAATAGGAAGCGGCACTGTTACTGCTCAAGATCTTCAAAAATTAATCAACAAAGCTTTATCTGACTTTTCTGATAGTGCCGGACAGGTAGTGCATTACTTTCCTGTTGAGTTTATCTTAGACAATAACCATGGAATCGTAAACCCTGTGGGTATGCTTGGAAATGAGTTAAGCTGTAACCTTCATATTGTAAGCGTTGATCCTAATGTATTTACCAATTTGGTTCACTGTTTAAATAAGTGTCAAATTAAAGTTAAAGAAGTCATTTTATCTGGTTATGCATCTGCTTTAGGATGCGTTCCTAATACTCAGCAAGAGACCGGAACTTTGGTTATAGACTTTGGTGCAAGAACTACTTCTTTTATAGTACTTTTTGAAAGACGCATGATTTATTGCGGTTATGTGCCTATAGGTAGTTGGTATATCACATCGGATATTGCCAGAGCTTTTTCGATAAGTATGCAAGCTGCAGAAAAATTAAAATTACTGCACGGGAGTAGTAAACCTTCTCGTACCTCTCATTTGATCAACCTTTACGATATTGATCCAAATGAATTTGACTCTAATCAGGTAATTAGTTCTGTAGACTTAAGTGGCGTTATCGCGCCGCGCGTAGAGGAAATTTTTACTTTACTTAAGGAAGAATATAATAAACTTAAAATCAATGACATTATTGCTCAGAACATAATTATTACAGGCGGTGGAAGCAGGCTACCTGATTTAGCTGAAACCGTAGGTGATATATTCGGTAAATCAGTTAAAGTAAGCGCTGTGCAAGACCCTAATCTTGAGCAAGCACCAGATGCTTATACAACAGCTTATGGTATGCTTCGTTTTATAGCAGACAAGCAAAAACAAGATTTATTAGTTGATAGTGGTAATAGAGGGCTGTTGGGAAAAGTATGGGGCTGGCTTAAAAATAACGTTTAACAAGCTTTGAAATATGCCCAAACCTCATTCAAAAGAATATTTTGGTGAATGGAGGAATTTTTGGTGGAACAGAGACTTTCTTGAATTAATAGGTAAGAGATTTAACTTGAAAGATGTAACTCTCGCTTTGGATATAGGATGTGGTATAGGGCATTGGGGCAGGGCGCTTTATCCCCTATTGAGTAATAATGCTACTTTAATAGGAATTGACAGAGAAGAAGAATGGATCAAAGTAGCTAAAGATTTAGCAAAAGGTAATCTAAAATATCAACAAGCATCAGCAGAAAAGATCCCATTTCCAGATAACCATTTTGATTTAGTTACGTGCCAGACTGTACTAATTCATGTTAAAGATCCTAAGCATGTAATTTCTGAAATGCTACGAGTTCTTAAACCTGAAGGTAAACTTTTACTAATAGAGCCAAATAACCAGGCTACATCTATGGTTAGGGGTAATCATCAACTTAATCAAAGCGTTGAAGATCGTATCAAGATTATTAAACTCCAAATGACTTGCGAAGCCGGCAAGGAACTTATGGGTCTAGGTTTTAATTCAGTAGGTGATCAATTACCATTAATTTTATCTAATCTAGATCTTAGAAATATTACTGTTTACCAGACAGATAAAGTCTTTAATGTTTTACCTCCTTATGACACAGAAGATCAAAGGGTTATGTTGGAGCAAACTAAAAATTGGGCTGAGAAAAATTTTTGGATTTGGGATAAAGAAGAGACCTATACATACTTCTTAGCAGGCGGCGGTAATGGAGAGGAATTTGAGAATTTATGGGCAGAAGTAACAAAAACAAATGAGATGCTATTAGACTTTATCAAGCAAGAAAAGTACGCAATGGTTGGTGGCTCTATCTGCTACATAATTTTTGCACGCAAGCCTTTACACTTAGCACAATAGTGATATACTTTATTTTTTACAATTAAATATTAAATTATGAAGATATCATTTATTTTTTCTTTTGGTATTAAAGCACTATCTATTTTTACCGCTAAAACTAATCCTTCTCATAATATTAAATCACCATTTTCTTCATCAGTTTTAAGTGAAGATTTAATTGATGCTTTGAATGATCAAGGTTTGAGAACCGGTGAAGTATTGCCCAAAAGTGAAATTTATCGTTTAGGTAAGGTGCATAGAGTGGTACATTTATATTGGATAGACCAAGACGATAATCTACTAATACAACGTAGGTCTTATGATAAAAAGCTATATCCAGGAAAATTGAGTGTATCCGTTACTGGCCACGTTAATGCCGGTGAGTTTAGCGATCAAGCCTTAAGGCGTGAAATCAAGGAAGAACTAGGTATTCTTGCGGACAAATTAGATGTAAAATTCATGATGTCCTTTAGGAATGATGTCAAAGTTAGCCCTAGCTGTATGGTAAAGCATTTAAATGACGTTTATCTCTGTCAAAAAGACATTCCTTTACGAGATATCAAAATTGACCGTAATGAAGTTAGCGAGATATCTTTAATGCCTTTTGATAAATTTCTAAAAATGGCTAAGTTAGGAGACCCAGCGTTGATACCTTATTACTCAGAATCTGCTAGTAATATTGCGTATTTTTTAGAAGCTAAGCACTCTATCATACCCTCTGTAAGCGATGAATATCTTTGTGAAAATGATACTTGCAGTATTCTAGGAAATGATCAAGTGTGTAGCTTGGAAGAAGCGCAAGATTTATAGTAAATAAATCTACATATTTTAAAAAATATTATTCTCTTTATTTTTTTATTAAACTTACATAGTATAAAAGAAGAACCAAGTTAAGGAGAATTTTATTATGGAAACTAGAAAAGAAAAAATTAAGCGAGAAATAGACAATTTTGTTAAGGTTCTTGAAGAAAGGAGTGATAAAGATGCGGCAGAATTTTTTAATATTCCTGCAAGGATTCTCTGCATACAAGCGGAAAAACCTTTATGCTTTTTTCTGTCTGCTAGTGATCGTTACATAGATAGACTTGATGTAGCAATTGAAAGTGGTGCAGATCCAAATTTTCAAGATCTTTGTGGTCGTTCTGCTTTACATCTTCTTGCCTCTCGAGGAAAAAAAAGTCAAATAGAGCTTTTATTTAATAAAACTAGGGAATTAGGATTCAATCTAGATGTGAATTTACTTGATAATCAAAGAAATACACCTCTAGATCATGCAGTTAGTGGATTAAATAGTTCAATAATAACTTTACTGCAAAGCAAAGGCGCTAAGGCTTCAGTGGATCTAGATTATCATGCAAGTCGCAACTTAGGTGTTGAAATGCAAGAAACAAGAACTGAAGAAATTAAAAAACTTCTACAAAAAGCTGTTGAGCAAAATCACGAAAAAGCAATAGGCTTCCTCACTATGCTTCAATGCCATCCTGTTAAAGATGCATGGCCCTTACATATATGTTCCGAAAAAGAAGAAGATGAAGTTATAAATCTTAAAAAGTGGATGATAAAAAATGGTGCTAGTGTAAATCCAAAGAACGGTGATGGCAGAACCCCTTTACACGTTGCTGCTGGTTATAATTTAGCATCGACAGTTGAACTTCTTTGTGAAAATGGGGCAAGTGTTAATGTAGTTGATGGGCTTAAAAATACACCCTTATATTATGCTGTTGTACCTAAAAAGAACGATGATTCTGAATCATACAGAGCTAAAATTAGAATTATGAAAACTTTAATAAGTTATGGAGCCGATCCAAAAATAGCTGGTATGGATGGCAGAACACCTATGGATTTTCTGACTCCTAAAATAAAAGCTGAGATAGAAGAATATATAACTAAAATAGCATCTGAAAAAATCTCTAGCACAGATATGGATATTTCTGCTTTGAATATACCGTTGAGTGAGTTGAGAGATTCAAGTTCCTTGACTGAGCAAAAAAATGAATCTAAAGACTCAGATAAAGTCACTTTTATTATGGTAACTAAAAAAGAAAAAATTGAGCAAGAAATAGATAGTTTTGTTATGGCTCTTGAAAAAATGGGTGATTCAAATGCGGCAAGATTTTTCACGCAAATTGCTAAACCTAAGTGTATAGCTGAAAACAAACCTTTATGTTATTACCTAGCTACCACCCCCTATTACTTAGATAGACTTAATATAGCCATTGAAAGTGGAGCAGATCCTAATTTTCCAAATGTAATTGGTGATACTGCTTTACACGCTCTTGCTTTTTCTGGAAAAAAAGATCAAATAGAGTTTTTATTAAATATTAAGGGTGTGGATGTTAATATACGAAACCTTGCAGGATCTACCCCTTTAGATTTTGCTAATGCTAGATCGCAAAGTGAAACAATAGCTTTACTTAAGACCAAAGGCGCTATAGAAGGAAATGGTGACAAGGATCTTAGTCTTGACTTAAGTTCTGAGAATCAAACAAGACTTGCTGAATATGATACATTGTTACAAAAAGCTATAGAAGAAAACAAAAGGGAGACTATAGCTTTTCTTAAGACTTTTAAATCTTTTCCCGTTAAGGTATGGCCTTTACACGCTTTCTTTCTATTTCCTCAAAATATAGAGATTGCAGAATGGATGCTAGATAATGGTGCAAACTTTAATGCAAGAGATGGTGAAGGCAGAACGCCTTTGCACATGGCTGCTTTTTTTTGTAAAGAACAAATGGTCAAGAAGCTGTGTCAAAAGACTATAGATGTTAACGTAACTGATAATAATGGGTCTACTCCTTTACATTATGCTATTCTTCAAAAGAAAGAAATACCTGGCAAGATAAAAATTATAATACAAGATGAAGTTAAACTTCAGATAATAAAAACTTTAATAGATTGTGGAGCCGATCCAAAGATAAGCAATTGTCGTGGTAAAACGCCTATAGATCTTCTTGATCCAAAATTAAAAACTGAAATTGAAGAATATATTGCTAAAATAGCGTCTGAAAAAGTTCATAGCGTAGATGTTTCCTCTTTGGGCGGTCCAAGTGGAATGAAAGATTATACTTTAGGTCATCAAGACGAATCTCAAGATTCGGATATGAAAATCCTAAAAGATGCTTTAGAAGAAACGTTTAGAGATCTACAGGGTGAAGGGATTTAGTGATTTACTATACAACATAAGTTATCCTGAATCCAAATTACATGATTTAAACTTTTAATATTATTTATCCTTGCTTTCCTGCTCTTTTTCTTGCATTAGGGTCTAGAATAGCTTTCCTTAGCCTAATGGATTTAGGAGTGACCTCAACTTTTTCATCATCTTCAATATAAGCAATAGCTTTTTCTAGAGTCATTACTGTAGGAGGGGTGAGACGAACTGCTTCATCTTTTGTTACGCTTCTAACGTTTGTCAATTGCTTTGCTTTAAGTGGGTTGACTTCTAGATCATTCTCCCTGCTGTGTTCACCTATAATCATACCTTGATAAACTTGTTCACCGGGCTTAATAAATAACTTTCCTCGTTCTTCCAAATTCCATAAGGCATATGCAACGGCTTGACCATTATCGGTAGATATCAACACTCCATTACGTCTTCCTTCAATAGGGCCCTTGTAAGGACCGTAGCTGTGGAACATTCTATGCATCACGCCAGTACCTTTTGTATCTGTTAGAAATTGGCCATGGTATCCTATTAAGCCTCTTGAGGGACCTAAAAATGTAACACGCGTTTTGCCTCCTCCTGAAGGTTTCATGTCAAGCATTTCAGCTTTTCGTAAATTGAGTGATTCCACAACCGTTCCAACATGTATATCATCAACATCAATTTGAATTTCTTCCATAGGCTCTAGTCTTTGATCATTTTCATCGATCTTATAGAGTACCTTAGGCCTACTGATCGAAAGTTCAAACCCTTCACGACGCATAGTCTCTATCAATACCCCAAGCTGCAACTCTCCTCTACCTGATACTTCAAAGGAATCCCTGGAAGAGCTTTGTCGTACTTTAATTGATACATTTCCTTCAACTTCACGAGCAAGGCGGTCTTCTAAAACGCGTGATGTTACCTTCGATCCTTCTCGACCTGCTAATGGAGAATCATTTACCGAAAAGGTGATGGAAATTGTAGGGGGATCTATTGGAGGAGAGTCGAGCGCCTCTGTTATTTCTGGTGCACAAACCGTATTGGATACGGTAGCATTTGAAAGACCAGCTAATATTACAATATCACCTGAGCTTGCAGACTCTACAGCTATTCTCTCTAAACCGTGAAAAGAAAATAGTTTTGTGATTCGAGCATTCTCTACTAAGCTTCCATCTCTATCTAATACTTTAACGTTTTGATTAACTTTTATGGTACCGCTATGAATTTTTCCTGTTAAGATACGTCCCAGATATGAATCATATTCTCTTGTTGTGAGCAACATCTTAAATGGATCATTTAAGTGGCGTTCAGGTGCTGGCACGTGATCTAATATTAAATCAAATAGAGCGTGAATATTTTCTCTGGGGCTGTTTAAGTCCATAGAGGCCCATCCAGATCGACCTGATGCATATACAATAGGAAAATGAGCCTGTTCATCTGTTGCACCTAGGGCGATAAACAAGTCAAATACTTCATCTATGACTTCTTGAGGTCTGCCATCAGGACGGTCTATTTTATTTATAACAACTATTGGATGCAGACCGATTTTTAGAGCTTTATCAAGCACAAATTTAGTTTGAGGCATTACTCCTTCACTAGAGTCTACAAGCAGTATAACTCCATCAACCATGGTTAAAATTCTCTCAACCTCTCCACCAAAATCCGCGTGACCTGGAGTATCTACAATATTAATTTTGGTATTTTTCCACATTATAGAGGTACACTTTGCTAAAATTGTGATGCCTCTTTCTTTCTCTAGATCATTAGAGTCCATAGCTCTTTCAGAGATGTTTTGATTAGAGCGAAAAGTGCCGCTTTGTTTTAGCATACTATCTACGAGAGTAGTTTTTCCATGGTCAACGTGCGCGATGATTGCTACGTTTCGAATATCTTGGTTCATATTAAGTCTTTTTATTATCTAAATAATAGAAGTTGAAATTTTAGAATTTATTATATCATATTTTTTACTTAATTTCTTCCCTATACCACTAAATACGCTTTTGGAAGAAAATATTTTTTGCGCTTGATCTATCAAATCTGCTGAATTAAAAGAATCTATGTACTGTAAAATTTCTTTCGTAGTTATAGTTTTACCAAGCAAAGCAATGTCATGGGCTATAATTTCGGATTTATAGCTTACTAATTCTTCATCCATAATTAAATTAGCTCTGATCTGGTTTTTTACTCTTTGTATATCTTCCTCAGAAATTGATTCACATACTTTGGTAATTTCTAAATGTATCTTATCTAATACTTCTATACCATTATCGTTACCACTTGAAGCATACACATAAAATAACCCTATATCGCTATATGAATGAAAAGCGGCACCTATAGAATAAGTCAGACCATATTCTTCTCTGATGTTTTGAAAAAGTTTGGAAGAAATCCCTCCACCTAAAACCAAGGCTAACATCTCGGTTTTGTAAAAAGCTTGTAAATCTTTATAAGAAGCTGATGCAAATCCCCATGTAAAAGTAGTCTGTTTACAATCTTTATCTAATAACTTAATTCCAGGAGTGTAATATGCTTTAGCTGAAGATTTTGGTTGAGTGGTAGGTAAATCACCAAACAATTCTTGGACTTGTTTTACTAGTTGATCGTGTTTTACGTTACCGCTGACAGAAACAATAACATTTTTAGCAACGTAGTGCTTTTTAATATAGGCTTCTAACATCTCCTTATCAAAAGCCTTTAGAGATTCTTCAGTACCTAAAATTGTTTTCCCAATGGGTTGATTATTAAATGCTTGTTCGATGAAATTATCGTAATTTAACTGCTCAATATTATCATGAGACTCGCCCATTTCTTGCAACACCACCATTTTTTCCTTTTCCATTTCATCTTTATCAAAAACGGAATTTCTGAGGATATCGGCCAATATATCTAGAGCTATGTGCATTTTTTCAGCTAAAACTTTCGCATAGTATATAGTAGTCTCCTTAGCTGTTGCAGCATTAAAGCGTCCCCCAATGTCATCAAATTCTTGAGCGATTTGTTTATATGTGCGAGTTTTTGTCCCTTTGAACGCCATGTGCTCTAAAAAGTGAGAAATGCCATGTTCATTAGCTTCCTCGTATCTTCCTCCGGCTTTAACGAGAATAGTAATGCGTACTGAACCAAACCCAGGCATAAAGTAGGATGCAATACGCAATCCGTTTGGCAATGTGGTAGAATTAAACATGTAGGGTAAAAGTGCTATTGAAGAAGTTTCTGTAAAAATGAAATTTCTTGTTCCATATAAGGATCGCTTTGGAATAACTCTTCAACTTTGCGTATAGCGTGCATGACTGTAGTATGATCTTTTTTACCAAAGCACCTTCCGATTTCAACCAAGCTTTTTGATGTAAGCTGCTTAGACAGATACATAGCAATTTGTCTGGGTCTTGCAACGTTCCTCATACGACGTTCAGATGATAGATCCGCTACTTTTAAACCATACTTGTCAGCTACTTTCTTTTGAATTTCTTCAACGCTAATAATCTTTGAATTAGACTTTAAAAGATCTTTTAAGATCTCTTGGGTACTTTCCAAGCAAATCTGCTTACCGATTAAAGTTGAGTGAGCAATAACTTTATTTAAAGCACCCTCAAGTTCACGTACGTTTGAAGTAATTTTTTTAGCTAAAAACTCTATCACTTCTCTAGGAATTGCGATATTCATTTGCTCAATCTTAGATTGCAAGATGCCAAGACGAAGCTCATATGTAGTACTGTGTACGTCAGCTACAAGACCCCATCCAAGACGCGATTTAATACGATCTTCAATATCATCCAAATCAGAAGGAGAGCGGTCACATGAAATAACAATCTGACGATTATTGTCAATCAAAGCGTTAAATGTATGGAAAAATTCTTCTTGGGTACTATCTTTACCGCAAATGAACTGTATATCGTCAATCATAAGGACATCCACAGAACGAAAATGGTCCTTAAAAGACATAATATCTTTATTGCGCAAGGAACGCACAAACTGATACATGAACTTTTCTGCGGACATGTATATAACCTTGCGGTTAGGATTGTGATTTTTGATATGCCATGCTATTGCGTGCATAAGGTGGGTTTTTCCTAAACCAACACCTCCATATAAAAATAGAGGATTAGATTCTGCTATGGCACTCATTGATTCGGCAACAGCTCTTGCTGCTGTATATGCTAATTGATTTGGATTACCAACGACGAAATTATCGAAAGTAAACCTTGGGTCCAAGGTCGAGCTAAATATACGCTCAGCATCTTGCTTATCTTCAATTTGTGGCGATTGCGGTTGAGCTGTAATAACGTTATTTAAGGCTTCTGAAATAACTAACTCAACTTGTTTAACACCATCATCATAGTGTTGCCATAATTGCGAGATTACCTCCAGGTAATTATTTTTAATCCAGTCCCTCATAAATGCTGTTGGAACTGATAAGACTATACAAAACCCAGCAAACTCAGCTAGCTTAATTTTGGCTATCCAATTATTGAACGTAGCTTCTCCATATTTGAGCTTTAGATCTTGCCTAATAAATCCCCATACTTCTTTATAGTAATCTGGATTTTTCGTTGTGCAAGCAGTCTGTTGTAGCATAGTCATTTACATACAATTTAATTAAATTTTTTCAACGGCAAGCCGCTTTTTATCCATCCAAGGCCATACTTATTACCTTCAAATCCATCAATAAGATTGTAAGCAGGCGTAGTACTTTGTTTTTTATGTATTAGTGTTGCTTCTAAAGATCTGCTGCCATATCTGCATAAGAAAAATACAAAAGATTTTTCTTGAGTTTTTTTCAGGAGCACTTTCGCAAAATCGTTGTTTAATTCCATTTCTGGATAAAGCCTAATGCTATTTAAAAGTAATTGATTTGTATTCACATCAGGTGTACCAAGATTTTGCCATTCAATTTGGGTACGTACGTCTACTAAGATAGCGTTAGGATCTTGCTTTAAAATATCCCAAGCATCTAAACACGTACAAGACTCCATAACACTTAATTTTTCAATTACTCAAATTCGACTTTTAATTTTCAACAGCAGTAGTAATATTAAGTATTATTGTGACAAACATCAAGATAATTTGCAAGGAGAAAAAGCTGTATGTTAGAAGAGAAAAAATTGTTCATAAAAAAACTCTTGTTTAGGAGCAAGTATATGGGATGCAAAGAAAATAATATGCTTTTTGCATCATTTGCTGAAAATAATCTTGAAAATCTTTCAGAAATAGACTTAATACTTTATCATGAGCTAATCAAAAATGATGATGAGACTCTTTTAGGCTGGATTTGCGGAAAATTAAAAATTCCAGCAAAATTTACAGAAATCATAACAAAAATACGAAATTTTAAAATAAAATCATGAACTTGCAGTTTCTTTGGGATGTTTCCAAAGCTTCTAAATCATCATCTAAGTCTGACATATTAGTGATAGTTAAGGATGAACAAGATATAAAATTTGCCTATCAATTTCTATCTTTTTTTAATAAAGATATTTTTGTTTTAAATGCTCAAGATAGGGATATTTATTCTCCAAATTCTGCAAGTATTAAAAATGCGGCGCAAAGGGCTAAAGCTTTATCACAAATTGCAGCAGCTAATTCAGGAAAAATAGTTATTATATCTGCTTCAACCTTTTTTCAAAAACTTCCATTACCGGAGTATTTTATAGATTTTTTAGAGCTAAAGAAGGGAGCAAGGTTTTCACCTGATTATTTATCTAGACAATTAATTGATAAAGGCTTTTGCAAAGTATCTGTTGCAAGGGCTATAGGAGAATTTTCGCAAAAAGGAGATATATTAGATGTCACAATGGGTGAAGGGGAGGGATATAGGATATATTTTGAATATGATAGTCTTTCTCATATTAAAACCTTCGATACATATACTCAGAGGTCTATTGAAGATATAGATCAGATTAATATTTATCCTCTCAATGAGTTGATTTTAAGTGATGAATCAATTCAGAATTTTAGTAAAAAATTTGATGCAAAATCTTTGCGCAGGGAAGATCAAGTGCATTATGAAATGGTTTTAAAAGGTATTACATTTTGTGGAATAGAGAATTTTTGGCCATCATTTTTTACTGAAACTTGCACTATATTAGATTTTCTCTCTAATCCTTTAACTTTGTGTGATTTTGATATTCAAACTGAACATCAAAATTATTTACAAAAAGCTCAGCAAAATTTAGATGCTCTAAAAACCTCAACTGATTTATTTAGTAAATTAGATGAAATTATAATCCCTAAGCTGGGTAATTTACCAATAAAAAGACTTGATAAAAAGGCCGAAATAAAAAATGTTCCAAATTTTTATTTTAATGCTCAACACAAGACGAATAAAGCTGAAGAGCTTGCGCTTGATTTTATTAAGGATCATAAGTTAAAAATCATTATTTCCGGATATCGTATAGCAAGCTTTTTAGAAGAGGAGAATATTCGATACCAGAAAATATCTTCATACGATGAGGCAAGTGCAGAAATAATTAACCTGTACGAAGATGAATTGCCGATCTTTATCTCAGATGAATTGATCATAATTAATGATGCCCAAATTTATGGTGCTCAAACTCTCAAAAAGACAAAACGTAGATCTAGTAGTCTAAAACAATATGTTTTTGAGCTTAATAACTTCGAAGATGGTGAATTTGTGGTACATCAAGATTATGGAATAGGAAAATTTTGCGGTGTTGAGGTTATCGCTGTTGAGAGTCTTGTGAGAGACTATGTCAAATTGCTTTATGCAGACGATGATAAAGTATACATACCTGTTGAGAATGTAGATTTAATCAAAAAATTTGGAGAAGGGGATCCAAAGCTAGATAAACTAGGGAGTACTTATTGGCAAAAGCGAAAGGCTGGGTTAAAGAGTAGAATCACTGAACTTGCTTATCAATTGGTTAATTCTGCTGCGCATCGTAGTCTTGGTACTAAAGATCCTTTAGTAGTAAATCAAGATTCTTATAAAAATTTCTGTAAATTATTTCCATACGTTGAAACGCCTGACCAAGAAGCTGCTATTGAAGATATCATGAATGATTTTACTCAAGGTAAGATTGTTGATCGTTTGATTTGTGGGGATGTTGGTTATGGCAAAACAGAGGTTGCAATGCGGGCAACATTTTTCGTATTAGATAATGATCCAAAAGCTCAAGTGGCAATTATTAGTCCTACAACAGTTTTATCTCGCCAGCACTTTTTAGATTTTGAAGAAAGATTTAAACCATTAAGTTATAGCGTTGCTCAGCTTTCAAGATTAACCACAAAGCCTAAAAAAATTAAAGATCAGATAAAAGCTGGAGAAATAAGTATAGTGATTGGAACTCATGCTTTATTAAATAGAAATACAGAATTTAAAAACCTAAAACTTGTGATCATAGATGAGGAACATCAGTTTGGAGTAAAACAGAAAGAGGTTTTAAAGACTCTAAAACAGAATTGCCACGTTATCTCATTATCTGCAACACCAATACCAAGAACCTTGCAGATGTCTTTAATAGGAATAAAAGATTTAAGTTTAATTGCAACGCCGCCTTTCGAAAGAAAGCCTATCAAAACTTTTATTATAGAGAAAAATTTATTTTTGCTTTCAGACGTAATAGGTAAGGAACTTGGGCGAGGAGGGCAAGTATTTTATGTAGTACCTAAAATTGAAAATATAGAGTCTTGCTACCAAATGCTTTCAAATCTAAATTTAAATCTTAAGATAGGTATTGCTCATGGCGGACTTGATGCGGAAGAATTAGATAAAGTATTACAAGGTTTTTATGATAAAAATTATGATATGCTATTATCAACGAACATAATTCAATCTGGTCTTGATATTCCCAATGCAAACACAATAATCATAGATAACGCCCACCTGTTTGGCCTATCTCAATTATACCAGCTCCGAGGTCGTGTAGGCAGAAGCAACATTCAAGGATATAGCTACTTTATCGCTGATATGAATAAAACCGATACCTTAGCTTATAGGAGATTGCAAATAATCCAATCTAATCAAGATTTGGGTTCAGGCTTTAATATTGCAAGCTATGATATGGAATTAAGAGGTTATGGCAATTTACTAGGTGATCAACAGTCTGGAGTTATTCGAGAGGTTGGGATTGAGCTTTATCAAGATATGTTACGTGAAGCTGTTGAGCAAATTAAGGATAACAAAGAGGAAGGCGTAGATGATTACACTCCAAAGCTAAATTTGCAAATATCTGTGCATATTCCTGATGAGTATATTAACGATCCAAATTCAAGGCTCATGACATATAGACGAATTGCTAGTATAGATAGTCAAAAAGAAGGTGAAGACTTACTGGAAGAGCTAGCAGATAGATTTGGAAAGCCTCCAGTTGAGGTAACAAATCTATTAGGTATTGTTAAAATTAAATCTATATGCAAAAGTATGCAAATTGCTTCGTTTGATGTTGGGCCCAAAGGATTTGTTGTATCGTTTAGATCTAAAGAGGCAGTTCCTAAGCTAATAGAACTTGCAAGCCGCAATCCCGGACAATTAAAGCTAAGAGCTGATGGAAGTTTAGTAATAATGAAAAAGCAGGATGGCAAAACTGATGAAGAAAAGTTAAACTATATTTTTAGAGTATTAGAGAAGTTAAAACAAGTAATGTATGAAGATAATAGCGCAAAACCGTAAAGCTCATTTTAATTATTTTATAGAATACAAATTAGAAGCTGGTGTAGTACTGAAAGGTAGTGAAGTAAGATCATTGCGTAATAAAGGTACAGCAAATATTAGTGATTCATATGCAGGTGTTGATAAAGGAGAGGTATTTCTGTATAACTCTCATATAGCCTCTTATGCTCAAGCTTCTTATCAAAGTCACGAACCGACAAGAGTGAGAAAGCTCTTATTACATCGAGGGGAGATAAAAAAAGTAATAGGCAAAGTTAAAGAAAAGGGATATACAATTGTTCCAATTTCGTTATACTTTAATAGAAAAAATATAGTTAAAATAGAAATCGGTGTTGCTAAAGGTAAAAATACTGTAGATAAAAGACAAAAAATTAAAGAAAGGGATATTGAGAGAGAACAACGAGCTATATTAAAACGTAAATAATCATATGAGACCAGACTATTTTATCGAAAGGAAAAAACTGAAACAAAAGATTACCTATTTCAAAATCGCTAGCGTCATATTGATAGCTTTGATGCTTTCTTTAGGAAAATCTATGCTATCTGATAAAAAGAGTTTCAATAGCATACCTTTTTTAAGGCCTTCAGCTTATATTGGAGCCGTATATATTGATGGTGTCATTATGGAGGATAAAGATAGAGAAAAAATTTTAGAAGAGATAGCAGAAAATAATAAGGTTAAAGCTTTAATAGTACACATCAATTCGGGTGGTGGCAGTGTAGCTGGCTCTGAGCAATTATATAAAGCTTTGCGTGAAATTTCAAAACACAAGCCCGTGGTTGCTATGCTGGATGGTATTGCAGCATCAGGGGGATATATGACGGCATTAGGAGCTGATTATATTTTTGCTCGTCCTGCAACTTTAACTGGTTCGATAGGAGTTATAGGCCAAAATTTTGAGGTAACTGAGCTAGCAAAAAAATGGGGCGTGCAGTTTAATACTCTTAAATCTAGTCCTTTAAAAGCTGTACCAAATTGGTTTGAAAAACTTACTCCTGAAGGCGAAAAGGCTAATATGGCCGTGATTAATGATATGTACGATTATTTTGTTAACATGGTGATAGAAAGGCGTCAAATACCCAAAGAAGAAGTTTTAAAGATTGCAGATGGTAGAATATACACTGGGCGTCAGGCTCAAGCTATGAAGCTTGTTGATAAGGTAGGTTTTAAAGATGATGCTTTGAAATGGCTCCAGGAAGAAAAAAAGATCGATCCTAAACTAAAGGTTATTGAGCTTGATCTAGAAACAACAAATTTTATTATTAAAGCTCTTAATTCTCAAATTAAGGCCTTTATTTCAGCTGTTTTTCATAGTTTTTCTGGATTATTTAGTTAATTCTTTTTATGTTAAAATTAGCTTTTTGAGGTAGAATCATCATATCAAATTACGTCTTGCATTTCATAGCTTTCCGTAGATTCTCCTTTTAAGAAGGCTTCTATATCCATATCATATCCAAGGTTTTCATGGTCTATTTCTTTTATTTCTTCTTTAGTATCTTTTGTATTAGAATAGGTTATTTTATCTTTAACTTTACCTGTACGCTTTAAACTCAGCAAGTCCTCTATGCCATCATGGTTCGTCTGATGGTCAACAATCAATAATACTGCCTTAGTTAATAAATCAATATTTAGAGATTTAACCGCCCATCTTACTTTTGCCTGGCATTTCAGCTCCCATACAAGTTTTTCCAATAGTTTAAAACCGCTAGCTCCTTTAAATCTTGCAGCATAACCTTTATGAAAAGCATTTTGACATAAATCAAATGTCACGCTATCCATCCTTGATAATAACTTAGGAGAGATTATTGCATAAATATTATCCCACACTTCCACTACTTCGAAGCTAGCTGAAGTATATTTATGACCATCTATAAACCAAGAAGGAATAATTTTATGGTATATTTGTTCATTAGCATGCTCCCTATTTTTTTGGAAAATTTGGTGAATTTTGCGAGCTATTTCGCTGCTTTTATTCTTAAGGGCAATATCATGTTGATCCACTTGTGCTACAAAAACAGGTTGTACCTTTAAAGGTGTTTGGCTTGTAACGGATTGTGGAGGGATAATCTCATATTGTTTAGTTTCAATTACTATCTCGTCTGGTAATTGCTGTACTTGACTTGAAGCGCTAGGCTTTTCTTCTAATTCTACAGAAGGAGGGATAACAATACTTGTTTCTTGTTGAGGTTTTATTGGATCAGGTATTTGTTTTTTATATTCATCTCTTAATAGTTGGGATGTAGACCTTATACTCCCCGCCCTAGAAATTAAAGAATTAAAATCAATTTGATCCTTATTTTCCTCTATATCATTAATAAGCTCTCTAAATTGGCGTATCTCCGCATTGAAGGCTTTGTCTTGAAGAATATTCGCTGCTTTTGCTAAAGCGCTGATATAATCCCGATAGTCCCGATCATATTTAATAGCTGCAATCACCATAAACTGATTACTTGATAATAAAGGTGACTTATCCTTGTGAAGTAATATAAGGCCTTTTAGATGATTTTTATTTAGATTAAGTAAGATATCACTAGCTTTATCAAATATTTCTACAGCTTTATCCGAATCTATAGTTTTAAGAAGTAATTCGTTATACACAGCCAAGATAGAACCTTGAAAATGCACATCCCTATTTATATAATCATTTTCCGTAAAATTTATAGAATCAAAGACAAAATAAAACTCTGGATTAATATGACTTAATTCGTTTTGGAGAATTGAGTATAGTAAATTTATTTTAAATGCGTTTGCATCAGTCCCACTAGGCATATGGTCCAATAAAGCTCTAACTTCAACTATATTATTATTAAAGGCATAGTATTTAACTTTCGACTCAAAAAATCTCCGTTCTATCATTAGAGTAAGTAAACTGTCCTTAGGCAAAGATCCTAAGATTTGTTTTGTACTTTCTTGATACTCTCTAAATAATTCTTCCTCATTAATACTTTCTATTTTATGGTTCGATATAAGCCACTTTAGTAAATCACCTGTTTCGAATTGACACATCCTAGATTCTTCCTCATGAGTACTTATCATTTGGCGACTCTCAAACCATCTTGATAACTCAGCTGCCTCAGATGATTCAAGTCCTCTTGATAATAGATCATTATAATGCTTTGTTAACCAGCTTTCATCGAAGTCTTGTGGCGCGTAGATCAGAACCTTAGATATGTTTGGTTTAGTTGAGACTGGAAACAATAAATATGGTTTTAAAAGTTCCAAACATTCTTTTAATAATGATTTATTTAAAGGCATGATACCTAAGTCTTCGACTAAATGCATTGATAACTCTAAAACGTCTTGAGGAGATAAAATCTTTTTATTAGCTATTTGAAGAGAAACAAGCTTAACCTCTAAATATTCAGGTGAGTTAAGTCCTGAATACCTTTCTAAGAGCTCTTGCGAACGCTTTATGGCAAATGTTATAGCTTCAGGTGAACGTCTGTCTAAGGGAATCTTAGCAATAGTATCTTTTATATCTATCACCAATTCTTTCATTACTTTCAGTTCATGCGATTTACAATAAGTTAATAAATCCATCTCTTTAATATGATTAGTCAAAAGTCCAATCTTAGCCTCTAAGAGCAAAGGATAGTCTGCAGTATAAGAGGATTGGTTTAGTATGTCCGTAAACACTTTAAATTCTTTCCTAGCATCAACTAAACCATAAAAATTCATAGCATTCTTCAAGGCCATTCTTTGTACTGTTGGTTGTGTATCTAGGTCGAATGTACTAAGAATTTTAGGTATATCAAATATCTTTCTAACATCCTGATCACTAATTGGCTGTTCATTTAAAAGCAGATAGACTAAGTTAGCTAAATTCTCATAACAAGAGTACCATACATCAATGTCAGTAACATACTTAATACTACCCTTTTCTTTATCCCTTTTAGCACACTCGTGTACATATTTATTTTTAGTTTGTGGATTAAGCCTTTCAATAAAACATCTAGGACTAACCCAGAATTGAACGTCTAAAAACTTACCTTCTTCAACTTTATTGGTTAAAAATTTAAATAAAGGTTTAAATTTGTCTACGTTAATACCTAAACCTGTATCTTTTTCATTAATTAGGAAGCAAATTTCATAAGCCGCTTGCAAGAAAGCTTCTTGCATTTTTCTTACTATTAATATTTTTATTTCCCTTGGTATCTGTGACTCTTCACCTACCTTGGTACCAATAAAATTATATATAGCCACAACTGTTTTAAAATATTTTGGTGTGTGTATTGAATGGACTAACAATATATGTAAAGCTTCGATTACAATAGGATAATGACCTTCGAACTTAGAAATAGCTTCGCTATAAAGTTTAAAACCTATTTGAGGCATACTTGGTTGTGTAGACTTGCGCATGAAACCTTTATTTATTTTAATATTAATGTAATAGTATCGCATGGCTAATGTAATAGCTAGTAGTGTTGTCCATTATCTTTGACTGTTTAGGCCCTTGTATAAGGTTAGATCAAGGGAAACATGGTTATCAAGGGATGGGAGCTAAAATTCTACCGTTAACAAAATTATGTACCTTATCGCCGATTAATAAAATTAGAGCTCCGTTATTATCAACACCTTGGATAATACCTTCATGCTGACCATCAAATTCAGTATCAAAGGTTATTGCTTGGCCATCAAATTTTTCTAAATTATTGTTGATTTCGTCTATCAAATTAACGCTATCGAGCAAAAATTTCATATTTGCTTCAAAACTATTTGATAGCTCTAATATTATATCTTGAATATTATAGCTGGTGTTAGTTTCGATTTTCATAGATGTTGCCTTATTTCCTAAGTCTACAAAGTCGCTAATTTCAGAATTAATGTTTATTCCAATGCCAACTAAGATTCTATATAATTCTGTAGATGGATCCTTACCTCGATTCTCAACTAATATGCCGCAGACTTTCTTTTTACTAATAAGGACATCGTTAACCCATTTTATTTTGCCTTGAAGATTATACTTTCTCAAAACTTGAATAATAGATAGTCCAGCAACATATGGGATAAATTTGGCTAGAGAGAATTGAGATTCGGAAATTAAAAATCCATACGTAGCATTAACATTGACATTTGTCGGTGCTATCCATTTCCTATCACGCTGTCCTATACTTTGTGTTTGGCCATTTGCAGTCCATAGATACCAACTATCTTGTTTTATTTTATGGATTTGCTCTCGAGCCAAAATTTGAGTTGAAGGTATTATGTTATAGTGATGATGGTAAATTTTGATGCCAGATTTGAGTTTATACTCAGAGGTATTGCTTATTTGGTTTTGCATACTTAAACACACTAATGCTTACCTAACTTAACATATAATTATGTGGGTAAAAAATATCTTTAAATCTTAAAACTTGAGGTTTAGATATATTCCTTTATAATTAAAATATATTTTTATAAATTATAAAGCAATGATAGAGCAGTTGGTTTATGGTATAAGGTCAGAGGAGTTAACAAATGTTTTCATGTTGTTTCCTTTCTTAGCCAGTGATTACTTTTATATAACGTTTATAGCACTGGGTTATTGGCTAAGACCAACAAACAAAACTTTTACATCGCTAGGATTCTTAATCCCATTTAGCACCTTACTGAATTGTTTGCTAAAAAATGCATTCAGGATTTTACGTCCTGATTCTGCTTTTCACCTAATACTTGTAAAGGACAATATATTTGGTTTTCCAAGTGGAGATGTGCAAGTCGCAACTGTTTTCTGGATATTTATTAGTTTTAACAAACCGTTTCTCAGATATATTGGAATATTACTAATAACAGGAATAGGTTTTTCGAGAATATATTTGGGAGTACATAGCATATGGGATGTACTTGGAGGAACTGGATTTGGCTTAATTACACTCTATTTATGGGATCTTTATGGAGAAAGACGTATTTTGAGCAAATCACAGCATGCTTTTTGGATTTTCTTTATTAGCACTGCAGTGATATATGGAGTTATATCATCTGACTTAAGGTCACCGGTCGTAGTACCTGTAGCTTTAGGCTGCCTCATAGGTTTTGGACTGTCATTAAACTGGATAAATAACGAAGCACCAAAGCAACAATATCAAATGAATTTTTCATATTCAATTTTAGCCTTATTACTTACTATCACTATGCTGCAGATAATACCCGTGATGAAACAATCTAATTTAACTATTTTCCTCAGCCTAGTACTGAAATATGCTCTTCTGGTTTTCAATATTTTTGTCTTAACGCCTGTTTTAATTCAAAAGATAAGTCATAGGTCTATCGGGATTAGATTCAATAATAATAGAGCCGATAAAAAGTAATCTTCTATCATACATTAGTCCTTTTTATGAGTTGGTATGTTGTTAATAGAATATTATTTCAGTCATTTTGTTTGCCTAGTGGTTTATAGTCCCAATGAAGATTGCGATATTCGTCCATTATTCCTCATCTCCATTCTCTTTCATCTTTATTATACAAAAGGTCAACTTAAATTTACTAGATATTACTAACTAAGTATACAGTAAATTAGCTCCCCAAGTAACGCCCGCTCCAAAACCAACGGTCATAATCAGTTTATCTTTACTATTTGGTTGCCTTAAAAAATACTCCAAAGCTAAAGGAATAGATGCGGCAGAGCAATTTGCTTGATATTGTATTGTTTTGATTATCTTTTCATCCTCAATGCCAAGCTTATCTCTAATTGAATCGATAATTCGGATATTTGCCTGATGAGGTATTAAGTAGTCCAAATCATTTATTGTAAGGTTATTACTGGCAAGTATTTTTTCACTTACTTCACACATTTTATTAACAGCGTGTCTAAATACTTCACGCCCTTGCATATGCACAACATTAGGAGTAGTACAAGATGCTCCACCTCCTGATGTGTAAAGAATATCTCCTAGAGAGCCATTAGCGTGAATGATGCTATCTTGAAGTTTTCGATGATCATGAGTAACTACAGCAGCTCCGGCACCGTCTCCAAACAAAATACAAGTAGATCTGTCTTGCCAATCAACTATACTAGACATTTTTTCGGAGCCAACAACTAGAATATTTTTGTATATTCCAGTTGAAACAAAATGACTTGCTATGCTCAAACCATAAATAAAGCCGGTACATACCGCTTGAACATCGAAAGCAGGTATATTATTACAACCTAACGCAGCCTGCAGGTTGCATGCTATTGATGGAAAAGTTCTGTCAGGAGTTGTTGAAGCGACAATTATTGCATCAATGTCTTGAGATGAGAGATTAGAATTCGCAATGGCTTTAGATGCTGCTTCGTAGGCCATGTAATTACATGTCTCATGAGCTTGAGCGACATGCCTTTGCGATATACCAGTCCTTTCAAAAATCCACTGATCTGAAGTATCGACCTGCTTTGCTAAATCGTCATTCGAGACTACCTTTTCGGGAAGGTAGCTCCCAGCGCTAAGCAGCTTTAAAGTCATTAGCTGGCTTCTAACTCTTTAAGAATCTGTTTCTTGATAACCGGTTTTCCTTTGTACGTGCCATCAACTAAGCTCATTCTGTGAGATAGTCTATATTCACCGCTATGAGAATCTACGATGATGTTTTTATTATCTAAAGCGTGATGAGATCTACGCATACCACGACGAGACGGGGTTGTTTTCTTTTTAGGTACTGCCATTTATTAAATCCTCTTTTAAAAAAGTTGCTTATAACATATAATAATATCTTGAACAATTTTATCAGTAAAACATCTATATATCAACTTATGAGAACAATATTTTTTGCTATATTTCTTTCGTTATTTTTACAATCATGTGCTACAAAACATATTATAGGTCAACATGTCGACCCTTCAGATATATCAATAATCAAAGAAAAAAAGTATAATAAGGACCAAGTGGCTGAGCTTTTAGCAGCTCCAAGTTTTATATCAGAAAAAGATCCAAACGTATGGTACTATATCAGCCGCAATATGAAAACATACCCCCTATCTAAGCCAAGAGTAGAAAAACAACAAATCGTTAAGATCGCTTTCAATACAAAAGGAAATTTACAAAATCTAGAAGTAATTGAAGATACTAGCGAAAGCAAATTTGTATTTGATAGCAGCGTTACTTCAAGCCAAGGAACTCAGGAATCTATGTTTCAGCATTGGATAAGTAATTTCGCTAAATTTGGTAAAAAACAAGATCGTAAAAAACGTTAATTTATGAGCTTAGATAATTCATTTGGCCAATTTCTAATATTATTAGATAAAATATGGCATTTTGTCTTAATTTCGGTAGGCAATAAGCAAATTGAATTATCTAACATCATTATCGCCTTTTCATTATTTTATTTTTTTTTAAGACATTATCATAAAATAGGACCTTTTTTAGTTCACAGACTAGCCGAATCAGTAGCTCCTGAAAATAAAGAAATGATAGAAAAAATCTTTTCGGTCTTAATCGGAGTTGTGCTGGCTATTTTTATACTGCAGATTGCAAACATTCCTCTCGAAAGCTTTGCATTTTTGGGAGGTGCCTTAGCCCTTGGTTTAGGGCTTGGGGTCCAACATTTAATCAATAACTTGCTTAGTAGCTTAATCATAACCATCGAAAAACCATTATCTATAGGCGATATTATTACAATAGATGGTAAAACGGGTAAAGTGACAGACATTGGCAACAGATGTATTACCCTGAATACATTTTCAAATGCAACATTGTTTATACCTAATAGTTCTATCCTGCAAAGCAGCTTAGTAAATTGGACAAAAGAGTCAAAGCCATTAATACATCGAATCCAATTAATGGTACCTAAAGTTCTTGATATTGACGAAGTTACCGAATCTATTACCTCTTTGCTTGATAAAAAAACATCAAAAAACATTTCACCCAAAGTGATCTTAGAAAGCTTAAATGCCAACTATTACATTTACTTAATTACCTACAAAGCTAAAATAAATGAGGACTCGCTTCTATTTAAGCATCACCTCAATATAGAGCTAACTAAAGCCCTAGGAACCAAAATTATTATAGAAAATATTGATATAAACAAAGCGTGGGCATAATAGTACAAAAATTTGGCGGTACTTCTGTCTCTAATATTGAGAGAATAAAACAAATTGTTCCTAAGATTCAAAAAGAAATAAACCGGGGTCATTATGTTGCGGTTGTTATATCTGCTATGGCCGGCTTTACTAATTCCTTAGTAGAATACTGTAAAGCAATTTCTTCTTTAATTAATACTCAAGAAAAAGCAATTGTTGACTTTGTGCTCAGCAATGGAGAAAACATTAGCTGTGGCTTGATGTCGTTAGCATTAAATAACAATGGTATCAAATCTATACCGCTACAAGGTTGGCAAATTCCAATTACAACCGATAACCAGAATACAAGTGCTCTTATTTTAAATATTAACCATAAGATTATATTGGAGTATTTAAATCAAGGATTTGTACCAGTTATATGCGGATTTCAGGGCATTAACAATAATAACATTACAACCTTGGGGCGAGGGGGGTCTGACATTACGGCAGTGGCGGTTGCAGCGAGTATTTCAGCGGAACGATGCGATATATATACAGATGTATCGGGCATATATAGTGCAGATCCGCGCATTATTCATAATGCATATAAAATTTCTAAAATAGATCATAATACAATGCTTGAATTTAGCTATCAAGGAGCTAAAGTAATGCATCCCAGAAGTATTGAAATTGCAAAAACTTTTGGAATCAACTTAAACGTTTTATCTTCCTTTGAAGAAGAAATTGGAACACAAATTGTAGCAAACAAACATATGGAACAGAGTAAAATAATAGGAATTGTCTGTAACCCAAATATTTTCATGGTTGAAATAGAATCTACTAAACCATTACACAAGATTTTATTAGAACTAAAAGCTGAGGTACTATCTGCTTTTAATAGTGGAAAGATCATAAAAATTATTTGTTCCATGGAAGAAATGAATAAAATAGAACAGATTTTAGAAAAAAATTATGATATGTTTACTATTAGGAGCGATGTAGCAATAGTTAGCGTTATAGGGAACAGACTGCTAAATGAAAAATCATTAATAAATAAAATTTTAAAAGTTATTTCTGATTTTGAAATTAGCTATTTCAACCCAGAGCATTCAAGGATCAGTATGCTGCTAAACGAAGAGGATGCACAAAATTTAACTCAAAAACTTCATAAAGAATTTATAGAAGATAATCATTAAACTAGAATTAATATGCAAGCTACACCATTAGAAGATTTGAAGACGCAAGGATTATTAACTTCTTCTGAACTGCCTGATATAATTAAAGAGGAGATTACAAAATTAGAACCATCTAATAAAAAACAACCTGCAAACTTAGATAAATCTGATTTAGAACCTGAAACTATCCTCTACACAAAAGACCTATTATTTGTGGCTCAATTGCCGGAAGGAATTGTAGTAAACGATGGAAAAATATTAACAAAAGACTGCGTTATTATAAAAGATACACAAACCTCTCCTGAAAATGATCAAATTAAGCTAAGAGAACTAGATGAAAAATTTTTATATTACAACGGAAGACTTGCTGTAATATCTTCACCCGGATCGGAAAATTGGTACCATTGGTTAGTGCAAGTTTTGCCTCGTCTTGCTATACTAAAAGAATCAAAAATCGAATATGACCATATATATATCAACGGATTAGAAGAATGGCACAAAACGTCTCTTAAAAAATTTTTAAGTTGTAATGGTATAAACGAGGAAAAGTTATTGATCATTAACGAAGATTGTATTATTAAAGCGCGGGAGTTAATAGTCCCCTCAGTACCACATATACCCTGTAAGGGCCATCATGGCTTATCTTGGTTAGAAGAAACATTAGAAGGTGTTTTTCTTAAAGATGATACAGAATGTGAAACATATGATAAGATCTACATTTCTAGAGCAAATGCATCTTCCAGAAAAATTATAAATGAGGAAGAGATAAAATGTAAACTCGAAGATTTGGATTTTGAAATTCTATATTTAGAAAAACTTTCACCAGAAGTGCAGGCTAAAATTTTTGCTCATGCAAAAATCATCGCTGGACCACATGGTTCAGGTTTTGCGAACTTAATTTTTGCGGAACCTGGTTTTAAGTTGATAGAAATAGATTATGAAAAAGAAAGAAGTTACTTTAAGGAAATGACAGAACAGTTAGGAGGACAATATGAGCTTTATCATGTGAAAAGCGAAGATATTAGTGAAAACGCTGATCCTGAAAAAGATCCAAATATGAAGTTATGTGATGATTTCTTCATTCGGTTATCAGGTCACCTAGGAGAAATTAATACATAATTTATTCATAGATTTTGCGAAGGAGTTATTTTCTAAAGCTGCTACTTACAAGTTTGTTGTAAACAAGCCCCAAATTTTTGATCCAGAAAGCACTTTCAGTATCATTAAGGTTACGAAAATTAAAGCAACTATTAGTTCAGTTCAATTTATCCAAGATAATAAAATTCAAGCCCTTTATCCTAGATCTTCCGACTGTATGTTTACATATCCTTGGGAATCTTTCCCCGTTTCTTCTACCTGTACTACAGTTTGCAGGCTTTGCACTGAGGGGTTATTATCCACCTCATTACCACTAGCATCTAATTTAATCGGCTCTGCACAAAGTTCTGTTGAAGAATCACTAATTGTAGAATTAGGTTCTGATTTTTTTATTTCTATAGTTATCTTAATATCAGCTTGGGGTTCTATGCATTCTTTAATCTTGTCAAAAATCGTTTCAGTATAAGAATTACGAGTGGAAGGCGTGTCTAATTGTGCGATTAAATTTTTGAAATGCTTACCAATCGCTTTGTCATTTAAGAGAACACTCCAAACCTTCAATGGGTCAGGAATGGAGTTTATTAATATTTTTTCTACCGCTTCCTGTTTATCTTCTTGTATCTTGAGTTTTTCTATCAGCTCAGACAATTTTTTTTTAGAATTATCACCTAAATTTTCTTTTTTTAACTTTAACATAAATTGGCTAACATTTAATTAATAAATTTATTGTATCTTTATTTTAGAAGCATATCAATATAATTATTTAATCGACCATGAAATTAGGCGATTATTCAAATCGAACTCTGACAACTAGTGAGTTTAGAGTAAATGGCAGAGATTTAAAAATTGTATTAAAATGATAAAAATTTGCATCATAAGATAAAATTACAAATCTTAGCTTAATCAAGGTTTAGCTTTCAATGAATATTTGGATCAAAATTTTCTGAACTTTAATGAATTGCATCCTTTCTAAAATATTTATATTATAATAAATTAGTAATAATCATATATTTTTATTTTGATTCTAACGAAATTTCTAATTAAATCGTTTAAAATCTAAACTATTTCGAATAACATTTAATATTTTTATAAAACCCACACTATACATTAAAAAATTAATAAGCTATAAATAGAGTTATAATATAATACATGCTTTTAATTAATTAGGTGATAAATTATGGTTTCTCAGATTGATATAGCCATTTTCATAGGGTTTATAGCTTTAACTATGATTATTGGTTTATCTTCAAGCTATGGAATTAAAAGCATGAGAGAATATGCCATAGGTGATAAGAAATTCTCAACCGCCACTATTGCTGCTACCATTGTTGCCACATGGGCAGGGGGGAGAGATTTTGTATTAATCATTTCAGAGACTTATAACAACGGTTTATACTTTATATTCTCTCAGCTAGGGGGGGTGCTAGCCATATTACTTGTTGGTATAATTTTTGCTCCTCGTATGGGAGAATTTTTAAACAACCTCTCGATCCCTGAAGCAATGGGCTCTTTGTACGGCACAAAAGTGCGTATAATATCAGCTATTTCAGGTTTTGTACTCTCTGCAGGGATACTTGCGGGACAACTAAAAGTTTCTGGACTAATATTCGAGTATTGTTTTGGTTATCCTGAAATATACGGCGTAATCATGGGGGGAATACTTGTAACGTTATATTCAGCTCTTGGGGGCTTAAAATCTGTAACTTTTACTGATGTAATGCAGCTTTTAACATTCGGTACGATGTTACCGACTCTTGCATTTTATATATTTGATAAAATTAAAGATGCAAACATAATAATAAACACTTTATCGACTAATAAATTGTTTGATTACACAGAAGTTTTTAACTTCACTCAACCTAAATCAATATACTTCTTATTTTTATTCTTTTGGGCTATTGTTCCTGGTTTCTCTCCTGCTTCCTTTCAAAGAATTGCTATGGCGAAAAATGTTGAACAATCTAGGAAATCATTCATTATAGCTGCGCTTATGTGGCTTTTCATAGTTTTAACCCTAGTGTTTATTAGTGTATTGATTTTAGCCACAAACCCTAACCTAGATACTAAAAATGTTGCTAAATACATCTTGTTAGAACAATCATATACAGGACTAAGAGGCTTTATTTTAGCGGGTCTCATGGCGATGGTAATGTCTACGGCAGACTCATATATTAATTCTGCTTCTGTTATATTTATACATGATCTATGTAAACCTTTAGGATTTAAAATACAAAAAGAGTTAATGGCCACTCGTATTGCAGCAATGGTACTTGGCGCTATAGCAATTGGATTTGCCTTATCTGGTAGTAGCCTATTGCAATTAGCTTTATTTACTAGCATGTTTAGCATGCCAGTTGTAACAGTTCCTTTCATAATGACTATTTTTGGTTTTCGTAGTAGTGGCAGGTCTGTTTTAATTGGTATGGGTGCCGGAGTTATTACTTTAATAATTTGGGAAAAATTTTTGCATATAAAACATATTCCAGGTGTAATACCTGCTATGGCATCTAATCTAATATTCTTATTGTTTAGTCATTATTTTTTGAAACAAAAAGGTGGGTGGATTAAAGTTAAGAGTTTAACTCATTTGATTAATACAAAAGAAAGACAAAATATAATAACATTATTTACTCAGTATATTAAGGAGTTTAATTTTTCAAAATTTATGGAAAAAAATAGCCCCAATAATGAGTTAATGTATGTATATACTGCTGTCTTTTGCTTTATATCTTTATACGGCAATATTGCTACTATTGATCATGATACTAAATTACGCTTTCCTCAATTATTCCAATTTATTACCCCTTCTGTTCTATTTTCAGCCACGGCTTTATTAAGTTATCCTCTCTGGTCTGATTCTTGGAAAGCAAGAGAAGTAATAGCTCATATGGTCTGGAATATTGTTGCTTTCTACGGATTGATTTGCATAGGATTCCTATTTACTATGCTAAGCGGATTCAATCCATTACAGGTCATGCTTTTAACGCTTAGTATTATTATTGTAGCGATGCTAGTTAAATGGCAATGGGCACTTTCTATAACCATATCTGGTATCTTGTTTACTTTCTTCTCAACTAGGTATTATTTTCCAACCGTATTGTCTTTGAGCGGTTTATCAATAAAGCTGCAAATAATATATTTGTTAGTACTTACTAGTGGCTTACTAGTAATGTTTATAAAACCTAAACAAGAACAAGAAACATTACTTACTTCAAGAGTTAATTATTTAAGGAGAAAGATTTTAGCTAAAGAAGAAGATATGATGAGAGCATTATCTCTTTCTAAAGTTGAAAATAACAATCACAAACCCTTGAACAACGTCATATTCATATCTCAAATGCTTTTTGATTTTTATGACAATTTGAACGGCTCCGAAAAACAAGAAGCTGCAAGGATAATATTGAAAAGTTTTATGAGATTAGAAAATTTTGAATCAAACATAGCTAATTTAAGCAAATTAGCCACTTTAGATTTTGATTTAAATCAAGAAGAAATAGATTTAACTACTTTAATTAATACTAGACTTAGAGTTTGTCGTAATTTGTATGAAGAGGATGATTCAAAACGAGAATTTGTTGTTAATATAAAAGAAAATATCAAAATTAATGGCAACAAGTCCTACCTAGAGCAGATGATAGATAATTTGATCATTAATGCAATTATAAACTGCCCTAAAGGTATAATAAATATTAATTTAGAAAGGTTTGGATCTAATTCTCTAAGCTTTTGTATAAAAATATCATGATTAGCCTAAAGTGATGAAGAAAATTTGGCTAGATTTATTTCAGTATTGTTCCAAGTGCAGATGCTACCATTCATTAGCATTTCTAAATTGTTTAAATGTAAAAAATTAACTAATAAGTAATAAATTATGATATCTCAGATTGATATGGCAATTTTTATAGGTTTTATAGCTTTAACTATGATTATTGGTTTATCTTCAAGCTATGGAATTAAAAGCATGAGAGAATATGCCATAGGTGATAAGAAATTCTCAACTGCCACTATTGCTGCTACCATTGTTGCTACATGGGCAGGAGGGCGAGATTTTGTATTAATCATTTCAGAGACTTATAACAATGGTTTGTATTTTATATTCTCCCAGCTAGGGGAAGTGATAGCCATATTGCTTGTCGGTGTAATTTTTGCGCCTCGTATGGGAGAGTTTTTAAATAACCTTTCTACTCCTGAAGCAATGGGTTCTTTATACGGTACAAAGGTACGTATAATATCGGCAATCTCAGGTTTTATGGTTTCCGCAGGAATATTAGCTGGTCAACTAAAAGTCTCTGGACTAATATTCGAGTATTGTTTTGGTTATCCTGAAATATACGGCGTAATCATGGGGGGAATACTTGTAACGTTATATTCAGCTCTTGGGGGCTTAAAATCTGTAACTTTTACTGATGTAATGCAGCTTTTAACATTCGGTACGATGTTACCGACTCTTGCATTTTGTATATTTGGCAAAATTAAGGATTTAAACATAATAATAAACACTTTATCGACTAATAAATTGTTTGATTACACAGAAGTTTTTGATTTCACTCGACCTAAATCTGTATACTTTTTATTTTTATTCTTTTGGGCTATTGTTCCGGGTTTTTCTCCAGCTTCTTTTCAAAGAATTGCTATGGCGAAAAATGTTGAACAATCTAGAAAATCATTTATTATAGCTGCACTTATGTGGCTTTTCATAGTTCTAACTTTAGTGTTTATTAGCGTATTAATCTTGTCCACAAATCCTAATCTAGATACTAAAAATGTTGCTAAATACATCTTGTTAGAACAATCATATACAGGACTAAGAGGTTTTATCTTAGCGGGTCTCATGGCAATGGTAATGTCCACGGCTGATTCATATATTAACTCTGCTTCTGTTATATTTATACATGATCTCTGTAAACCTTTAGGTTTTAAGATACAAAAAGAATTAATAGCAACTCGGATTGCCGCTATATTACTTGGAGCGATAGCGATTGGTTTTGCTTTATCTGGTGGCAGTTTGTTGCAATTAACTTTATTTGCTAGCATCTTTAGTATGCCAGTTGTAAGCGTGCCTTTTATGATGACTATTTTCGGTTTTCGTAGTAGCGGCACATCTGTTTTAATTGCTATGGCAGCTGGTGCAACAACAGCGGCCTTCTGGAAGATAAATCCTATTATAGATGTTCCTGCAGCAGTACCAGGAATGGCTGCTAATTTAATATTCCTAATAGGTAGTCATTATATTTTACGTCAACCAGGTGGTTGGGTTGGCATTAAAGATCCCGCTCCTCTTATAGCCCTTCAACAAGAGAGACAATTCAAATGGAAAAAATTCAAAGAGAATTTGCAAAACTTTGACTTTACAAAGTTTATGTCTAAAAACAGCCCTAATAATGAGCTTATGTATGTATATACCGGTTTGTTTTGTTTCTTTTCGCTCTATTCCAACATGGCAACAATATCTCATACCGCAAAGTTGGCATTTCCTTTGTTTTTTGAGTTTGTCACCCCATCTGTATTATTTTCTGCTACAGCCCTTCTTAGCTATCCACTTTGGCTTTATTCATGGAAAAAGAACGAAGTTATAGAACATGTCGTATGGAATTTAGTGACTTTTTACGGATTAGTGTATATAGGATTTATCTTCGCTATTATTAGTAACTTTGCACCTACTCAAGTAATGATTTTAATAATCAACTTGATACTAGTTGCAGTATTGGTCAGATGGCAGTGGGCTTTAGTGATGATATTTGCAGGAGCTTTCGTCTCATCTAAAGTTGCAAATATCTATTTTCCTGGGGCACTTGCTTCTTCTACCATTTCTTTGAGACTACAAATCATATATTTACTATTGCTAATAGGAAGCTTACTGATTATCTTCTTAAAACCAAAACAAGAGCAAGAATCATTGTTGGAAGAAAGAATAGATCACTTAAGAAACAGGATTGTAGACCAAGAAAAAGAAATGATCTCAGCTTTATCATTAAAGTCTGAATTTATACGTAATGTGCAACACGAATATCATACTCCAATGACCGGTATTATGTCTATGTCACAAATGTTATACGATTCATATGATAGCTTAACAGATACTGAACGCAAAGATGCTGCAGAGGTTATATTTAAAAGCTTTGTAAGATTAGAAAGCTTTGACTCTAATATTGCAACCTTATCTAAACTCAACCGCTCTGGATATGAGTTAAAAGTAGAAAAAATCAATATTAGCGAATTGATCCAAGAGAGGTTAAAAGTATGCCAAAAACTCTATAAAGATGAAGCTGAGAGTGAATTTATTCTTAATGTAGAAGAAGGAATAATAGTTAAGGGTGATAAGTATTACCTCGGTCAAATGATGGACAACCTTATTATAAATGCTATAACTTACTGCAAAAAAGGTTCTATTACCATAGGACTTGAGAAGGTAGGTATTTATGCTGCGCGCCTTACAGTTAAAGACGAGGGAATTGGAATTCCTGACAACGAACTTTTGGATATATTTGGAGAATTTATGGTTAGTTCAAAAACAAGAACACCATCTGGTGGCAGAGGCATTGGTCTTGCTTTATGTAAAAAGGTTTTAGAAATTCATGATGGTAGTATCTTTGCGGAAAGTGATGGTAAAAGTTGGACTAAATTTACAATAACTTTACCGTTAAGATAGAAAAGCTACTGCTTTTGTGCAGTAGCTTTTGTAGAACGTTGAGCTTTACTTTTAGACGAGTCTTTTTGTTCTACAGTTTTGCTAGAGGATGGTTTATGATGACTACTTGCGCCCTGCAAAATGCCTTCAATTTTCGTGTATCCTCTTTTTCTAGCGCATTTTAATGCAGTAAGACCTTCCTTATCTGTTATATCTAGTTGTGCGCCTGCTTCTACTAATGTTTTTACTATATCAGGATAATTATTTGCCGCTGCTACATGTAAAACAGACCAACCGTTTTTATCACATAAATTAGGATTTGCTCCTTTTTCTAATAAAAACTTTACAGCCCATAACTGACCGTAAGTCGCAGCCCTACTAAGAGGAGTATTACCATCTTTATTTTGGTGATCGATATTTGCACCTTTATCTAATAGCTCTTTTATAAGGGGTATAAATCCACGTTTTGCGGCTATGATTAAAGCTGTATCACCACTTCTATTTTGTATATCTGGATTTATCCCTTTACTGAGTAATTTTTGCACAACGCTCAGATGACCTTTGCACGCAGCAATATATAAAACTGTTCTACCTTCTTTGGTTTTAGTATGTATATCTGCCCCTTTGGAAAGCAGCGTATCTAATATATGAAGGTGACCCTTTAAGGCTGCAATATAGAGTGCGGTTTTGCCTTGCCTGCTTTGTGCATTAATGTCAGCTCCATTTGCAAGTAGTTCTTCGACTATATTCAGATAGCCTTTCTTAGTAGCCCAAATCAATGATGGTTTATACAAATCTCGCGAATTAGGATCTGTACCTTTTGCAAGCAACTCTTTAACTTTATCAAGGTTACCATTTCTTGCAGCTTGAACTAATAATTGTTTATCCACGAACTTACGCACAGGGGTTCCAACGTTTTCATCTAGCCATTTTACACCAGATTTTAAATAGTCATTAATTTTCATAATAGGCCTAAAGAAATTAATCTAGTTTTTATGTTAATACAAAACGACAAAATTTAAAGTAGGATTTTATCTTTTTGCCTTAAGATAAAATAGATATGTGTTCTTTATCTTTGACGATTCGAAGAAGCGTTTAGTTTTCTTTGTTCGTTAATTGTTTTAGTATTTTTTCTTTCAGCAGCTGGTGATGACCTCGTGGCTCCAGCAGGTAGCGATGTTGTGACTCCGGCGGCCGTTGGTGGCGTTGAAGCTCCAGCTGCTGGTGGCGGTGCTATGACTCCAGCTGCTATCATTTGCTTTCTCGTATTTTTCAATGAAGGTAATATGTCTGAGATTATAGAACTACTTTTATCTTCTGGATAATGTGGAGCAGAAGGTACTATTTCTGCAAAAATAGGAGCTTGGGGAGGTAGTACTTGCCCAAACTCCTGTTGAGTTTTATCAGAATGTCTTCCTTCTTTTAAATAAGGAGAGGGTGGAGCTGAAGGTTCTAGTAGTTCATATGTGATTATTTTTGCTTCAGTAGCTTCTTTTAAAATATTTACAACTTCTGTATGCCCATTCTTTGCAGCCCATATCAAAGCCGTCTCGCCTTTTTGATTTTGTGCATTAGGATTTGCTCCTTTTTCAAGCAAAGCTTGAGCTATTTCCTTATGTCCATTACGTGCAGCCAATATCAAAGCCGTATAGCCTTCCTGGCCTACCTCATTAATATTTGCTCCTTTGTCAAGTAAGGCTTGAGCTATTTCTTTATGTCCTTTAAATGCAGCCACCATTAAAGACGTCTGGCCTTTTTGATTTATAGCATTAGGGTTTGCCCCTTTGTCTACCAAAAATTGAGCTAGTTCCTTATGCCCTCCGTATGCAGCCAACATCAAAGCCGTATTACCATTTTTATCTACCTGATTAAGATTCGCTCCTTCCTTTATTAGCCTTTGAACTTGTTTTATATCTCCATTGAATGCAGCATTAATAAGATTTGTTGGTTGTTTATATTGTTTTATGATATTTTCTATTTCCTTATGCCCTCTATTTGCAGCCAATCTCAAAGCCGTATTTCCATCTTGATTTTTTAAACTAGGATTCGCCCCTTTTTCAAGCAAAGCTTGTACCATTTTTACGTTCCCATCACGTGCAGCCCATATCAAAGCCGTATAGCCATCTGACCCTTGAAAATCAGGCTTCGCTCCTTTTGCAAGCAAAGCTTGTACTATTTCTGTGTGCCCATTACGTGCGGCGTCGGTTAAAGCTGTAGAATCACTTATACCTTTTAGATTAGGATCTGCATTGGCTTTTAGTAAATCTTGCACTATTTCTTTGTGACCCTTTTCGGCGCCCAACATTAAAGGTGTGGTAGCTATACCTATTAAATTAGGATTTGCATTGGCTTTTAGTAACTCTTGCACTATTTCTTTGTGACCCCTCTCAGTAGCTTCAAATAAAGGAGTATATCCCCAAAAACTTTTTGCATTAACGTTAGCTCCTTTACTAATCAATTCTCTAACTTGACCTATATCTCCTTCTGCTGCAGCTTGTCTTAATTTTGAAGATAATCTTCTTTTAGTAAAATATTCTCTTACAGGCTTAGTAGTATTTACAAATAAATTATTAATTGAATCAAAAACTCCCATATAGTTTACCTTTTTGTTTAAGCTTATCATCAAAAATTGCTATAGGTATTATTTTTATTATTTTGAAGAATTATATTTATAGATTATGTTAAATTAGCACTTTGCGAGGGGATGTTTTTGCATTACTTGCTCAAGTTTATTTGTGCTGACTTGGGTGTAAATTTGCGTCGTAGAAATATCGCTATGTCCCAATAAGGTTTGTATACTTCGTAAATCAGCGCCATTGTTAAGAAGATGAGTAGCAAAGCTATGACGTAAAACGTGAGGTGAAATTTTGCTACCATCAAGTCCTGCTCCATACGCCGCTCTCTTAAGACCAATAGCAAAATTTTGCCTTGTCAGGTATCCTTGTTTCGATTTAGAAGGAAATAAATAGATACTATTTTTTCCAAAATGCTCTCTACAGGCTATGTAATTGTTAAGCTTTTCTAGTGCTATATCATTGGTAATAACAGCTCGCTCCTTAGATCCTTTACCTTTGATAATAAACATATCTCGCACTTTTCCCTCTTTAAGCATTACATCAGCTAATTTTAAACTAACTAATTCACTCACTCGAAGACCGCTACAGTAAATGAGACAAATCATAGCGGTAAGCCTTATGCCTTCAGGGGAGGGGTCTTGAGCGCAGAAATCTACCAATGCTTTAATTTCATCTATAGATAATATATTTGGTAATTTAGATCTATATTTAGGTGATTCAAGCATGATTGAAGGATTAGAGGGAATTAGCTCTTCACTCATTAAAAATTGATAATAACTTTTAATAGCTGATATTTTGCGTGCTATTGATCTTGGATTTAAGTTTTGATTTTTAAGATTTGAAATAAATTGTTCAATTTCTTCCGTAGATATTAGATCTTCTTTATAGCCTTTAGTAACAAGGTAAGTATTGAAAGTCTGTAAGTCGTTTTTATATGCCAATATGGAGTTGATAGAACAACCTTTTTCAGCTAAACAATTTTCTAAAAATCGCTGCAAATAGATCATTTGGTGTACTGAATATTGGAGGCTAGGACTGGAATCGAACCAGCGAATAGAGGATTTGCAGTCCCCGGCATTACCACTTTGCTACCTAGCCCTTAGACCTTGATAAATTCTATAGTATCTTGCGAGTTTTGTCTATAGTTTTTAAAAATAGATATTCTAATTTAGCCTTTATATCTGTATAATCTAGACAGACAAATTTAAAGGATTAAAAAAATGAATCATCTAGCAATTATCATGGATGGTAATAGTAGGTGGGCTGAAAAAGTTGGATTACCGCGTTTTGCCGGTCACGAAGAAGGATCTAAAGTTGCAAAACAAGCTATAGAATATGCAGCAAAAAATAACATTAAAAATTTAAGCTTATTTGCTTTTTCTACAGAAAATTGGCAAAGACCTGAAGATGAAGTTGAATATCTATTATACCTTCTTGAGAAATATCTTGATGAAGAAGCAAAGAATTTAGCTAAAAATAAGATTAAACTATTTGTAATAGGTCGTCTTGAAAAACTAACTCACTCCCTACAAGATAAAATAAATCAAATACACCAAACGGCTGTAAATGACTCCGTGATGAATCTATATATTACATTTAGTTATGGTGGCAGGCAAGAAATTGTAGATGCTGCCAAAAAATGCTTGATCAATAAACTAAATCCGGAAGACTTAACTGAAGAAACTTTTCAAAAATTTTTATATGCCCCTAACATGCCTGATATAGATTTTGTCATCCGTACAGGTGATAGAAGACGTATTAGTAATTTTTTGCTCTGGCATATGCCCTATGCAGAAATATATTTTAGTGAGAAATATTGGCCAGAATTTTCTCAGAAAGATCTGGAATTAGCTATTAACGATTACCAAAACCGCATCCGTACTTTTGGCACACGTCTCTAGATCCTGAACTTAAAGGTAGAGATTTTCAATAAACACAAAGAAAAAATAGAGTTATCTCTTTTATCAAAACCATAACTTAACTTTTTAATTAAAACTAAATTTGATGGTAATATTATTATTAAATTTATTGATTGAGCCTAGTGAACAGTTATAGTACAATTTGGTCAACACTTATTTAAATTTGATATTATAATGGAGACCCCAAAACATCAAGAACAACTGACAGATCTGTTGAATAGGCAAGATGATCAGGGAAGAACTTTTTTATATCGGGCGATTAAAGATCATGCTAAAGATGTGCTTAGTAATGGAGGTATGTTGCGATGGTTGGTGACTTCAGAAATCAAGGACAAGGGCTTCGAAGAATTTGCGAATACTTTACTAATTCATGTAGAAAGTGGTAATTTTATAAAATTTTTACAATGTTTAATAGATGAAGGGGTAGAAGTTAATGGGAAATATAAACCTCTTGGTGGAGGAACTCCTCTGCATTTGATGGTTCAAATGGCTCCTGGTGGGGGTATATCCTTAGACATAATAAAATTTTGGCTAGAAAATGCTAAAGCGGACGTAAATGCAACAGAAGATGATGGTACTACACCCCTACATCAAGCGGGTAGGTTGGATAATATTGATGTAATGACAATCTTACTTGAAGCTGGTGCTAATGTGGGTGGTTTAAGTAGTTATTACATGTTTACTGAAGGCTCTTCTAAGGGAATTTTTGCAAATCTTTTCCCAATACCTCTTGATCCTAAGCTCCAAACCTTGTCGTTATTAATAAATTATGGGGGTATAATAGATACTCAGCGAGCTTTTAACTCTTATGCAAAAAACATAGAAGAAATATGTAATGTAAGTGATTCATTAGGGCAACATAGATCATTATATGGTGTGATACAACTACTTAAAGCTTCTATTTTTTATGAATTTCCTGAAACGGTTGATAAGCAAAAATTTTTTACTCATTTAAATAACTATATCCAAGGTATTGAAACAACTAGCTGGACACCAAAAATATCACCAGCCCATCCTTTCGAAGACTTTAAGGAATATGAAAGCCTTATACACATCCTGAAATGCGAATCCGCTACAGAGTTATTTAATACTATTAAAACTAAGTTACAAGCAAATTTGACTCAAACAGCAGCTTCTTCCTCAATTTCAGCTGAAGATAGCATTATTACTACTGATGCTTTTGTTCAAAATGAGCATCAAAAATCCGATCTTAAAACAATGGGTGAAGCTCCTGATCTTTCTGAATTAGTTTAAATTATCCATAAACCTTCTAACTTCATAGTCAAAAATCTTCATATTGGGACTTTACAGTTAAAAAACTCTTACTTACCCCTGAGAAACTTGCTATTAAATTAATACATCAAAATTTTTGATTTTTTTACTAGACTTTCATTTTTATATCCTTATGATACCTCTTTAAAATATCTCAAAAACTTAAATTAAGTTATAATAAATCTTATGATAGATTCAGGAGAAGGATAAAACTCCTTAACACTCATATATAAACTCAAAACAACGATTCTTCAGAAGATTTATTCGAAAAAGTAATAGAAATTTACGACATTCTAGATTGCATTTGATGCCCATTGGAGCAAGTAGTGGTAAATTACGGATACTTAGATGGAAAATTAAGGGAGATGATCCTGAAAACCCTGTTTAATAAAAAATTTTTATGGTTATAATATGGATGAAATAATGACGCCTTTGCATATAGCCGTTCTAAACAAAGAATATAGTGCGGCAGCTTGGCTATGCGATCAGGGCGTAAATGTGAATGCTCAAAATTATAATGGTGACACTGCGATGCACCTTGCCGCCAAGATGGATGATTGGCTAATGGTTAAATTGCTTGCTCTTAGCGGTGGCAATATTCACCTTTTTAATAAAGCGGGCCAAAATGTCGCGCAACTTGCATTCTACAAAGGATATATTGGTGTTGTCCAAAGAATTTTCGAACAAAAAGCTAATTTACAAGACGATTTTTCATACGGTCATAAATTAAGCCATATAGCAGTTAAATATGATCATATTGATCTACTTCAAAAACTTATTGAAAAAAAATATCAGATAGATGGGACCAACAATCTAAAAGAGACAGCATTACATTATGCTGCACAGAAGAATTATCTGAACACAATCACACTTCTAATAAACGCTGGGGCTAAAGTAGATAGTAAGGATATTTACAAACAAACACCTCTACATCACGCTGTTCAGCATGGTAATCTAGATGCTGTTAAAACCCTTTATCAAAAGGGTGCAGATCTTTATGCTGAAGATATAAATAATGCAAACTTAGTCCATATTGCGGCACAATATGGTAGGTTAGATATTTTAAAATGGGTCAATCAAGAACAAAAGTTAGGCATACATTACTTAGACAACGAAGAAGAATTACCCATACATTATGCTGCTCGAAATGGGGAAGTGGAAATTATAGAATATTTTCGCAACAAAAAATGCGACGTTTACGTTAAGAATTCTTATAACGAAAATCCATTATTTATAGCTGCTATAGAAGGACAAATCGATGTAGTAAAGCATTATTGTGAAAAACTAGAAGCAAGCATTAATTCTGTTAATGTAGAAGGTGATTATTTAATTCATATAGCAGCTTTTGAAGGTCATCTTCCGCTTTTAAAATACCTTATACAAAATGGGGCAGATATTAATGCGCAAAACTCTGAAGATAATACGCCTTTGCACGTAGCTATATGTTCTAAGGAATTAGAAATTATTTCTTTCCTTAAAGATAATGGTGCTAATATAAATATAAAAAATGAATACAATCAAACTGCTTTAATTTGTGCATTAGACCACGAGTTAGACCCTTCTTTATTCCTAACTCCAGAAACAGAGTTAGATTTATCAAATATAGAATTATATGAATATCTAATCCGAAATATTGATGAAATCTTATCTAGAAAGACTTTGCGAGAAAAAATATTGATAGGCATTAAAATCCTAAATGATTTTAAAGATTTAGAAGATACAACTGAAGCGAAAGAATTTACTGAAAACTTGTCAAGAAAGCTAATGTATATAATAGAAAGTTCAACAGAAAATTTTCTTGGAACTTATGTATTGCAACAGAAGATGCCTGATCTTTTAGAACGCACAATAGTCGAAATACGAGAATTAGAAGATATATTTAAAGAAGCATTAAATTTTATACCCAACCCCTCAATTGTTAAAAACGCACTAAATTATGCTAGATCAAGGATTAATAGCTATTTAGTCTCCGAAAAAGCTTCTACAAATTTATCAAAACAAGATACTGATAATTACGGAATAGATATCATGTCTAATAAATTTAAACATTTACTTAAAAATTCTGAAGAAGCAAAGCCTTGCAAGGTTCAAAAAATTTGCAATAAAGTTATTAAGAGCGACGACTTAATTCAAGAAAAATATATAGAAAGTTTTGATGATACATCAAATAATTCTCTTAAAGTGATGGGAGAAATAAGCGAAGAATCATAGATTACAGCATGCAAGAATATAACGCTAAAAAGATCTCCGAATTCGTAGATTTAAATATTTTAGATAAAATCTTTTGGGAAGAAATAGAACGAAAAAACAAACTCTCAACAAAACTGTATTATGCCGTTTGTAATGGTGATTGTACCCAGGTGCATTTATTAATTTTTCAAGGAGCAAATGTAAATACAATAGATTCTCAAGGTAATTCTTTAGTATATATTGCTGCCATGAAGGGGCGTCTTGATATCCTCAAAGTACTTATAGATCATTCTGCAAATTTTGAAGCTGTTAACGAGAAAGGCTGTAAACCTATATATGCAGCCGCTATTTGCAATCAGTTAGATACAATGAAATACCTTGTACAAACAGGAGCGGATCTAGGTCTCCATGGATATATTTTACTAAACACGGCTGTGACTAATAATGACGTTATCTTGATAGACTTATTGATTAATCGAGGTTTGAATCTGAATACTCGTGACGAATTGGGACTTAGCGCATTACATTATGCTGCTCAACACGAAAGCCTAGAGGCAATCAAGTATCTAGTTTCAAAAGATGCTGATATAAATACATCGTCAATTAATGGCTATAAACCTATAGATTATGCTATATGCTATAATAAATATCATGCTGCCATGTTATTATGTAGTTTGGGAGCTGATATAACAGGACATTCTTGGTATTTTAAAAAATATTCTGATCAAATTTCTATTTTTGGGCCTTTAGCTCAAAATCTTGCTGCAGTTTTAAATATTTACTGTACTTTTTTCCAAAGTGATCAAGATTTCAAAAACGGTTTACTAAAAAACATAATAGTCATGGTTAAACTTTTTGAGCAAGAAAGTAATTTCGATAGAATTAAAGAATGGTTAGAAGATAAAAATTTAGGTAGCTTGCAAGAACTGATAGATCAGCTGCAAGCTCTATCTAAATCTTATTGTAAGATTAAGAATAAACTTAAAGAATCGAAACTTGAAACAGATAATCAAATATACGAGGTAATGGAGAAAATTGATTTCAATACCTTATCAAATTTGCTGCAAGGATACCATCTTGAATTATTAAAAAAAGCTTCAAACTTAGGTTATATTCAAAGTATTGTTCCATCCCTATCAAGACTTGAATACATAGATGTCACTAAAAATTCAATTCTTAGCATTAAAGAATTGTCCATCGTATCTCATCTAAACATCTCAGACTTTAGTAAATTAATAGATCCATTGAATATTACAGAAGTGCACAATGATGATGTAGAAATTCGAGAAATATTAGGTTCTATAAATTTAGACTAATGAGAACAAAGTCTTTAACTTCAAAACAATCCTAAAAAAGACGGTTCAATTATTAGATTCTTTAGTATATAGTTATATTATTATAAATTTTGACCTTTAAGATTTAGAAATTATGTCAGCTGTTTTGCAAGAGATTACTTTAGATATTCCAATTGAGGATGAAATGAAAAGATCTTACTTAGATTATGCTATGAGCGTAATCGTAAGTAGGGCCCTTCCAGATGTTCGTGACGGTCTTAAACCCGTACACCGTAGGATCTTATACTCAATGTATGAGTCGGGTTATTATTACAATAAACAACATCGTAAATCAGCTAGGATTGTTGGTGATGTAATGGGTAAGTACCATCCTCATGGTGATATGGCTATCTATGACTCTTTAGTTAGAATGGCACAAAATTTTGCAATGCGCATACCCTTAATTGATGGTCAGGGGAATTTTGGTTCGATTGACGGCGACTCAGCCGCTGCGATGCGTTATACGGAATCTAAATTAACTAAGATATCCCATACACTTCTTAACGATATAGATAAAAATACAGTCGACTTTCAGCCTAACTATGATGCAACCGAATCAGAACCTCAGGTTCTTCCTGCGGCGTTTCCCAACCTTTTGGTTAATGGATCTGGTGGTATTGCTGTTGGTATGGCTACCAATATTCCACCGCATAATCTGTGTGAGATTATAGATGCATGCATTGCTTACATAGATAATAACGAAATTACCATAGATGAATTGATGGAAATCATACAAGGCCCTGATTTCCCTACTGCTGCAACCATTGTGGGACGTAGCGCCATTAAATCTGCTTATCACACCGGTAAAGGCATTATTTATATTCGTGGTAAAGCTTCTATCGAAGACCTAGATAAGAGACAAGCGATCATTATCGAAGAAATACCTTATGCAGTTAATAAGGCTAAGATGATCGAAAAAATTGCCGAATTAGTTAATACTCAAAAGATACAAGGTATAAGCAACATTCGCGATGAATCAGATCGTACTGGCATAAGAGTTGTTGTTGAGATTAAAAAAGATTTTGCAGCTTCAGTAATACTGAACCAAATTTATTCATATACACCTTTGCAAGTATCTTTTGGTATTAACATGGTCGCCCTGGATCAAGGGATACCAAAACTGATGAACCTTAAACAAATTATTCAAAGCTTTGTTGATTTCAGGGAGGAAGTACTACGCAAAAGAAGTATTTACCTTTTAAATCAAGCTCGAGATAAAGCTAATATTTTATTTGCTTTGAGAATTGCTATAAGCAATATTGATGAAATTATTGCAATCATCAAAGGATCAAATGATACAGCAGAAGCTCGTGATAAATTACTTGCCAAAACCTGGAACATAGAAGATTTAGGAAATCTTACAGATCTTCTTGGAACATTAGGTGACACAAGAGAGATTAGTCCACAATACAGGTTTTCGGAAGAGCAAGTAAGGGCAATTCTTGATATGCGTCTTCACAAGCTTACAAGTTTAGAACACTCTAAAATCGAGGCTGACTTTTTAAAATTAATGAGTGAGATTAAGTACTTGCTTAGCTTGCTTGAGTCAAGAGAATTATTGTTAGGCGTGATGAAGGATGATTTACGAGAAATTCGCGAAGAATTTGGAACTCCAAGACTAACGCAAATTGAAGATGGAGAAATGTCTGACCAAGATATTGAGGATTTGATGCAAAAAGAGGATATGGTAGTTATTTGCACTCTTGGTGGCTACATTAAAAGAGTACCATTAAATAGTTACCGTAATCAAAAAAGAGGAGGAAAGGGGAGAAATACTTTATCTGGAGAGGATATTGCAACCCAAGTTTTTGTTGGAACAACACATACACCCGTACTTTTCTTCTCCACCTCTGGCAAGGTATATAGCTTAAAACTTTACAAAATACCATTAGGAAGCCCCCAAAGTAAGGGTAGGGCTCTTGTAAATCTATTTCCTGATTTAAAACCAGGTGAGACTATTAATAATATTTTGCTGCTACCTGAGAATGTAGCAGAATTAGAGAATTTGAATTTAATTTTCGCAACAGCATCAGGTTGTGTACGTCGTAGCTCTTTAGATGATTTCAAACGTATCGCATCAAACGGTAAAATTGCCATTAGACTTGAAGAAGATGATAGCTTAGTTGAAGTTAGCTTATGCAAATCTGATATGCACATTTTAATAAGTACTAAAATGGGCCAATCTATTAGGTTTGCCGTAAGTGATTTGCGCGTATTCAAAAGTCGTACATCTGACGGCGTGCGGGCTATTAAGCTTAAACCTAAAGACCGAGTGATTAGCATGACAATCTTGAAGGGAGCTAATTACCCATTACTTGAACGTGATTCATATTTAAGCATACCTTATGCAACAAGACTAAAAATCAAAGGAGATCCAGAATATAACCTGAAGAAAATTGAAGAAACTTCTTCTTTAACTAAAGAGCAAATTACAGAAATGGCTCAAAACGAAGAAGTGATCTTTTCTATTACAAGTAAAGGATTTGGTAAATGTAGTTCTGCTTATGAGTACCGTGTTACTGCTCGTGGAGGTAGCGGTGTGAGTAACATGAACACATCTAATAAAACTGGTCATTTAGTTACTGTAGTCCCAATTACAGGTCATAATGACGAGGTAATTTTAGTCACAAATACTGGTAAATTAATACGCTTTAACATAGACTCAATCAGGGTGACAGGTCGTAACACTAGCGGCGTTATACTATTTAGAACAGCAGGCTCAGATGAAGAAATTGTATCAGCTGCGTTGATCGCTGATAACAATAACGATGAAGATGAGGCAGAAGATGCTGAATGATAGAATTTATCACACTACCTCAATATATCGACTACAATGAATCTATAAGTATCATGATGGATAAGGTCCAAGATGTCCTTATCCATCATGATAAAATTTATGTTCTTTTAATAGAATATTCTGATTTATATACCTTGGGCACCTCAGCGTCTGATAAAGATTTATTGGATGTAAAAGATGCGCAGATTTACAAAGCAGCCAGAGGAGGGCAGGTAACTTATCATGGTTCTGGCCAAAGGGTTGTATACCCAATCTTGCACTTATCGCACTTTAATAAAGATATCAAAAAATATATAAATTTCCTAGGCAGGGTATTAATTGACAGCCTTAATGAGCTAGGCATTGAAACATACCTTTCTGATCAAAACATAGGTATTTGGACTAAAACGACAAATGAAAAGGTAGCATCTATCGGTATTAAAGTAAGTAAATGGGTAGCCCATTACGGCATTGCTATTAACATTTCTACTGATTTAAGCAAATTTTCTAAAATCATCCCATGCGGCATCAATCATCCACACCAAACATCTCTCCATAATTTTGGCATTCAAATTTCCTTACCTGAATTCGATCAAATTTTTCAATCAAGATTTAAAAATAATTTTATTTTATACTAATAAGTTTACAACTATTATAATAAATTATACTTCAATTTAGAGACTAGATAAAAATATTGAGTGTAAATACTGTAAACTAGTGGTATTTCACTTTATTAGATAATTTTATGACTGATTTAGATAAGGAATTATGGACAGCTGTATCTAGAGAGGATAAAAATTTGTTCGAGGAGTTAATCGAACGCGGTGCTGATGTTCATGCACGGAATCAAAATGGCGCAACACTTTTACATTATGCGCTAACACTCCACAAGGATGCGGATATGATAGACTTTTTAATCAATAAAGGTTTGGATGCAACAGCGCAAGACCATCATTCAAATACTTCTCTAGATTATTTATTTGCAAATTTTAAATACTATCCTAATCCGTATAAAACTATGTGGAAATTAATAGAAGCGGGATGTGATATGAATTTACTTAACACTCGAGGTAGAACTTCTTTCGAATTAGCGCTGTTATACAATAATTATCACAACATTCATACTGATGAAGGAAAAGAAAAACGAGACCTTGAAAAAGTAGTATTTATAGATAAATTAATTGATCATGGAGCTGACGTTACAGGTTTAGATGATGATGGTTACGTGATTACAAGACAAAAACTTTTCCTAAGAAAGTTTGATCGAGACACCTATTTGAATTTATTAAGTAGAGGAGCAATTTTCCCGTCTGAGCAAACTATTAATTATCGCGCGGAGTTTATAGATGAAGAATTGGTAACTTGCACTTTAAGTGATGAAAAAAAATATACAGGAATCAAAGCTCTCAGAAAAGCCATTGATAACTCAAAGACACTTGATCCTAAGGTTAAAGAAAAAGCTCTAAAAGAAATTGATAAAACTTTAGCAGAACTCAAAAATCCAGCATTTAATGCTTTAGTAACAAAAATTAGAGCAGGGTTTGATAATGAAAAAGTGGAAACTAGATATAGACAAATCGCAAAAGATATGTCTTCAGATTATCCTGAAGTTACTTTATTGAAAGACTGTGGTGAGGGTAGAATAAAATCTGGAGTTGAATTTGATTCAGAATTTTTAGGATCTGCTATAAATGCGCAAAAAGAATCATATCATCCAATACTTGAAAATACTGAAATTGTTACAAAAATTAGTCCTTATCTTAATGCGCTAGAGTTAAAAGCATTACGTACTGCTTTAAAATCTAAAACAACTATTAAAAAATATAATCCAAAAGAGATTAAAAAGATATTTGATACTTTAAGTGCCTCAATCGATGAGTCAGCTAATCCAAATAAGTTTGCCGATAAGATATCACAACAAAATAAAAACCATTTCAAAGGAGGGAAGGGATATTAAATTAAGTTATTTATAAATTCAAAGTTTCATAAAAGCAACAGTTAGATATAAATTTATCTTTTTATGATGTGTTTTCAAGCCTCTAGCAAAGTGCAAAGCTATAATATTAAATAGATTGTTAACCTTAAATTAGTTACTCAAAATGACAAACAATTTTTTCCAAGAATCTTTTCAAATGTTTACAGATCCTTCCGCATATACTAACTGGATGCAAAATTTTTCCAAGTTTGATTGGGCCAGTTGGACTAAAAGCTTACAAGATCATAATACAAGAGCTTTTTCTCAGTTTAATCCTGAAATTTTAGAACAATTTCAAGAAATGACAAGAAATAATGCTGCTTTCATGCAAAAAAATATAGTCACTTATCTTGAAAATGTGAAGAAAAATATGTCCGCATCAAGTATGGATGAAGTAGTGGCCAACCAGCATAAGTTAGTAAAAGAGTTATCCATTAACCATACGGAACACTTAAAAGATAACTTGCAGAACGTTATGCAATTAACGACCCACGTTTCAAACGAGGCGCTTGCTAAATTTGCACAAGAATTGCAAAACTATCTGAACAAAAATGCTCCTGAAGGTAAATCTTGTAGCAGTAAAAAATGCTAACCTTCAATTAATCCTAAGCTTACAAAATTATTATGTTTTGTAAGCTTTCCTACCCTCTTCTAATATATCCTTCAAAAGCCTCACTAAGGATATAAATATAATTTGCTATATAAGGGTAATTCGGTTATAAAATGTAAGAAGAACAAAATTGAGAGAAAATTTTTGTTTTAATGATATGACCTTATTTATCTCAACTACCTTTTGTAGTATGTCGTAGCATTATTACAAAAATGATTATCTTATAAACTCCACGCTTCAAAGTGGTTGTGACCAGCATGTTCAAAAAATAACAATTTAAGATATTAGCTTTTAAAAAAGCAAAAGATTATGAAAAAAACAATATTAGTAGATGCAAGATACCCCCGTCATATGCGGGCCGCGTTAATTGATGAAAACAAATCAATAGAAGAGTTTGAGTGGGAAATGCCAGAGCCTCAGATTAGAGGTAATATATACTTAGCCAAGGTTTCAAGAATCGAACCGGCATTGCAAGCAGTGTTTATCACATATGAAAACGGCAAAAGCGGTTTTATGCCATTTTCCGAAATTCATCCAGACCTCTTTATACTTCCAGAAAATAAGGAATCAGCAGCTCAGCATGAGATACCCTTACCACAACCTTCTGAAAATATAGAAACTTCAGATCAAACGGAAGAAAATTTGTCTAACGATATAGACATAGAGGAACTGGAGAAAAAAGCTTTTGATGACAACTCGATAAAGATTGATTTCGAAACACTAAATGATGAGATAGAGAGTGTCAGGGAGCGTTATCAAAATATGTACAAAAAATATAAAGTACAGGATGTTATCGAAAAAGATCAGATACTTTTAGTACAAGCAATTAAAGAGCCTAAGGGAAATAAAGCAGCTTTCTTTAGCACGTTTATATCTCTTGCTGGAAAATTTTGTGTGTTAATGGCAAATACACCAGAACACCATGGAATATCAAGAAGAATAGTTAATTCAGAGGAGAGAAAAAGGCTCAAAGATATTATACATACAATACTTGAAGAAGTTGACGATCAAAGATTCAGCCTAACAATAAGGACGGCTGGGGTTGATCGTTCATTGGAAGAAATAAGGAAAGACTATGAGTACTTAGCAAGGATGTGGAATAAAATTAATCAGACTGTAGCTAAGTCAAAAGCTCCATGTATAGTACACACAGAGGAATGTATGATTTCAAAAATTATACGTGATATGTTTGATGACCGTGTACAAGAGCTGATCATTGAAGGACACAAACATTATAAACAAGCTTTATACTTCTTTGAGCAAATTTTACCTTCTGCTGCCTCAAAAATTATTGAACATAAATCAAATGAGCCTATATTCAGTGCCTATGAAATAGAAGAGCAGGTAATGGGGCTATACCAACCAATTGTCCCTCTGCCATCCGGTGGATATATTGTAATCAATCCAACAGAAGCCCTTACCTCTATTGACGTAAATTCTGGTAAATCAATCAACGAAAAAAACATAGAAGAGACAGCTTTAAAAACAAACATTGAAGCGGCAAAAATTGTTGCAAAGCATTTGAGATTACGCGAAATCTCTGGATTAATCGTAGTTGATTTTATTGATATGCAAGAGTCTAAAAATCGTAGAATTATAGAGCAAGTCTTCAAAGAAGCTTTAAGTAGAGATAGAGCTAGAATGCAGGTAAATAGTATTAGTAATTTGGGATTAATGGAGTTATCTCGTCAAAGACTAAAGCCAAGCTTTTTAGAGTCTCATAGCTCTATGTGTAAGTATTGTAGTGGAAAAGGCTTGGTAAGATCTCAAGAGGCAAATTCTATAGTAATGCTTCGTACAATTGCAAAAGAATTGTCAAACGAAGGAGCTGATGTAGTAAACATCTTTGCTCATATTGACTCAATTTCTTATATATTTAATAAAAAGCGCAAAGAAATTGAATTTTTGGAAAATCAGTTTGGTGTGGATTTAAATCTACATGAAGATCATAATGCAACCGCCGAAAGCTTTGCTATAGAAAAAATATCCTATAAAGCTAAGAAGGCTCCAAAGCTTGAGGTTATAACAGATAACGAAGAGCCTGCAAAAACGGAAGAAGAGACAAAAGAAAAGCCTATGCGTAAGAGACGCAGCAATTTCAAAAGTCGCCCTAAAAGGAAAGTAAACCAAACGGCTTCAGGAGGGTAAAATGACTTTATCGTTCCAGCAGATTATTTCTCGTCTGCAAGAGTTTTGGGCAAAGCAGGGTTGCGTTTTATTGCAAGGCTATGACATGGAAGTCGGAGCCGGTACTTTTCATCCTGCAACAACTTTAAAAGCTCTTGATTCAAAACCTTGGAGAGCCGCTTTTGTACAACCCTCAAGACGTCCTGCAGATAGTCGTTTTGGCGATCATCCAAATAGATGGCAGCGGTATTATCAATTTCAGGTTATACTTAAACCTTCTCCGGATAATATACAAGATCTGTATTTACAGAGTTTAAAAGTTCTGGGCATAGACTATAAAGTACATGATATTCGTTTTGTTGAAGATGACTGGGAATCTCCGACTCTAGGAGCTTGGGGCCTTGGTTGGGAAGTGTGGTGTAATGGGATGGAAATAACCCAATTTACGTATTTTCAAGGCGTTGGAGGTTTGCCTTGTAGCTCAGTATCTGGTGAAATTACATATGGATTAGAAAGGCTTGCTCTCTACATTCAGGAAAAAAATCACTTCAAAGAATTAATTTGGAATGATGACCCTAAGAATCCTATGACATATGGCGATGTTTATGCCGCTAATGAAAGACAAGCATCTGACTATAACCTTTACCACGGAGATATAGGAATGCTGCTTCGACATTTTGATGATTACGAGGAAGAAGCATTTAAGATGCTTAAAGTGCCACTCCCTTTGGTAGCATATGAATTTTGTCTTAAAACAAGTCATATTTTTAATTTATTAGACTCACGAGGGGCTCTTAGTACAACTCAAAGAGCGGCCTATATTGCCCGCGTACGAAATATTGCTAAAATGTGCTGCCAGGCTTATTTAGATTCACAAAATAATTTATGAGTTCCTTATTATTTGAGTTATATTCCGAAGAAATCCCTGCTTTAATGCAGGAAAGAGCTTTAAGTAATTTATTAAATGCCTTTAAGCAGGTTTGTAACAAATATAATATTACCTTTAAAGAAGAAGAGGGAGCAGTAGGGCCTTGTAGAATGAGCTTATATTTTAATGGCCTTGAAGTAGAATTAGTTGAAACTAAATTACGCGGCCCAAGCTTAGACTCTGGCCCTGAAATTTTGAATAGATTTTACAGCAAACATCACGTTAAAGCTAACGACCTGACAATAGAAGAAGAGAGGGGAAAAAAGTACTACTATCTTAGCAAAAAGAATGATAGTAGCTTGGAAGATATTTTATTATCGGAAATACCTAAAATATTAAGTAGCTTTTCATGGCCAAAATCAATGAGATGGGGAGATTATCAAATTAGCTGGATCAGACCTTTAAAAAATATTTTATGTTTACTTGATGGAAAAGTGCTTCCAGTTAAGTATGGCCATCTAACAGCCAATAATTTAACTTTCGGTCATAAGTTTTTTGCTCCTGAATCTCTTAAAATTACTTCTTGGGATGATTATCAAGTCCAATTGTTAAAGAAACATGTTATTATCTCGAATCGTAAAGATTTGATAAAAAGGCAGCTTACAGAAATATGCCAAAAAAATGAGCTTGTTTTGAATGAAGATGAAAAATTGATTGAAGAAATATCTGGATTGACCGAATATGCTACAATGTTGTTAGGAGAAATTGCTCCAGAGTTCATGAGCTTGCCGTCTGAATTACTTACCTTATGTCTTAGAGTTCATCAACGGTATTTTACTTGTCAAAATCTTGATGGCAGCCTAGCAAATAAGTTTATTTTTGCATCAAACCTACCTATAAAAGATTTCACAGAAGTTATAGAAGGGAATAAAAGAGTTCTAGCAGCAAGGCTTAGTGATGCATTATATTTCTACAATAGAGATTTAAAAGAAGATCTTGAGTCTAAATTTACTGATTTAAGTAACGTTGTCTTTCACTTAAAACTTGGCAATATGCAAGAAAAAGTGTTGCGTATTGAAAAGATATCTAAATTTTTAAGACCTCTTGATAAAGATTTGCACTTAGCTGCAAGACTTTGTAAATGTGACCTATTAACTGAAGCTGTAAAAGAGTTCCCAGAGCTTCAAGGAGTTATGTCTAAATATTATGCTCCAAATACTCAAGTAGGAGAGATTATTGCTGCACATTATAGCCCAAAAGGAGCAAATGATAAAATTCCCGAGCTACAAGCTAGTATTTTGAGCATTGCAGATAAAATAGATACTTTAGTAGGACTTTTGATAGCTGGAGAGAAGGTAACGAGTTCAAAGGATCCATATGGAATCAGACGCAATGCTATTAGTATCTTACGCATCATTTTAGAACACAATCTCGAAGTTAATCTAAAAGAACTAATTCAGTTTACTTTAGACCTTTACGATAACGTTGAATTTAATAAATTTGAAGCTTTAGACTCAATTCAAAACTTTATTTTAGATAAATTTGATAGTCTGCTTGAACAAAAACATAGCTCACAAATCGTGCGCCTCGTGATTAAAAATGATTTAAGCAACGTGATATCTTTACGAAATCAAGTTGCAGAATTAGAGGCAATTTATCAAACAGAAGATTTTGCAAGCATTGTGGCTGCCTATAAAAGACTTTATAACATTACGGATAAAAAAGCTGAAAGTGGTAAAATAGATGCTCAAATCTTTGAAACTGAGTATGAGAGAGAGCTTTATATGGGATTGCTCAATGTAAAATTATCAACCATGCAAGCTTCTATAGATGAACTTTTAAAACTCGTGCCTCAAATTAATAATTTACTAGATAATGTCCTAATTAATGATCAAGACAAGCGATTAGCTCAGAATAGAATCAATCTGGTTATGCAAACTCAAAGCTTATTTGATAAGGTATTACATTTTAAATCCCTAATTTAAAAACGAGAATCTTTGTTTTCGTAAGCATTCATCACAAGTCCCATAGAAATCAATGTAGAAGCCATAATACTTCCACCATAAGAAATAAAGGGTAGAGGTATTCCCACAACGGGCATTAGTCCCACCACCATTGCTATATTGATAAAAAAGTGAAAAAATAGGTTACTTGCAACGCCCTGACATATTAATTTCAAGAACACGCTCCGGCACTTTATTGAGGCGCTTGTGATACATGCTAAAAGTAAGCAAAAAATAGTAATCACAATTATACATCCCGTAAATCCAAATTCTTCACCTAGTAATGCAAAAATAAAGTCAGTTTGATGTTCTGGCAAAAAATCTAGATGAGTTTGGGTACCTTTTAAAAATCCCACTCCCAAAAATCCACCGGATCCTATAGCAATTTGCGATTGTATAATGTTATATCCGCTACCCAGTGGATCGGCATTTGGATTTAAAAATATAGTAATGCGTTGCTTTTGGTAATCATGCAAAAAATTCCATGCAATAGGGCAGCTAATTACTACAAAAAAAAGCGTTACAATAACCTTATTGACGTTTATTCCGCTAACAAAAAAAACCGTCGCAGCGGAAGCTAAGACTAAAATTCCCGTACCAAGGTCTGGCTGTTTGATAATTAATAGAGCAGGGAAGAGAGTACCTATAGCTGGTAATATTAAATGCTTCCATTCACATACTTCCTTTAATCTACAGTCATGAAAGTATCGAGCAAGCATTAAAATAATTGATATTTTACAAAGTTCAGAAGGTTGAAACCTGAATCTTGCAATCTCAAGCCATCTAGTAGCACCCATAGCGCTATATCCTAGAACTTCTACTCCAATAAGCAATAAACATGATATGAAGTATATAGGATATGCGAAATTATAGAGCGTTATAACTCTTAATTTTGATATTCCAAAAGCTATAGGAATAAATATGCAAAATAATATCAGCTGCTTATACCACCAACGTACCAGTACTCCGTCTGCAGCAGAATATAGCAAGCTTATACCAATGGCGCTAAGAGCAATTATGAGAAAAGTAAGTAATTGAGGAAGTCGTATTAGCATTATTCCTTTTTATCATACTAAATAAAGGATATAAATAGCGGCTTCTACAATTTTTTAATTTTGATATATTTTTACCTATGCATATGGATAAAAGAGATAAACATATATTTTATGCATTTAACATATAAATTTGATAGTTCAAAGTTCCCGCGAAGCTGATCCACAAAAAATAAGGAGTAAGTAACAAGCGTATGGATTGATTACTTTGATAAATTAAAGCTAACAAGTTAATCCAAAGAAGTGCGATATCTAGAAGAGCTAGGTCGATTCTATGATAACGAAAAAACATAGGAGACCATAATAAGTTTAACATCAATTGAAAGATAAATAGACCTACATTTTTTGTATTCCAAACCTTAGCAAGCGCTATGCCTATCATTATGTAAAGTATTGTCCACACTGGTCCAAAAATCCATGAAGGAGGCTGAAAGCTAGGTTTAATTAAATTTTGATACCATTCTGAATTACCACTACCAGATATGTAACCCGATAACATACCTAAAGCCAAACAATAAATACTGCCTAAAATTTCATATTTAAATTTTTGCATACTAACCCTTTTAACAAATATCCTTATATTATGTTACTTTAATACAACGCTACTTCCAAATATTTAAAATATTTCAGCCAGCTTCACAAAAATTTAAACCTAATTATTATTATTATCACGTATATACTTATCCAAGTTACATGAAATACTCCAAAATCATAACGCGTAAAACATCCTTATGGCTTTTACTTGCAACGATCATACTACTTACAGGTAGCCTAATTAAAGATCACTTTGACTACGTTACTTTAGAAAAACTATTTGCAGATGTGACCAAAATTCCTGGAGATAGCTGGGATGAGCAATACAAAGACGTGAAAATTAAAGATAAATACAAAGTTGTTTACATTCCAACAGTTGGAGGGGAACATAGCGCTGCAAAATACTTTCAACATGCTGCTGAAAAGATTGGCTGGGAAGTAAAAATTTATCCTATGACCATACAAGGCAAGGAAGACGAAATAATATCTTTTAATCCAGATTTTATTATTGGGACATTCTTAAATACTACAGACAGAGGATTTTTAGATACGCTTCTTCAATATAAAAAATATTATTGGATATCTATGCCCATTAAGTCTAGGATTAAAAAGAGCTTGGATACTGTTTTAAAAACTGATGCTAGATTATGGTACATAGTATATTCTGGTGCTGGAATGTTATCTTGTCCAGAAGAAGAAATTGGCCTTTATAAAATTATGTGGAACAAACTTAATAAACCATTTTATGGTATTAAATTTCTACCTTTACCACCCTCCAATGACTATGAACCAGCTGAGCCTAAGAGAGTTTTTTGGGGAGGTGTTAGTGGAGATGGGTTTAGATTCTCACAAAGATATAAAAGTTTCATTACATTACTTAGTCAAAAAGTACCAATTAAAGTATATGGGCCTCGTTATACTTATCACTTTTTAGAATCTAAATTGTATGGAGGATATATTCCCCCCGGACTTGAAAATATCGAGGCTATAAGAAAAAATGGCATTTACTTAGTTAGCCATCAAAAGGCGCATTTTGATGGAAATGTCCCAAGTATGAAACCATTCGAAGCAGCAGCTGCAAACGTGATCACTATATCCGATATGCATCCATTTGTGATGAAGCATTTTGGGGATAGTATGCTTTATTTTGATCATAATGCATCACCTGAAGAAATGTATAGGCAAGTCGAAAAACATGTAAGTTGGATTTTGGAAAATCCTGATAGGGCTAAAGAAATGGCAAATAGAGCTCACCAAATCTTTTTGGAAAAATTTACAGTCGATCAAGATCTAATTCGAATTGCAAAAATGCACGAATATATATTGACACAAGAGAAGCAAATGAATCTAGAATATCCTTTTTCGTATGGAGATGTATGCAATTAAATAGATTATTTTCTAAAAAGATATCCCTGTGGGTTTTATGGATTATCATTGTACTAGGGATATATATTATAGTTCAAGATTACCTTAACAACTTAAGAGAAAAAAAAATATTTGAAGATTCGGCGAAAATTCCAGTCGAGTTTTGGGACGAAAAATATAAAGATATGCCTATTAAGGACTATTATAAAGTAGTTTATGTAGTTTATAATGGGGGAGAATACAGCGCTGCAAAGTATTTTCAATATGCAGCTCAAAAAAAAGGTTGGGAGATTAAACTTTATTACCAATCTATTGTAGGCAAAGAAAACGAAATTCTAAATTTTGATCCTGATTTTATAATCTTCCCATTACTCACCTATACAGAGGGCGTAGATAGCCGTATTAAAACACACAGATCTAAAAAGTACTATTGGATTCCTATGCCTTTAGAATTGATAAGAAAGTTTGAAGGAGTTGATAAAAAAGACTTGTTAAAACCTCAAGGTTGGTTCAAGCATTGGTTATCTTTTGCTGACGGATTAATTATAACTAATGTGCGCCAAGTTGATATATATAGGCAAATATCCAATCTATTAGGTAAACCATTTAACGCTGTAAGTATGCTACCAGCACCACCAGCAAATAATTATACAGTGGCAGAACCAAAAAAAATTATTTGGCCCGAAGCTGGTTGGGATCAATTTCGTTCATCTAAAAAATATAAACGTTTTATATCGCTTCTAAGTCAAAATGTCCCAATGCGTGTATATGGCCATTATAAAAACTTACTTTATTTACCTGCGGGCATATATGGGGGATATATCCCTCATGGATTAGACAATATAACAGCAATAAGAAAAAATGGTATTTATTTACTTACACATAGTAAAGAGCATTTTGAAAGTAATTTTCCTAGTATGAGACCTTTCGAAGCAGCAGCTAGCAACGTCATTACTATATCCGATATGCATCCTTTCATCATAGAACATTTTGGAGACAGCATGTTATATTTCGACCAGAATGCTTCAGCAGAAGAAATGTATACACAAGTCAAGAAACATGTAGATTGGATTTTAGCAAATCCTGATAAAGCCAAAGAAAAAGCAAAACTTGCTCATAAGATTTTCTTAGAAAAATTTACTGTCGACAAAGACTTAATTCGTATCGCCAAGATGCATGAATATATCCTGAAGCAAGAAAAAAACATGAGTCTTGACTATAACTTAGTTTATTAAAAGCCTTCAAAGTCTTTTTTCAGCCCTAAAAAAATTATTGCTTAATAGAGAATAGATATATATATTAAATAAATACAGTTTCTTGATTGTGATTCTGATATATTGAATCTAAAAGGTATCAAAAAAGTTTTGATACTATTTTTCTTAAGGCTAGGGTTTATGCGTTATATCTTATCGTTATTATTGTTTTTAAGCACCTCTATTGTCCAAGGTCATAATATACTAGATGTAGACTTTATCCAATCCATGACTGATGGTAATGATACAGCTAAAGACATAGTAATGTATAACTTTAAAAATATCAAAACTTTTAAAGAACACTATGAAGCCAAAAAACCTTCAAAAATGCAATATCAAGAAACTCCTTTAATACCAAAAGTGATGCATCAAATTTGGGTGGGAACTAGTGATATTCCAACTTTATATCAAAATTATATTAATGAATGCAAAAAACTTCATCCTGATTGGGAGTTTAAGATTTGGCGTGATGAAGAAATTAATGCTCTTGATTTAGATTACAGAGATTTATATGAAAAAGCCAGAAGTTATGCTGGTAAGGCTGATATAGCAAGATATGAAATTTTGTACAAATTTGGAGGTGTGTATAGGGATATGGACGTAAAATGTTTAAGATCTATAAATGATCTAAATCATTTGTATGAGTTTTATGTACCTATAGACATGCCTATCACCAAATGGGTAAAATGGGTAGGAAGAATTCCACTTAATAACGGTATCATAGGATCAAAACCTAAACATACAATTTTAAAGCGTACGCTTGACCTTATTAGGAGTAATTTTGATAAAAATTGGCAAGATTTTGATCAAAATAAAGGAGCTTATTCAATTCATGATATGACTATTAAATCATCCATGATACCTTTAACTGATGCGTTTACTCAAAAAGCTACAATAGAAGATAAAAACGTTGCTTTACCTTCAACTTATTTTTTCTCACTCACGAATTACCGTAATAGGCCTATTAGTTTAGTGAAAAAAGTGGTACACAAAATAGTAGGTAAATCTAGTGTAACGGCTTTCCATTTCGTAAGACCTGAGAGCCTAATGACTCATAATAATATCGGTATTAAAAAATATGAGATTAGTTACTGCTCTTTTGATAAAGGAAATCATCAGAATAGTACTAAAATAAAACGGATTTTACAAAGTTTTAAACCTAGACAAGCTAGGATTATGCAAACTTTTAGAGACTCATATAAGCGTAACAATACTAAAACTATATTGTACAATAAAACTGACAGAATGCCTAAAGTGATTCATTTTATTGTTTTTGATGATAAAGAATTAGCTACGCTTGAAAAACAGATCTTTTTGTGGAAAATGATAAATGGGGATTTTGAGATTGAAATTTGGGATAAATCAAAAATAACAGAAATATTTCGAGATATAGATTTTAGTTTATTACCTAAATTATCTGAAGATTTGAGGTTTTATACAGCTTTACGAATTTTAGAAAAATACGGAGGAACTTATGCTTTTTTCAAAGCCGTACCTCATCAACCAATCTTTGAACTTAATAATAGATATGCCTTTTATGCAGGACTAATGCCTTTAGTAAGATCTAATTCTCAAATTGCATTTTCCACTAAGCTAATAGGCGCAAAACCTATGCATAGAATCATATCTAGGGCTCTGAAAGAAATTAATCCATATAACGTCAATTCTTTAAAAGATCTAAATAAAGTGCTTGTACAAGAAGCCTATAAAAATATTGAATTATCAGGTCCAAATGTCATACTTCCTACAGTATATTTTGAACCATTATCAAGGTTGAAAAACGAACCGGTTTTGGATAAGATATTAAGGTTTATTACTAGAAAGCCTAAGGCTTTTTCTGTGCTGACAGAGTTTACAGTTGTGGAGTAAGTTAAGGTATGTTAAGAATTATTTTTTTTGTTATTTTTTTATTACAAAGTAGTACTATCATCTCATATGCATATAAAGTTCTTGACGTAGATTTTATAGAATCTATGAGCGACAACGATGCAGTTGCAAAGCAGATATTAGAATACAATATTGAAAATCTTAAAATTTTTCAAAAACAGTATAAGGCAAAAAAACCCTCAAAAATGCCTTACGTAGATAGGCCTTTGATTCCTAAAGTTATGCATCATATTTGGTTTGGTGAAGATATACCTCCTTTATACCTACACTACTTGGATGAATGTAAAAAATTGTATCCAGATTGGGAATTTAAATTTTGGAATGAGAAAGATATAGATAATTTAGGAATAAGATATAGGGATGCGTATGATAAAATTAAAAGTTATGCGGGTAAGTCTGATATAGCTAGGTATGAGATTTTATATAGATTTGGAGGCGTTTATAAAGACCTGGATGTAAAATGTTTTAGACCTATAGATGACTTAAATCATAAATATACCTTTTTTGCTGCTATTGAACCTGTTGGCAAGCCTATCAAAGCTCCTTGGAAATTTATCCTTAATAATGGTATCATCGGCTCGAGCCCTGGTAACCCAATTTTGAGAGATACGCTCACTATAATAAATAATGAATTAGATCATAATTTGCAGGAGTTTGAAAAGAATATTTCTATGAATATACACCAACTAGCTATCAAATCTTCAATGCTTCCATTAACTGAAGGGTTTTTGAATCAATCTTCTATACACGATAAAAACATAGCATTACCCTCAACTTATTTTCTATCTTTATTAAATTTTACATTTAAGCCAGTAAGATCTTTAAGAAAGTGGCGGCAAAAGCTAAGCGAAATATCTTATGATCCTATGAAACCTCAATTTCATTTTTTAAGACCCGAAAGTTTAATGTTTCACAATTATAGAATAGAAGATAAAAGAGAAATACCCTATTGTGACTTTGATTATGGTAACCACATGAATACGGTTAAGATTAACTTAGTATTAAAAGGTTTGGAAATACATAAACGAAAAATGCTTAAGGTTTTTCAACGATTATATACTCAAACAATCCCTGCTAAAGGTCGTCTCAATTTAAATAGAAACAGCAAAACCCCTCAAACAATACACTTTGTAATTTTTAATAAATCGGAAAGAGTAAAACTTGAGAAAAACTTACCTACATGGGAAATATTAAATAGAAATTTTGCAATTAAAGTTTGGGATGAAGAGAAACTTAAAAAAAGTTTTAGTGATATAAATTTTAATATAGATTCTCTGGATTTAGATTGCCTAAGGTTTTATTTTGGTTTGCGGATTTTAGAAAAATTTGGAGGAACTTATGCAAATTACTTAGCAAAACCTCATCAACCAATCTTTGAATTAAACAATAGATTCAATTTTTATGCTGGTCTAATGCCTATAGTAAATAGGACCGATCCAGTAATTTTGTCTCAAAAACTTATAGGCGCCAAGAAAGGTCATCCCATCATATCTAACACCTTAAAAAAAGTTAATTATAAAAATTTAGATTCTGTGAAGAAAATAGGAGAAATATTTACTTTAGAAGCCTATCACGATATTCATCTAACTGGTACAAATATAATTTTACCCGCAATATACTTTGAACCTAAAGCGCCAAATTATACTGAAAATACCTTAGATTATATAAAGAGGCTTTATTCTAAAGAGTCGAAAGCTTTTTCTACTTATACGCAATTTACCGTTGTGGAATAATTACGTTTGAAGTATTTATATTGATTTTCCTTAATTTTATAAATTTTAATTTTTATGCTCCAAAATTTTTGTATAGGAAAAATAAAGATAAAACATATAATATTGTTTTTAATTATTTTCTTAGTTTATGTTAATAAAAAACAGGTAAAAGAACAACTTTTCACACGTGTAAATATAGTTTTAAAAAACATAAAACTACACCAATTGATTGGTAGCAAGAAAGATGTAGATTGTTTTGATTTAATTAATTTGTATTACTCCGGATTGTTTCAAAAAGAAGATTTTATAAATTATGGTGAAAATAATTACTGTATCCAAAAACTCAGATATATGAACGATTCTTCTTATGTAGAATCTATTTATACGCCATTGTTAAATGCTTCTTTAAAAAATCCTGATTATGAATATACAAATGGGTATAATGGCAGTTTTATTAAATATAGAGAATCCTATTTAATGGCATATAGGTACGATGGAATTAAAAAACTTAGAGAAAAAAGGCATCGGGGTAGTATATTTAAAAAAAATCAAGTTCAACTTGATAGAAGAATAAAATTTAACAGTGACATTAACATTGTATTACTTGATAAAGATTTTAAACCAATCAGTAGAGCAATAAGCTTTGCTATGAATAGTAGAGATAGGCAAATTCAAACTTTCTCTATAGAAGATCCACGAATTTTTACCTTTAAAGACAAAATATACGTAATATATAATCAACATTCATTTTCTTCGTTCAAGAAGGAGCTCGGTCCCAGTAGGGGTATGTATTTATCGGAAATCGCCATTGAAAATAATAATATAAAGATTATTAATAATTTAAGGCTATTTTTTCCAGAGAATGTTGCCAATATTGAAAAAAATTGGGCTCCAATCGTGCATAATAATGAATTATATTTTGTTTACTCTGTTATACCCAATTTAGTACTACTCAAGCCGAACCTAAAAACTGGAGAATGTAAAACTTTTTCTGTCACTAAAATACCCGTACAAAACTTTACAAAGTACTATGGCAATAAGAAAGACAACAATACAAGTAATATTCATTTAGGCAGTATTCTTGTTCAAATAAGTAACAATTCATATATATCTTTTTTGCATACTAGATTGTATGATCAAAATAAAAAACCTCAATATTATATTATTCCTGCAATTTATAAATGGGAATCTGATAACAAATTATATTTGGAAAAGATTGGACAAGATCCTATACTAGCTCCGTTTGCGCAACGAAGTTTTGTAAAACTTCATAGTAGTATTGGGGCAACATTTCCAAGCGGTTTATTTTTAGATAATAATGATCTTTTCGTAACTTTAGGCATTAATGATTGTGATACTTCAATATTAAAATTAGATAAAAATAGGTTTTTATCATCAATAAGGTGGATTAGTTTTAGGCAATGAATATTTTGCAAACAAAATTTAAAGAAAAAAGTACTGTACTGGAATCACTTGATCTTAAAGGTAAAAAGAAAGTGGCGGTATTGGCAGGAGGGATGTCTGCAGAAAGAGACGTATCTCTTCAAACCGGACAAAACATTGTTCAAGCATTAAAAGAATTAGGACATAACGTAATATCTATAGATCCTGGCGCTGATCTTAGCGATGTATTAAGTCATATAAAACCCGACGTGGTTTTTAATGCGCTACACGGTACTTATGGAGAGGATGGATGTATACAAGGTTTGCTTAATATGATGCAAATCCCTTACACTCATTCAGGAGTGCTAGCTTCCAGCGTTGCTATGAATAAGCTACAAACAAGAAGAATTCTTGATCATCTACACCAAATCCTTTTTCCTAAATTTTATATAGTGCACAAGAATGACAATCTTAAAAATGATCCTATACCACGTCCATATGTTATTAAGCCCTTATCTCAAGGTTCTAGTATAGGTATTAATATCATTCATTCTGAAGATGATTTTAATTTCACAAAATATAATTTCCCATATGGAAATGAGTTAATAGTCGAGGAATATATCAAAGGAAGAGAAATAAATATCGCTGTTTTAAATGGTAAAGCCTTGGGCATTCTTGAAATAGTTGTTACAAAAGGTGAATTTTATGATTATACGGCTAAATATTCCAATGGCTATACAAAACACGTTGAACCTCATGATCTAACAAAAGAAGAAAAAAATCATGTTTTAAAGCTTTCTGAAGATATATATCAAACTTTAGGTTGCAACGGTATTACAAGGGTTGAATTTTTATATAAAGAAGGAAAGTTTTATTTTCTTGAGATTAACACTCATCCAGGTATGACAAATCTTTCTTTATGTCCAGAGATTGCAATGCAAAGCGGAATTAATTTTAATAGTCTTGTAGAACAAATTCTTGATTCTGCTAAGTATGAGTAAATTATCAGACCCTATAAGACAGAGAAAATTAAGATTATATTTCTTTCATTTTAAATTATTGCTCAAATACTTATTTTTACTTTTAATTGCTTATATTATTTGGAATCAAAGTTACAAGGTATCTACTTTAATAAAAAACTTTTGTTTAGACTGTTCTACAAATATTGGTTTTAAGATGAAAGAGGTGAGGGTAAATGGAGTTAGTAATTTTGAAATCAGAGAGACCTTACCTTATATTAAATTACAAAATAGAAATTCAATTTTTTCTGTTGATTTGGGCGAAGTTAAAGAAATTTTTGAGGCTAATCAATGGGTGAGGGACGTGATTGTGCGTAGAGAATTACCTAATCGTTTAGTGATAGATATATTAGAGAGAAAGCCCTTTGCAATTTGGCAATATAATAAAACATTTTATTTAATTGATGAGAATGGTTATAAAATCACCACAAACGTGGAAAAGTTTCAAGATTTATTACATCTGGTAGGTGAGGGAGCTGATATATATGCTGCTAGCTTAGTTAATCTATTAAAAGATAAACCTCAAATTACTTCAAATATAAAACATGCAATATTTCAAGGACTAAGAAGGTGGGATCTTATTATGCGAAATGGTATGATAGTCAAAATGCCTGAACATAAAATACAGAAGGCTTTAATTTTTTTACATAAACAATTTATAAATGCCTTATTACCAAACGATAGGATCAAAATCTTGGATATGAGAAATGAAGAAAAATATTATATCGAGCCATATTGAAACTGCGCCTACAAAAATTCAGATCATGTCGCTCAATATTTGGGGTGGGCAATGTTACGAAAAACTGATTTCTTTTATCAAAGTCCATCAAGATAAAGATATAACACTAAAAGATCCTAAGGCTCGTAAAGATGTTTTTGAATCTATTGAGAAAGCCCTTCCAAATCATAACGGTATTTTTTGTCCTATCATAGATCAGACCTATGGTATGGCCATTTTTTTTGCAAAAACTATACCTTTATTGGACGAGGGGGTACACTGGATATATAAGAACCCAAAATATATTGGAAACGATCCATCTCACTCCAGATGCCTTCAATGGGCTATTTTAAATCCAAAAGGAAAAAAGATTGGAGTATTCAATATTCATGGGTTATGGAATGGAAACGGTAAAGGTGATTCTCCAGAAAGAATAAAGCAGTCAGAGTCTATTTGCAACTTCGCTACATCACTTCATCTGCCCGTTGTATTGTGTGGAGATTTCAATCTTATGCTGGATACACAAAGTGTTGCGCTTTTAGAGAAAAATTATCAGAACCTCATACGAAATGCCAAAGTTCAGTCTACTAGATCCAGCCTTTATAAAAAGTCTGAGAGATATGCAGACTATATTTTTGTCCCCAAAAACTTAAACGTTTGTTCTTTTCAAGTATATGAAACCGAAGTCTCTGATCATTTACCGTTACTTGCTGCAATAGAAATCAAATAGGATTATATCTGGTTAACAGCAACTCCGATCAAATCGTATCTTGTTGCTTGCAATATCTTTAAATCCTATAATATATATTATGGAAAATATAAATAACATTCAATCGCAGCACTATTGGTTCTGGTGGATTGTGTTGGGTCTGGTAGATTGTACAATAGATTAAAAAATCAATTTTTGATATTTTCTGAAATTTTAGTAAAATTAATCTAGTTAACTAAGCCTGTATAAATCATGGATCTTGACCTATTTATTTTTTCTTCCTTTTTAGCTTTAAGTCTTGTACTGGGCTTTATGAGCAGCACAAAAGTTACAAATATCTCAGAATATGCTATTGGTAATAGGGATTTTTCTACCGCAACATTAGTTGCAACCATGGTTGCAACCTGGGTAGGAGCTGGTTTTTTTTCAAATACACTAAGTGAGACTTATAGACAGGGAGTTTATTACTTGATACCAGCTTCTGTCAGTTCTTTAGTGTTAATTTTAATAGGTTATATCTTTGGTCCTCGCATGGGTGAATTCTTGGGAAAATTGACTATTGCTCAAAGTATGGGCGAGATATTTGGTCCAAGAGTAAAAGGTATAACAATAATATTTAGTTTACAAGTATCATCGACAATTTTAGAGCTAATTTTTGGTACTTCTGGAGAATATGCAACTATATTTAGTGCTATTATCGTTTTGATTTATTCAGCTCTTATCGATCATTATTCCTTTGTTACTGGCTTTAGAGGAATCATTAGTGTTGGTATCATGGCTATGATTATGTCTACCGCTGATTCAGTAATAAATTCTATGTCAGTTATTATTGCTCATGATGTTTGTAAGCCTTTAGGCTTTAAATGGGCTCAAAACGAGCTTTGGGTAGCAAGAATTACTGCTATATTCTCAAGTATTGCTGCTGTAATATTTGCAATTAAAGTGGATAGTATTTTTAAGTTAGTTCTTTGCTAGTTTCCATGATAGGTACTGTACTTATTATGCTTACTGTAAGAGCATTTTTTGCTAAATCTATAATAGATAGTTTGGTTCCTGGCGTTATTTCAAGCATTACTTTGTTATTTGGATTTCACTACCTTACAAATTCGTCAAACCTTTAGAAAAAAATAGCCCTAATAGCGAGGTTATGTACGTCTACACAGGCTTTTTCTGCTTTCTATCCTTTTACTTAAACCTAATTACCGTTAATTACGATCACACATTTGCTAAGTTCTTCGAAGTTGCAACACCGCTAGTCCTTTGTATGGCGACATCTTTGTTCATTTATCCCTTATGGCCTGATTCCTTAAAAAGCCAAGAAACGATAGTAAGGATAATTTGGAATATTGCCGTATTTTATAGCTTAGTCTTTGTCGGATTTATGTTTGCCATAGCTAGTAATTTTGCCTCCCCTCAAGTCATGATCTTAATGGTTAATTTGATAGTAATAGCCCTTTTGGTCAGATGGCAATGGGCTTTAACTATGATACTAGCGGGCATTTTTGTTGCATGGCGTTTTAGTAACTTATGCTTTGCCGATCTAATTGCTGCTAATCAAGGGTCTATAAAGCTACAAATTACTTACATATTGCTGTTGATGAGCAGCTTACTATTGATATTCCTGAAACCAAAACAAGAAGGTCAGACATTAGCTATGGCAAGGATTAAGCATCTTAAAAGTAAGATCCTTTCTTATGAAGCATGTATGATACAAGCCATGTCCTCAAATTCTAAGGTTCAGAATTTGGATCAATATTACGAAAAGGATGGGAATAATATGTCTATAGCCCATATGTTTTTCGATTTTTACGAGAATTTAAGTCATGAAGAACAAAAAGAGACTGCGAGGCTGATTTTGAGAAGTGTTATGAGGCTTGAAAATTTTGAGGCTAATCTTGCAAACATTGATGCACTTGCTCGGGATGATATCAATTTAAGGAAGGAAGAGATAGATTTTACTTACCTTATTCAGGATCGTTTAAAGGCCTTGGCCTTGCAATTGGGAATTTGATCTTAGCTTTGATTAGGCTGTTACACATCTTTGGAAAACCCTATGTAGGATAGGAAATCGCGCAATTCTTGACGTGCTGCAACGTGAGAAAAAGTCATAACTTTTTGCTTTTTGATATTTATCAAATCTACTAAAGTTAGACCTTGTAAGAAAAGTTCTCTAAAAATGACTCTCTCACTAAATCCTGGCGCTATTTTTAAACCTAAACGTTTAGAAATATTTTCCAGTGCTATGGACATATTTCGCTTATTGATTGAATCTATGTTAGCAAGACGATTACGCATTAGTACCCATTCAATAGATTTACCAGATCTTTGAGATTTAACCATTTTTTGTTTCCACACAGTTTCGCTGTAAACAGATGGAGATAAAACATGAAAGGTATTAGGGTCAATTTTCGCAATTAAATCCAAATCTATAAAGCTATCATTAATTGGAGTTATTATTGTATCAGCATATGAGTGTGCTAAACGACTATAATGAGAAAAACTTCCCGGAGTATCAAACACTATAATCTGAGCAAACTGTTTTGCCTTTTCTAATATAGATTCAAATTCTTCTAATTCTTTTTTTTCTCTGATTTCTATGTCTTTATCATTATGCTCTGTAAGCACAAAATGATGTGGAAGAGGAATGTTTTCTTCAGGATGAGTTTGAATATACTTTTTACGGTTGTCTAAATAACTTGTGAGAGAAAGCTGCCTTACATCTGCATCAATGCTTGCAACTGTAAAACCTTCGGCAAGCAAAGAACATATTAGGTGCATAGAGCAAGTAGTCTTCCCTGCCCCACCTTTTTCGTTACCTACTACAAAGATATACGGATAATCCGCAGTCTTAAGCATAATGATCTTGCAAAAGCTTAGTTAATAATCTTACTCCATAAGCCGTAGCTCCTTTTGGACAAATATCCTTGCCCATGTGCTCCCAAGCCATACCCGCTATATCTAAATGCGCCCAAGGAGTTTTGTTTACAAATTTCTCTAAGAAATGGGCAGCAGTTGCACTACCTGCGGCACCTCTGACTGAGCCAATATTTGCCCAATCAGCTACTTCAGATATAATCATTTTTTCAAAATCTTCATGCAAAGGCATCCTCCAAACAAGCTCATCTACTTCTTTACCGGTTTTGATAATTTTATCTGCTAATTTATCATTGTTACTAAAGCAGCCTGAGAAGCTACAACCAAGGGATACCACAATAGCACCTGTCAAAGTAGCAAGATCTACAATATGCGAAGGTTTAAATTTATCTTGTATATACCATAAAGCATCCGCTAAAATAAGGCGTCCTTCAGCATCTGTATTTAATACTTCTACAGTTTGGCCAGACATAGTTGTCACCACATCCCCTGGACGCTGAGCCTTTCCATCAGGCATGTTCTCTACAAGCGCAACTGCAGCAACTATATTTACTTTGGCTTTGAGTTTAGCAAGCGCAGCTACAGCTCCAACTACAGCAGCAGAACCACCCATATCATATTTCATTAAATGCATCTTTTCTGCAGGCTTTAAAGAAATACCACCTGTATCAAAAGTTACCCCCTTACCTACTAAAGCAAAAGGCTCTGAATTTTTTGCTGCATTATTATATTTAAGTACAACAAGTTTTGGTTTATTTACTGAACCTTGCGCAACACCTAACAACGCATTCATTCCCAGCTTGCGCATTTTATCTTCTTCCAATACTTCAATATCGACTCCAAGAGGTTTTAGCTGATTTACTATTCTCTTAGCGTATTCTTCGGGATTCAAAACATTTGGTACCTCATTTACCAAATCTCTAGTCCAAAAAATTGCATCTTGTAATTTACGCTTAGAATCAAAATCTTTTTCAATCTGTTTAAGATCCTTAATTATAAAATGAGCAGCCTGTAGCATTTTTTTCTCTTCAGGTTTTTTGACAGTTTTATATTTATTAAAATCATATGACGCAAGACCAAAACCAAAAGCAAGATCTGTAGCATGCTCTTGCTTTAGAGGTAAAATATTAACCTCCTTAAATTTTTGGTTCAATTTGCAAATTCTACCACCTAATTTTTCCAGTTTTGAAGTCGTAATTTCTTTCGCCGCACCAATACTAATGATCTTAATACCAGCATACCCTGTCTTTGTTGGAACAGTTAAGTATTTCATTTCACCAAATTGAGCCTTAAAATCTTTCTGAGTTTTTAGAAATTTTTTAACTTCATCTACAATATGGGAATCTAATATATTGAAATTTTCAGGTAAATTTAATTTATCGTCAACAAATACAGCAGAGTGATCTAAATTACCAACGGAATTTGTGAAATTAACTTTAACCATATTTTTAACCTGATTTAATTATAGTAATAGCTATTTAATGGAGAGTAGCTTCAAAACTAATTTTTTTATCCTGTACTTCTTGGATAATTTGTTTTGATGCCAAATCCAAAACTTTTAATTTATTTTTACGTAAAAATTCTTCTTGCAGGTTAGCAAAATACCTATCTTGTTCTGCTCTCATGATTGCTATGTTAGCATCAACCTGACTTCTATGTGCTTCAAAATAGCCAGATGCCTCAACCCTTGCTTGGTTGATCTTTTTCTCTTTAACAAGCAGTATTTCTGTCAGATTAGACCTTGCATCTTGCAAAGCTTCTACGGCTTGATTTTTTAAATCTTGAGCTTCAGTAACACGAAGTGTAATATGAGCAATTTGATCTTCTAAAAATTGATTTAGAAAAACCTTTGTCTTCTTGTATAGTAATCCCAGTACTACAAAGAAGCATAAAGCAACGTAAAAATGTTCATCTAGTATCATGGTTGAGACGATCTATTAGATTGAGATGGTGTTTCCTCTGACTTAATTTTTTTAACCAAAATTTGACTTGCTTTAGAAACAAAGCTTTCCATAGTGTCATCTATCGATTTTTGAACTTGATCTAAAGAGATTAAAAGCTCATTTTTACGAGCATCAAAAATATCTCTCAGCATATCCATTTGAGAATCAAGATATTGCTTACATTGATCTTGATTTTCTTTCTGAATTTTAATTAATTGGGCTTGTAAATCTTTTGATTGAATTTGATACTCTTCTTCTTGGGACTTTGCTTGCTCATGAAGATTTTTAGCTTCGCGAATTAGGCGCTCAACTTCTCCATCTCTCATCTTAAAGGCTTCTTTTAATCTAGGTATGAAATTATATGCTAAAAAACCATAGATTAAACAAAAGGATATCGTTAGCCAAAAAATTTGAGATAAGTAAGATGAGACATCTAACTGTGGCATCTGTTATAAGAACAATAATAAGATTGCAATTACGAATGAAAATAACCCCATCGCTTCAGCCAGACCGGCTCCGATCAAAGCAGATTTTTGTAATTGATCAGTAGCAGATGGATTTCTTGCTATTGAATTCAATAAGGAGTTAAAAATTATTGCAATACTGAAAGCAGCAGCACACATACCTATTACCATTAGGCCAATCGCTATATATTTCATTTCCATGTTCTAACTTTTTAATTATTACTAATGTAAATTTAGCGTATCATTTAAGTATACGCAAGACAAAATTGTAAAAATATAAGCTTGAAGAATCGCAACCCCAAACTCAAAAACTAACAAAATCATTATCAAAGGCATAGGCAAAACTTTGAGCACTAATGGCAACATTACCATAAACCCAGCTAAAACCTCTAATAATATGTGTCCTGCAACCATATTAGCAGCAAGACGCAAAGACAAACTAATTGGCTTACCTAAGTAAGAAAACAGCTCTATAATAATCATAAGTGGAGCCAACCATAAAGGAATACCAGCGGGCAAAAATAATGAAAAAAATTTAAAACCGTGTTTTACTATCCCAGCCAAAGTAATAAAAAGAAAAACTACTATAGCTAGTGAAAACGTTATAGCTATATGACTTGTGGGCGCAAAGCTATGAGGGAACAAACCCAAAATATTACAAAATAGGATGAATATGAATAAGCTAAAAATAAGAGGTATATATTTTTGAGCTTTTGCACCCGCGCTGTTTATTAAAGTCTGATTTATTGCATTATATATAAGTTCGCCAAACATTTGTGCCTTAGAAGGTATAATCGCAATATTCTTTACACAATAGGCAAATAATCCACAGGCTAAAATTGAACCTATCAACATAACCATACTTGAGTTTGTAAAGCTTAAGTCATAGCCAAAAATGGAGATTTCAACTATTTTGTGTATCTCAAATTGCTCTAAAGGATTATTCATAATATATTTTTACCCGCTATAATGTTTTTACAAGCTGCGATTATACTAAATATTAAACATATAATCAAAAAGATGTTTTTGGTCTGGAAATATTTATCTAACATCAAACCAACTACAACACCCGCTATTAAGTGAGCTACGATCTCAATACTAATATTAAAAATAGCCCCATATCTAAGTCCTTTAGATGAAGATTTTGGGGCTTTTTCTGCTTGAATTTTAGATTTTAGTTCTTTAATTTTTTGTTCTAGTTCATCTAGTTTACTCATGGTATGCAAGAGATGGTGCATGTAAATTCTTGTCTATTTCAGCAGAAATTTCTTCAAAAGAATGCTGATTTAAAACCTTTCCATTTACTACAATAGCAGGAGTTGGGATTAATTGCGAGTCCAAAACTTCTGCAAATTTCTTTGTTTTTAAAATTAATGCATTCTTCATGTCATCATTATTCAGACACTTATTGTATTTATCTTCTGATATACCTCCCAATTTTCCTATATTAATTAAAACATCTTGATAGTTTTTACCAAAAGCCCAAGATCTCTGTCTTCCATATAATACATTTGAAAACGCTGCAAATTTTGTCTGATCGCATCTTGCTAAAATTGCGGAATCCATATCTTGCCTACTCCAAACAACATTTCTCACAACATATGCTATCCTACCGGTATCTATATACTTAGCCTTAATTTTATTATACACGCTTGTATGGTAGTGGGCACAATGAGGGCATGTCATAGCAGTATATTCAATCACTAACACTGGGGACTTTGAATTACCTAAAACTATATCATCACTGTCAATCGCAAAAACTTGCTTTGCCAACTCTGCCTTAGATAGTTTAGGCGATTCGTTAGTTTTTACTTCTTGTTTTGGTTCATTTTTTACTTCTTGTTTAGAATCCACTTTATCTGGATCAATAGGATTAACCTTACCTTTTTCAGGTTCTTGATTATCAGGTGATTCTAAATTTTCAGTTAAAAATGTCCCATCATCCCCCGCATCATCCATCCAAACATCTTGCACTATGTTTAGTTCTAAATCATTGCTAGCCTTGATAGCTTCGGGTGATGCAGGTTTAGTATCTTGAATCTCATAATGAGATTGATCTCCGGCAATACTTTGTCCAGAAGATATCAATAACGCCAATACGATAGATTTTAAAAGTCCCATAAAAATTAAATTTTTTGATTGTATTACATCTATAAAAAACATAATGCAAACAATCTCCAAGTATTTTAAAGTTCAAAAACCATTTTTGAAGAAGGATTGGAATATTTAAGCCACACTTCGAACATCATCTTAGTAATAACGATCGCTGAAAACATAGATGTCAAAATTCCAATACTCAAAGTGACAGCAAATCCCTTAATAACTCCAGTACCAAAAGCATACAATAGCAAGCTAGCAATTAGAGTAGTCACGTTAGAATCTAAAATACTTGAAAATGCCGAATCAAAGCCTGAAAATATAGCTTTTTTTCTCGTGTATCCCTTTTTTAAATCTTCCCTAATACGTTCATATATTAGTATATTAGCATCAACCGCCATACCAATAGTTAAAATGATTCCGGCGATACCTGGCATTGTCAGCGTAGCTCCAATAAAACCTATTAAAGACATCATGTAGAGCATACATGCCATCAAAGCAACATTAGCGAACATTCCAAAAATCCCATACATCCATAACATAAAGCCCATAACGCCCCCTATTGCTACCATAAAGGCAACCTTCCCTTTTTGAATCGAGTCACTACCAAGGCTTGGACCTACGACACGCTCCTCTATTATCTTTATAGGAGCGGGCAAAGAACCAGCTCTTAATAACAATGAAAGCTCAGATGCAGAATCAAGTGTAAAATTACCTGTAATAATACCCTTGCCCCCTTTAATTTCAGTATTAATATTTGGCGCACTTAACAATTTTCCATCCAAAACTATTGCAAGAGGACGTCCTATGTTATTTTTTGTCACTTCAGCAAATAATCTACTGCCCACATGATTAAATTCAAAAGATACAACTGCTTGACCATCATTGCTGTATACAGGCTGTGCATCAACTAGCATGTCCCCCGTCAGTAAAGGAGTAGTAGACATAACGGCGTACCCCCTGCCCTTGTCTTCTAAAATCATTTGATCTCCAGATATGCCCACATCTTTATCACGCACAAAATCATCTACCAGATGGAACGTAAGCTTTGCAGTTTGTCCTAAAATATTTTTAAGCTCATCTGGATTATTCGCTCCAGGCAGTTGCAATAAAATAAAATCATCACCTTGTCTTTGAATAGTCGGTTCTTTCGTACCATACTGATCAACACGCATACGCACTATCTCTAAAGACTGATCTATGACCTTACCCTTTAAGTAAGATATGTGCTTTTCTGAAAAACTTAGACTAATCTTATTTTCATTCACCTGTGTATTTACAGATCGATCTAAGTTTTTAATTATCTTTTTTACTGCAGCAGAATCTTTTTCGTCTCTTAAATAAAAATTTAAATTGCTTGCAGTAGGACGCATGCCTTGATAACCAATACGAGATTTTCTTAAATTTTGTTTTAGTCTTGCTGCAAGTTGAGAAAATTGCTCATTTAAGTAAGCATCAAAATCGACCTTAAGAAGCAAGTGTGAGCCGCCTTTTAAATCTAGTCCTAATTTTAAACTACTATCAGGCAAGAGGTTAGATTGAAAATAATTAGGTAGTATCAAAATCACTGATACTAGACTTAAAAATATAATAAGAGAAATCTTATAGGATAAATTCATAGCTATTTTGTTATTACTTGCTGAATAGACGATTTATCAACCTTAATTGAAACTTTTGGAGCTATCTCAATTTCTAAAGTTTCCTCTGCAATTTTCATCACCTTCCCATATATACCGCTATGAGTAAGAACCTCTTGACCTTTTTTTACAGATTTAACTAGATCCTCATGTTCTTGACGTTTTTTATTCTGAGGACGCAGTATCAGAAAGTAAAACACTGCAAAAATTAATAACATTGGTACAAATCTAACCAAGATGTCTGAAAAACTTTCCATAGTTGATTCTGGTAACTCTTGTAGTGTTTCTTTGGCCTCTTCCGCCGCTTGCGCATAACTTACGAACATAACCTATTTACTTTAATAATATTAAAAAAAACTTGCTTATTCCCTTTAAATTCGCTAAGTCTTATACAAGGACAATTGCGAAATATATCAAATGAATAACAACTTAATTTTATCAATAATACTTTCAATTGCAATCATTGTTGGATGGCAATATTTTTATGAAACACCGAGAATCAAAGCTTTACAGCAACGAAAAGCGAATATAGAAAAAAATAACTTATTAGCTCAGAAGGCCGAAAAACCTGAAACAATGGTTCCTATAGAACAATCTATTTCCACTCCAACAAGAGTAAAAATAGCAAACGGTGTTATTAACGGATCTATCAACTTAATCGGCGCTCGAATAGATGATGTCTTACTGACGGAATATAAAGACGATTTAAATGATAATCATAAAGTCAGACTATTAGCTCCAAGTAACACTCAAGAAAGTTATTTTATAGAACTTGGGTGGCATAGTTCCGATTTAAATGCCAAGCTTCCAAATAGTAAAACCCTCTGGAACGCTCACACTGATAAACTAACTCCTGAGCAACCTTTAATTTTAAGCTGGACTAACGAAGATGGCGTTATTTTCCAAATAGAGTTCAAACTTGACGATCAATATATGCTATTTGTGAATCAAAAAGTCATAAATAACAGCAAGGCTCCTTTGGAACTAAAAACGTATTCCTTAATCAATAGGCTTTACAAAACAACTAAGAATGAAGCAATTTTACATAAAGGATTTCTTGGCGTCATAGGAAAGGAATTGCACGAATTGAGCTACTCAGATCTAAAAGATCATAAAACTTTCCCAAAACCTTCAACAAACTGGTTCGGAATGACGGATAAATATTGGTTTACAGCAATCATACCGGATCAGAAGAATCAAAATACAATTAACTTGCACCATACAAAAAATCAGAATTTAGATAAATACCAATTGGATATTCTCTCAGAACTTCAAACACTTGAACCTAGTCAAACTACGGAAACTAGTAATAAGGTATTTGTTGGAGCTAAAAAAGTAAAATTACTAGATCAATATGTTAAACAATATGGAATCAAATTGTTCGACCGAGCTATAGATTTTGGACGACTTTATATCATCACTAAACCTATTTTTTATGTAATAAACTTTTTCCATTCCATATTAGGTAACTTTGGCCTCAGTATCATCGCTATCACCATTTTGATCAAAGCCCTACTATTCGGATTAAGCGTCAAATCTGGCAAATCTATCAAAAAGATGAAAGCCTTGCAGCCAAAGATAGATAAAATCAAAAAACAATATGACCATGATAAGGCTCGTCTAAATCAAGAAATTATGGCTTTGTACAAGAGAGAAAACTTCAATCCTCTCTCCGGTTGTTTACCTATATTGGTCCAAATACCTATACTCTTTGCTATATATAAAGTGCTATACGTTACTATAGAAATGAGACATGCCCCATTTTACGGATGGATCGGTGATTTATCAGCACCAGATCCGACATCTATCTTAACATTATTTGGACTTATACCAGTTAATTTACCATCTTTCTTGCAAATAGGAGTTTGGCCAGCGTTAATGGCTATTAGTATGTTTATCCAGCAAAAACTCACAGGTAACGTTGCATCTGATCCAGTACAAGAACAAGTAATGAAATTGATGCCATTTATGCTTTTATTTATGCTTGCACATTTTCCTGCTGGTTTAATGATATACTGGACAGTAAGTAATATACTTTCTATTGTTCAACAGCTCTACATTAACAAATATGTGAATTAGTTATGTGATTAGAAGCAAATTTCTACCAAAAAAATTTTATAATCCTTGGCCTTATATCTCATCTTTTATAAGGCCTTACATCTTAAGACCTATCACATTTATCCAAAAAGAAGTGGCATTAGAGTATAACGATTTGTCTCTTTGGTACTTTATCAGCTTTATATTCGGTTGTGCTTTATATTATTCTTCTTCCGAGCAACACAAGCCCTTGTATATAACATGTTTATTCCTAATCAGCGCTAGCTTATCGTATATTGTTCGTGATAGGTTCTACCTAAAATTTCTTATTCTACTTTGCGCATTTTTTACCGCAGGCTTAGGGATAAGCATACTACAAGATCATCAAACAACCACCTTACCCTTTCCTGAAGATTCTATCGTAAATGTTCAAGGTAAAATCGAAAGACTTAGTAAAACCAACCACGGATTCAAAGCAATATTAAGCAACCTTGATTTTAATGGATCTAATACGGACTCATACGCTAATAGCAAACTTATTGTCAACCTTAAAAAAAAATTTGGAGAAGATCTTAAACAGGGTGATATAGTTGAATTTAAAGCGCGTATTACAAAAATTCCAGGATCAATAGCACCGGGTGGGTATAATTTTAGCTTTTATTCTAAATTACAAGGTATTGATGGTATGGGGATAGCAACCTCGCAACCAACAATCTTGGATGAAAATCCCGATTCATGGGAAGGTATTCGTAGCACTATTTATGACTCTTTAAACCGTCATATGAATCCAACCCATGCAAATTTTATGTCCGCAATTCTTCTAGGCAAACAAGATGGAATAGATCATAGAGTATTACAGAATATGCGTCTAGCCGGCATATCGCATATTTTATGTATTTCAGGATTACATTTATCCCTTGCAACCTTGATTTGCTATAAATTTTTAAGATTTTTACTTAACGGCTCAAATTACCTTGCATACAACACGAACATCAAAATGATAGCTGGAATAGCCGCAACAGCATGTAGTTATGGATATTTACGTTTATCAGGATCTCAGATTGCCGCTACGAGAGCCTTTATTATGTGCTTGGCCGCAAGCCTTGCGATACTATTTCAAAGAAGTTACAGCCCCTTACGCGCCTTGGGAGTTGCTAGCCTAGTTATTTTAGCATTAAAACCTGGATACGTAATGCATCCAAGCTTTCAATTATCTTTTTTAGCAGTACTTGCTTTAATCTGTGGATATCATTTTTTTATAGATTTACAAATTGAAGCGATAGATATATTTGGAGGTAAAAGAAGTTTTGTGATACAGCTTTTTAACTACACCCTTGCAAATATATATACAAGCTTCTTGGTTGGGATTATCACGGCCCCAGTGGTCGCTCATCATTTTCACATGATCTCTAATTATGGAGCTTTAGCTAACCTTATTGCAGTTCCTATCACCACTTTTGTCTTAATGCCAGGAGCGTTTTTATTCTTATTTTTGCTTCTATTTGGCATAGAGAAGTATTTGCTCATATTAATTGGTTATTTCATTGATATAATCTTAAGGGCATCTGAAATTGTTGCGCATATGAAATATAGCGTTACATATACTGGTTTTATTAATCAGACCAGCCTAGGGCTATACATTTTTGGATTTTTATTACTGCTTATTTGTAGATCAAAAATTAAGTACCTAGGTCTAACTATTGTTTTATATGCAAGCTTAGCGATGATTATAGGCACAAAACCAGATCTTATTATAGATATCCAAAAAGGCGCAGTAGGTTTTAATAATCCAAACGGCGAGCTTGAAATATATGCAGATCAACATTTTTCTAATTTTGCAAAACGTTATTGGACTTCATGGTTTGGTAAAGAAATTTTCAGTAAACGTCAAAAATTAAATCGTGATATACATTTTAGTACAAAATATGGTAAAATAATAAATATTACTTTTGATGGCATAAATTGCAACGCCTCTTCAGAAGTTGTTATTAATTATTCGCAAAACTCTTGCATTGGACCTAGTATTTTAAATATAAATGATTTAGAAGACTATAAGTTTGTTTTAGTTTTTTGTGACAAGAAGAATTGTAAAAGTAAACTTTATCATTAAGAATGTATTTTAAGAAGTATTCGCCTAATTACTTGCCTCTAATTTTTTGGCGCACAAGAGTCATAATTTTTTATATCGCGGTTGCATTATTAAGTTTGGTTGTATGGCCAATATTAGCAATCATGTATCTTGTAGGCACTCATTACGACAACAAATATGCTATTGCCAAAAGGTATTCTGAAATATTCATTTGGCTTGGAGAGATAATTTGCGGCCTAAAATATGAGGTTATAGGATTAGAGAAATTACCTCAAACTCCTGCCGTATTCATGGCAAATCATCAGTCTTTTTGGGAAAATGTCTTTATGCAGCTGATAGTCCCAAAACATTCATGGGTAATTAAAAAAGAGTTATTCAATATACCTTTATTTGGTTGGGGATTAAAAATGATGGATCCCATAGCCGTAGATAGAAAAGATATAGTATCTTTGACTAGAATTTTAAAAGAAGGACAGAAGAAAATTAAGCAAGGGCTTTCTCTTATCATATTCCCTGAATCAACTAGAGTTCTTCCCCATCAAAATAAAAGATACAAACCAAGTGCAATTAAGCTTGCTATGGAAGCAAAAGTGCCTGTTGTACTTATGGCTCATAATGCTGGAGTGTATTGGCCTAAAAGCTTTTGGATCAGAAAACCTGGTACAATTACAGTTGAGATTTTATCAGTAATTCCTCCAGAAAATCTTGCTAATGCCGATGTGCGTGAAGTAACAGAAAAAATAGAACACGTGATTAATACATCAAAGAATACGCTTGCTAGAAATAGAGCTGTGCCTGGCTTTGTAGGATAAAATCCTTTACCTTGAAATAACTTTACTCTTACCCTCTTTCCTCCTCTCTTCTTCCCTTTAAACAAAGCTTTTAGAAACCGTAATATTGTTTTTTTGCTTCTCTTCATTTTTTGCATAACACTCCTTTAAAAGATCAATAAGCTCGGGTTTTTTACCTTTACGAACTAAATCTTCTAATTTTTTTCCATCAGGGGTTATGACATCAATATTTGCACCGTGTTCCACTAGCAGTTTAGCAATTTCTAAATCCACTTTATTATATCTAGGTTTAGAAAATAAATTTTGTAATGGAGTATAGCCGAGTGAGTCTAGTATGTTTACATCTGGTTTATATTTTAGTAGTAACTTTACTACTTCTAGCTTAGATAAATTCACAGCTAAAATAAGAGGAGTAGATGAAACTCCCAAAACCGTACCATCAAATTTTTCAATTTTAGCCCCTCCACTAAGTAAAGCTTCTATAGATTCTAGTTTATTGTTTTTAATAGCCAAATCTAAAGCTGTATCGCCATACTTCGTTGTTTGATCAAAATCTACTATTCCTAAACTCATACTTTTATTGAAATATTGTTGTTATACTCTGTAAACAATTTTATTATCACTTGATGACCTTGCTGACTTGCAAAATGCAACGGAGTATAATCCAAAGGATCTTTTGCATTAGGATCAGCACCAGCCTCAAGTAAAATCTTAGCAATTTCTGCATGCCCCTTAAGAGCAGCGTGATGCAAAGGAGTCCTACCATCTTGATCAGATTTATTAGGACTTGCTCCAAGCCTTAATAACTTTTGCACTAATGCTATGTCATTATTATTTACGGCAGCAAATATGTCTTTTAGAAAACATCTACGAATAAAATTCAACTGTCTTACAGCTGAAGTTTTTATAGATGTAAAGATATACTCGATCAAATTCGACCCATTTTCAGACATAGCTATTTAAATATTTGTGGATACTTTAACTATATAAAATGGCTATGTTTTAAAAAAATATAAATAGATATAATTTTGTAAAAAAAGATGAAGCGCATCAAAATTATCATGGTTTATGCAATACCAATCTTTTTGATTTACTTTAAGCTTTCCTTGTTACGTTTTGTTCTATGACTTGTAATAGCAAAATTGTGGGCTTGATCCCGCAATAACTGCAAATATTGCATGGCCTTATTGTCGTTCGGTAGACTAAATGGATCTCTATCTTCCATGTGGAAAGTTTCGTTACCCTTATTTCGCTCGACCCCTTTGGACATACAGGCGTATTTTATTTTCACTCCTAAAAATTCCATCACTTCCTTCACAACACCTAAATGCCCCTTCCCTCCATCAATGATCATTAAATCTGGTTTGTTTTCATCCGTTAATTTAGCTAGTCTACGAGTAAGCACTTCCCGAAGCATCTGATAATCATCTCCTCCAAATACATTTGTGGTCGTACGAATATTAAACTTTCTATAGTCATTTTTTTCAAAACCATTTGGACCAGCCACAATCATTGCGCCAATAGCATATTTTCCCATGATATGACTGTTATCATAAACTTCTATACGCTGAGGCAAATTAGGTAAATTAAAAATCTCCCGAATCATTTCTAAACGCTCATGTATGTCATCGAGTTTTTCAATTTTAGTTTTAAGCGCTGCATCAAGATTTTGTTCAATCATGTTCATAATAAGCTTTTGTTCTTTAGTCTTTGGGGTAAAAAGCTTGGTCTTAAGAGCATGTAAGTTAAATAAACTTTCTTCTAAAAGACCACTATCAGGAACTTGTTTATTTAATATGATATTTTTAGGAGGTTTTCGTTTTTGATAAAATTGCCCTAAAAAGCTTTGTAAAATTTCTGCATCTTCAACTTGCTCAGCATTTTTAGGAAAGTATGCTTGATTACCAAGGTTTTGCCCACAGCGATATATAAATACCTGTACACATGCAGCACCTTTAAGCGTCTTAACGGCTATAATGTCTGCATCTCCTAAAGTTTGAGAATTGATAATATTGCGAGATTGAACATACTCTATAGTTTTAATCCTATCACGAATAGATGCGGCTTTTTCATATTCAAATTGCTCGCTGTATTTTTTCATTTCAATATTTAAATCTTTTATCAAAGTTTTAAACTTACCTGAAAGAAACTGTTTAGTTTGGTCTACTAGATTCTGGTAATCATGTAAACTAATTTTAGCAGTACAAGGTCCACTACATCTTTTAATTTGGTATAAAAGACAAGGCCTTTTTCTAGTCTTAAAGTATGTGTTTGTACACGATCTGATTTGAAATATCTTTTGAATCTCAACTATAGCTGAACTCACCTGTCCAGATGAAGCAAACGGTCCAAAGTAGTATCCATCTTTTGAAAGTTTACCTCTGAATTTAGTAATTTGAGGATAATCATGATCCGTAGAAATTTTAATATATGGAAAAGATTTATCGTCTTTAAGCAATACATTGAACTTAGGTTTAAACTTTTTAATTAATGAAGCTTCCAATAAAAAAGCCTCCGCTTCGGAGTTAGTGATAATATACTTGATGTCACATGCTTGCCAAATCATTTTAGCAATCCTAGTAGTAAGACCTGATTGAAAGTAGCTTGATACACGTTTCTTTAGGCTTTTAGCTTTGCCAATGTATAAAATAGACCCTTTGCTATCAAGCATTTGATATATCCCTGGCAATTCAGGAATATCTTGAATTTTGTTTTGTAATGTCATAATTAAACTATAATAACTATTAGCTATTATAGTTGGGAGAAGCGATAAGTAAAAATATTACTTACAGCCTCTCCATACTTTATTCTACTTCCTCTTCTTCATTCTTTCTACCAGACAGTCCTCCCTTACGACCCATTTCAGCATAACCTTCAGGACCAAGCTGGGCTTTTCTAGCTTCACCTCCTTTATGACCCATTTCAACATAGCCTTCATGACCTAGTTCGCTCTTTCTAGCCTCTCCTCCTTTATAGCCCATTTCAACATAACCTTCATGACCTAGTTCGCTCTTTCTAGCCTCTCCTCCTTTATAGCCCATTTCAACATAACCTTCATGACCTAGTTGTTCTTTGCGCGCCTCGCCACCTTTATGGCCCATTTCAACGTAGCCTTCATGGCCTAGTTGTTCTTTGCGCACTTCGCCACCTTTGTGACCCATCTCAACATAACCTTCATGACCTAGTTGATCTTTACGAGCCTCACCGCCTCTATGGGCAATTTCTCTTACTTTTTCTTTGTCCATTGATGCAAAGCCTTTATTTTCATTTCCCATAAACTACCTTTGGATTGAATTACTAATACAAGCAACATGGAGCGACGTCTACTCCATATTTTCATGGTAGTCATGCATTAAAAATAAAGTCAACAAACCACTAAGTAGGCATCTGTAAAGACTTTCGAAGCAATGTATTAAGAAAAAAGTTAGTGTTTATCAGCTAGAGCAATATGGGTATACAAAGTACATTAGCTAACTTAAATTATACTAATTAAAAATATGCCTAAAAATTTTTTATACTAGACTTGCAACAGTCTCTGAAATTATGTCAACAGAATTAGACCACTCAACTTGTACTCCACATTTCGCAAGCTTAAGATCTAAGTCTTCGTAACCCCTTCTTAGATGATGTATATCTGCGATTCTAGTTACTCCTTTTGCAGATAGACCAGCCAACACTAAACACACAGAGGCTCTTAAATCCGATGCTTTTACGCTTGCTGCATTCAATTCTTTAACACCTATTACTTTTGCCGTTGAGCCCTCAATAGAAATATTTGCACCCATTTTATTTAGTTCTTTTACATGCATAAAACGGTTATCGTATATCTTCTCTGATATGAAAGAGGTCCCCGAAGATAAACACATCAAGCTCATAAATTGTGCTTGTAAATCAGTAACAAAGCCAGGAAAAGGCATAGTTGTGATATCGACTGGATGAATTTGCTGGCCACTGTATAAAGAAATTGAATCATCATGAAATTCCATCTTATTTCCTGCCAGCTCCAATACATTACATAAACTTTCAAGGGTGCTATAATTAATCCCATTCACCTTCACATAACCATTAGTTGCAGCAGCCATTATTAAATACGTTCCAGCCTCAATACGATCAGGAATAACTTTTTGCTCCGCTCCTTTTAGGCTTTCCACTCCATAAATCACAAGTTCTCTAGTTCCTATTCCTTGAATTTTAGCTCCCATTTTGACGAGTAAATGACACATTTCGGAAATTTCTGGCTCAATTGCGCACTCTCTCAGAATTGTTTCGCCATCAGCAAGAACACTGGCTAATATAGCATTGATAGTTGCCCCAACTGAAACTTTTTTAAAAGTAAAATCAGTGGCTTTAAATTTTTCCTTAATTTCAGCTAAAACATACCCATCTCGCACTTCTATACTTGCTCCCATTGCCGCAAGTAAGTCAAGATGCAAATCAATTTGTCTAGCACCGGATTTTTTATCCCCTATCCCACATCCACCAGGCATTGGCATTCTTACTTTACCTAAACGTATCAAAAGCGGAGCCAAAAGCCATATCGAAGCTCTGATTTTTTTTACAGTATCACAAGCCCCTGAATAATTTATACTAAAGCACTTAATATGAAGTTTTTTATATTTTTGATCGAAATATACATCGGCACCATAAGATCTCATTAAATTACTCATGGTATGTACGTCGCTCAAATTAGGGACATTGGATAAGACAATTTCTTGATCAGTAAGCATAGAGCAAACTATCAAAGGTAGCACACCATTTTTAGCACCAGAAACATCAATTTGTCCTCTTAAAATTTGGGGACCAGGTACGATTAACTCATCCATCTCAAAGTATTATTTATATAGATCAAAATCATAAGGCTAATTTATATCATAAAAGTGAATAGATATCTACATATTTCCTGTACTAAAAGCTTTTGTTGTGGATATGTGTGGATAAACTAGTTTAAAACCATTAAAACCTTGTACTTTTATTACTATGTCTATCGATTTACTCGATATTTTGATTAGTTACTTGTTCTTATAAATATTTAGATTAAAAGTAATATTATATTGTAATTAAAGCATGGCTTAAGCGCTAGGATTTACATGGAATCTCAAGATAGTCGCGATGAATATTTAAAAAAATATTTTGCAGACTTAAATGTTTGGTATAATGACAAATACGTCAAACCCTTTACTCATAAGTCTTATATTATATGCTTTTTAGTGTATAGTATTGTGCTATGCATAGCTATGGGCATTAATATATATAAGCTATTTCCTTTGGGACATTCAATCAGGTATTTAATACAACTTGATAACTATCGCAATAATAAAAAGATATATTTAGTCAAGCCCAAAAATAGACACGAAGACTACCTGACTTTTTTTTCTAAATATTTAGTTAAAAATTACGTAGAACAAAGGGAAATTTATGACTACATAAAGCTGAAAGAACAAATACTTTTCGTTAAATCCAAATCAACACCTCAAGTATTTAATCAGTTTTATAGCTATTTGCAAGTAGATAATCCTAATTCTCCTATCTTAAGATATGAAGACCAGGTGAAAAGGTTTGTATACCCCCTATCTAACGACATGCTAGATCGCAATACCGCTAAAATGAAATTTAGATCGATAGTATACGATTCAAAAAGTAACCTAATAGAAAATTTAATTTGGGAAGCTCAAGTTGGATTTGAAATTAATACAAACTATTTTGATAACGAAACAAAACCAACTTTGTATTTTGTTGTAACGGACTACAAGCTGAAATTATTAGAGAATAAATTAGAAAGTGATGAGAAAAAAACTTAGCTTAATTTTCCTAATTTTGATGCTTTGGAGTTTGGAATCCGCAGCAGTTAGAGAGTCTAGACCAACTCCTGTTGATCCTAGAATCAGAGTAATGGTATATAGCCCTGATGATGTATTTAAATTTACTGGTTATTACAACTATCAAGCTAGCATTGAACTTGCTCCCGATGAAGAAGTAGCCAGTATCTCTATGGGTGATACCACGGGATGGCAGATCGTTCCTTCTGGTAATAGAATATTTTTAAAGCCTGTAGACAATGATGCAACTACTAACATGACTTTGTTGACAAATAAAAGAACATATTATTTTGAGTTGTATGCTGAAGAAGCCCAGGATATTCGTGATCCAGACATGGTATTTAACGTAAAATTCCTTTATCCAGATGAAGAAATGAATCTTAACCACATACAAAGTTATTCCCTTGCCGGAGATAACGATTTACCTGATCTAACTCATCCCGAAAATTACAACTTCTATTACTCTATTAGTGGCAATGAAGAAATTGCTCCAATTAAGATTTTTGATGATGGACAATTCACATACCTACAATTCAGAGATCGAAACAGTCAACTTCCTGCTATATTTGCAGTCGATGATGATTTAAAAGAAGAACTTGTAAACTACCGCCCAGCTCGTAGTGACTCCAATTTAGTTATAATAGAACGAGTATATAACAAGCTTTCTTTACGGGCTGGAAAAAAAATAGTGTGTATTTTTAACGAAGCATTTAGACTAAATTAATATGATTAATTATTTAAGTATATTTATCTTCATCTGTCTTACCGTCTTTATTGCACTGGCTATAATCATTTTGCCCCAATTTCTAGCAAACAAAAAACCTCAAAAAAGTAAATTATCTCCTTACGAATGCGGTTTTGAGCCAACACAAGATAACGCAGGCCAATTTAATATTAGTTTCTACTTAATAGCCATTTCTTTTATAGTGTTTGATTTAGAAATCATTTTTTTAGTTCCATGGGCATTAAATTTAAAAAATCTAAGCTTGACAGGATTTTTATCAGGATTATTTTTTATCTTTGTGCTTACAGTTGGTTTTATCTATGAGTGGAAAAAACAAGTTTTAGATAGTAAGTAATATGCATTCATTAAAGGAACAATTTAATAATCAAGGATACCTAGTTGCAAAGCTAGAAGACATAGTATGCTGGGCACGTACTGGCTCTCTATGGCCCATGACTTTTGGACTTGCGTGTTGCGCTGTAGAAATGATGCAAGCTGCTGCAAGTAGGTACGATATGGATCGTTTTGGAATGCTTTTTAGAGCAAGCCCACGTCAAGCAGATGTTATGATTGTTGCTGGTACATTAACAAACAAAATGGCCCCGGCTCTTAGAAAAGTATATGATCAAATGGCAGAGCCTAAATGGGTTATTTCTATGGGAAGCTGTGCTAATGGAGGAGGATATTACCATTACTCTTATTCAGTTGTTAGAGGATGCGATCGTATTGTTCCTGTAGATGTGTATGTACCAGGCTGTCCACCAACAGCTGAAAGTTTATTATATGGAGCTTTTCTACTTCAACAAAAAATCAAAAAACATAAAATTGTCAGATCATGAAGGAAGAGGTATTGAATTTCGTAAAAAACTTAGATCCAGAATGCATTCAGCAAACAGCTGAGTTTATAACCTTAATTACCAAAAAAGATCTGATAACCAAAATTTTATCTGAATTGAAACAAGATCATAATTTTAGATTTACGGTACTGACAGATCTATTTGTAGCTGATTTTCCTTCTCGCCCCAAAAGATTTGAAGTAGTTTATAACCTACTCAGCCTGAAGCTTAATATGCGCTTGATTATCAAGGTGCAATTGAAAGATAAAGAATCTATGCCTTCCGCAACTTCTATATTTTCAGCTGCAAATTGGTATGAACGTGAAGCTTTTGATTTATTTGGCATAATATTTGATGAGCATCCAAATTTAACTAGAATACTTACTGATTACGGTTTTGAAGGACACCCTTTAAGAAAAGACTTTCCTCTTAGCGGCTATAATCAGGTCAAATATGACGAAAAACAAGAAAGCGTAATATATGAACCATTAGATCTTGAACAAGAGTTTCGATCATTTGATTTTGCATCTCCTTGGCAAGGTCCAGATAACGTACTTCCTGGTGATGAAAAAGCTAGCTTTAAGCCAGAACCAAGCAAAAAATAAATACTATTAATGGGTTTTAAATATTTGGGTGAATATCGTATAGCCTATAAATCAGAAAATCATCAAGAGCTATAAACAAAATTGTTTATCAATTATATTAGATGTTGATTTTAAAAATTACATATAAGATATGTTGCTATTAATAGACCAGTTATTTTTATGATGCTGAAAAAAAAGCCAAAAATAACTAGTTTATTAACAGTGTTAAAAATTATGCGTCGTGATGATTGTCGACCGCCTGACCTATAGCTTTGACAGCTGTAGATACTGCGCTACCTCCAGGTACATCCAAACCAGCTTCAACTGATAAGGCACCGTCTTGCTCAACACCTAAAGTGATATCTACAGGGGAATGAATAGGTAAATCGTCTGTACCAACATGTATACCCCCAGTACTTTTTCCAAGATTGGCTAATTCTTTTCCTACTAAATTATTTTCGTTTATTTTTAAGCTTGCCATTATACTAGGTTTACCATTTTCACACTTTACATCTATATTAAATTTACCAAAGCTAGGTTGGTGAATTCCAAGTTCATCAATTAATCCACTAAAATCTCTCACTGGAATAATTGAATTAAATATTTTAAATAATTCTACACTGCCATTAGCTGATGGACCTTGACCTATTATTTGTTCAATCTTTTCTAACTTTTCCGTCATCGCAGGATCCTCTGCCTTAAATTCAAAAGACGCATTGGATAACAAAAGTTTTATCAAATCTGCAGTTCCATGGTTTGATAAAGCATTTTCACTTATTCCTTTAGTAACTAAGAAAACTGACAAAGTTTCAAAAGTACGATACCCTATTCCTAAGATTTCCGTATGTAATTTTTGCAGCTCAATGTTATTGTGATACTCTGCTTTCGTTAATTGCATGAAGTTATCAAAAAGAGTCTGTACTCTTTCTTTCACTTGAGTTTTAGAATACAAATAAGCTGCAAGATCTACATGACCATTCTGGATACATTCAATTATATCGGGAATAGGTACTTGGCTTGCTACTATATTTTCTTTTGAAGCTATATGTATAGCTTTTTTGACCCAATATTCTTGATTATGAAACAATGAACCTTTAGGTTTAAGAGCATATTTTACAGCCGTGGCCAAAGTATTTTCTTGATTAGTAAATATCATATAGGTAATAATTTTAAATAAATTCTCTATCATATTAATGTCTTAATAGGGTATTTATAAATTGCAAAATTATAGTGACTACAAATATATTTGAAAGAGTATAAAAATATCACATGTCCACCTGAGCTAAGATAATCTAGCTCAGGAAGTTTTACAGATATCTCTATCTATTTGTTGGACTATTTTCAGTATGAATATACTATCTTTGTAAAAATTTTAAGTATTTTTTAATTTTTTACTTACTTATATAATTTTTTAGTAAAAATTATAGATAAATTATTTGTTGAAGTTAAAAATATATATCTAAAACTAGTTGCATTAATTATCTTTTTTTTGATAGTATTAATTTGATAGTATTAAAAAGTAGCTTAATTAAATAGAAAAAATTATGTACAAAGGACTAATTAGCGAATTGCAAAAACCTCACCCCAACGTACAAGAAATTATCCATTTATTAACTACGGGCAGACCACAGACTTTTTTTGATAAATTATTTAGAACTCTCTCCGAACCTCAAGCTTTAGGAATTTTTTATTATTCAACTTCCAAAGGTAATAATTTTTTTCATTCCTCAGCTGAAAAAGGTATACTGTCTGATGTTCTTTCTGTTATCAACCACTATAAAGATGCTATATTAGAAAGAGAACGTGTATCTTCAGATAATTTACACGATAATCTAAATGCAGTAAATAATGCGGGCTTAACTCCTGCTCATATAGCAATCAAAACTGATCCAGTGGCCTTATGGTGGCTCATGGAATTAAAAGCAGTTTTAACTAGTAATGATTATTCTAAGGTTTTAACCGACGGAAGTATTAGTAAATCACCCCTAGAGTTTATTTTTGAAAACGAGGAAATAGCACATAATGTTTTAAAGAATATTTTCTGGCAAGTTATTCAAAGTGGTAGCTGGAAATTTTTTGATTTATTTAAAACAGAATCTCCAGAAGTGCAGGAAAAATTCAACAAATATTTGAAAAACATTCCGCAAGAAGTTGGTAAATTTAGGGGCCCAACTACCGACTCATTTAGTAAATTATTTCAAAATCATTGGGAAGATATTCTTGACGAACCTGAACATGGTAAGGTTACACGACTAATTGAAAAAATAGGAGAAATAAATTGGTCAGAATTATTAGGAAAGGAAGATTGGGACAATAATTTAGATAAAGTAAAAGAACATATACTGACAAATTGTTCTTTATTATATTTAAATAAATTTAATCCTATAAAACATATAACAGGGAAGAATCCAACGTTAGAGCATGCAACATTAGAGCAGATTCTTCTTCTTTTACAATCCGAGTCACCTGATAATGAAGAATTTAGAAAAATAAAACGTTATGTAGAAAATTCACAGAATGATACTGGTGCTGATCTTGAAACTATAGAATTAACAGCACCAGATCAATCAGAAGAACAAAAAACATCTACCTCAAATTCAAATCATAATCACAAAAAACTTGGTAAGAGATCTCAAAAAGAAAATTTTATAGATAACAAAGAAAATAGTAGTGTCGTTCTAAACCAAAACCAAGACGTAAAAAATGATAAGCTACCCTTTAGTATAGAGTCTTTTACATCCATACTTGAAGAAGAACTATCCAAAGAGCAGCATGCAGGGATATTTAACGCTCAATTGGAAAAAATTAAAAAAACTGCAACAGACCTGGACAGAAATTTTAAAATAGATTTGCAATTATGTAGTTTGATTTCTGCAGCAAGTAAGAAAGAATTTCGCAAAATTTTTAAGCATGTTATAGACAAATTTGAAGAAGCACCTTTTGCCAACAAAAATGATTTCCTTAAAGAATATATAGGAAATTTATGTAATACTAATAAAGCGCACCCAAATCATACAACGCATCAAATATTAAATTATGCATATGCCATAACCTGCATAACACAAAATGATGATGTAATGAAATTTTTAGTACAAAAAATTAAATTAGGAACATACCCAAGAGGCACAGACCATTTATTTCACATTTCATTTAATCTGAAGGCACAAAATGTAATGAAATACTTATTATCCGAAGAGGCAGATCTCAAAATTGACCTGACCTATCTGCTATCTCAAGTACAAAAATATCCAAGTCTTGAAAGCATTGAAATAATAGGACATTATATTCAATACCAAAAATTTATTAAGAACTCAGCAGATAATGAAGACGAACTCAAGAAATGTAACGAAGATATTTTTAAGACAATACTACACATAGCAAAAGCATCAATTAAATCTTTAACTCGTCTCAACCAGGAAAAAAGATTAGATGATACTATAGAAAAAACAACTAAAATATACCAAGCTATGGAGAGGCTGATTGACGAATATGATTTAAAAACTCCTAAAATTGTTGAAATTCAGAGGTTATTAAATAGCTTGAATAAATATTCAGCTAAAACATTAAAACTCTTACCGAGTGAAGAATCGAAGAAAAATTTAGAATCACTAGTTCAAGATTTTAGAGAGTTCATTTTTAATAAATATCCTAAAGATGATTCATATGACGAACAAGTTAAAAACATAATCGACTTTTTTATGTCAGGTAATTATGAAGAATTAGGTAGTAGCTACAGCTCTGCTCCTTCAGTTTTTCCTTGTTACCCATCGCAAAAGAGTGAGTATAGTAGTTCTTTAATCGGCACAGATAGTGTTGATACTGACGTGATAATTAACTAATTTTTAAAACAGTATAATTTATGACAAAAGAAAATAAAGTGGCAAAGCAAGCAAGTATTACGCTAGAACGGTCATATAAAATGAGAGCTAATCAATCATATAATGATGGTTGCGATGCTCTTGACAATCAAGATTTTAACAAAGCTATAGATTCTTTTTCCAATGCGATCGAACAATATATTAAAATAAGTGATTTTAATAAGGGCAACTTAGCAAAAGATTATATTAAAGCTTGCACTAACTTAGCTGTATGTTTCGTTATGCAGGGAAACCTTGACGAAGTTTTGCATGTTATTAAAGAAGTAGAAAAAAATGGTCTTAAATTAGAGTATGATCATGAAGTAATTCTTTCAAAAGCTCTGTACAATTTAGGTCTTACTCAAGCGCCTGACGAAGCAACTGAAAGCTTTCAAAAAGCTAAAGATTGGGATCCTACAAACGTTGAAGCAACATATAAATTGGGGCTCTTATTTATGAGACAAGGTACAGAAGATAAATATCTTGCTGCTAAAAAAGAATTTCAAGAGGTGATTGATAATAAAAATTGTCCTAAAGAAAATCTTGACCTTCAACTGAACTCTTTCTGTCAGTTAATAGAGTGTGAAATTAGGTTAAGAGAAGATAGTTCAAATACCTTAAATTCAGCCTGGCAATTCATAAGTGATAATGCGCAGGAATTTTTAAGTAATAAAGATACAGAAAGTCAAAAAACTTACAACTCTCTTATTGTATACATGTATAGTCGTACAACGGAAAGTATCTTAAATCAAGGACAACACATAAAGGAGATACAAAAATTTACATACAACATCGACCTTATGGCACTTAACCCAGATATCCAAGAAGCAGTATTTCAATTTTGGCATGATAAAGGGCAATCTTTAGTATGCAGCGAATCAGAAAATGGAGATAAAGATAGAGGGGAGGAAATATTAGAATTTGTTAGACTTAGTGGCTATGATATACCCTTATTTGAAGAGGATTAATTAGTAAAATGTTGCTTGTACGTTTAATTTGCTGGAAAATTCCTAACATTGTAAAACTGCAGGTAATTGTAGTAAGCCTAACGCTAGTCTTTTTCGCAAAAAATGTACTTGCTGTCGAACCGGGATCAAACAAAACCCCTAATTCCGTAAGTTCTGGTATATCAACCAAAGATTCAGGTTCAGAAGGCAGTGAAAATCCTTTGCTAACTAATATTAGAACACCTCTGGCTTCTGATTCAGGTTCAGAAGGTAGTGAAAATCCTTTGCTAACTGATATTAGAACACCTCTAGCTTCTGATTCAGGTTCAGAAGGTAGTGAAAATCCTTTGCTAACTAATATTAGAACACCTCTAGCTTCTGATTCAGGTTCAGAAGGTAGTGAAAATCCTTTGCTAACTAATATTAGAACACCTCTGGCTTCTGATTCAGGTTCAGAAGGTAGTGAAAATCGCCCAGCAAAAGAGCAACATCATTGGATACCCTATAATCCACCTGAGGAAATAAAAACCAAACCACAGACACTTAAGCGGGCTGGAAAAATTATAGTCGACAAACTACCTAAGCAAGATGTAACTATCCAACCACCTCAAACTATACAAACCAAAGCTCAGACACTTAAACCGGCTGGAAAAATTATAGTCGACAAACTACCTAAGCAAGATGTAACTATCCAACCACCTCAAACTATACAAACCAAAGCTCAGACACTTAAACCGGCTGAGAAAATTGTAGTCAATAAACTACCTAAGCAAGATGTAACCATCCAACCATCTCAAACTATACAAACCAAAGCTCAGACACTTAAACCGGCTGAGAAAATTGTAGTCAATAAACTACCTAAGCAAGATGTAACCATCCAACCATCTCAAACTATACAAACCAAAGCTCAGACACTTAAACCGGCTGGAAAAATTATAATCAATAAACTACCTAAGCAAGATGTAACCATCCAACCATCTCAAACTATACAAACCAAAGCTCAGACACTTAAACCGGCTGGAAAAATTATAGTCAATAAACTACCTAAGCAAGATGTAACTATCCAACCACCTCAAACTATACAAACCAAAAAACAAACAATCGAACCAGCTGGACAAATAGTTGTTAACAAACCAACTGCAAAGGAAGTGTCAGTACGAGCACCTTTGAAAATACAAACCAAGCCTCAGACGCTTAAACCGGCTGGAAAAATTATAGTCAACAAACTACCTAAGCAAGATGTAACTATCCAACCACCTCAAACTGTACAAACCAAAAAACAAACAATCGAACCAGCTGGACAAATAGTTGTTAACAAACCAACTATAAAGGAAGTGTCAGTACGAGCACCTTTGAAAATACAAACCAAGCCTCAGACGCTTAAACCGGCTGGAAAAATTATAATCAATAAACTACCTAAGCAAGATGTAACAATCCCACCACCTCCTCAGATACAAACTAAACCCCGGACACTTAAACCTGCTGAAAAATTAGAGATACACGCAGAAGAAATACGGCAAAATTTAGAAAAAGGAGTTCTAGATCCAAACACTTCAAACCAAGATGCTTTATTTTCGTTAAAATACATTCACAATATTTCACATATGATATTTTTCGATTCCATGGATTTAGTCTCTCGCATCCTTCAAACAAGATTATACAATTTAAGTCAATCAGAAATATCGACATTAGCTGCAGCTGGAGAGAATGATCCTGTAAAAAAGGGTTTATGGATAAAAGGTTTAAGCTCTTTTTCTAAACAAAAACCTAAAAAAAATGATCTTGGCTATAATAATCATCAAAAAGGTTTTGCGATTGGTACTGATATAGAATTGATAAAAGATCTTTTTACGGCTGGCATTGCTTATACAAACACTTTCTCTAAAACCAAATTTAGGGGAATCACTATTACTAAAGATAATATACAAAAAACCAATTTGCATATTATAACTCTTTATGGTGAATATGTTTTATCACCAAAGGTTCGGCTCAATACAAACTTAAATTACGGTAAAGCTTTCATAAAAACTGAGCGTAATAATCAAAATATATTATATTTAGGTAAAACCAAAGGAGAATTATTTAGAGCCCAAACAGAAGTTTCTTATAAAACTGACTATAACAAAATCTTTAGTTTATTACCAAAAATAGGAATTACGTTTGATAAATTCTCAATTAATAGCTTCAAAGAAACTAGCCCCAACCTTAGCTTGAATGTAGGACGAAAAAAAATCACTAGAATAGCAGCGAATATAGGTGTTAGGCTTATAAAACGTATGAAAATGCGCGAATTTGAAGTAACTCCTGGCATTAGTATTAATATAGAGCAAGCTATATTTACTAAGGGTAACAGAAATATAATCACAACTATAGGAAATCAATCTCAAAGTGTAGTATCAGATGTCGTTAAGCCAGCTAAGACTACTTATGCTATTGGTACTTTTTTAAGCGCTTGTAAAAAATCCATAGAACTTAATCTAGTATATGACTATACATTTAAGCGCCGTTATCATAGTCATTCTACTTACGCTTCTCTTCTCTTCAAGTTTTAATAAATTCATATATCTTTAAAATATTTACAGAAACAGTTGATCATCTAAGGATTTTAGTCTAATATTTATAGAGAGCATCCGGAGGGGTGGCCGAGAGGCTGAAGGCGGCAGTTTGCTAAATTGTTATACGATCTCAAGTCGTATCGAGGGTTCGAATCCCTCTCCCTCCGCCAAGCTACAATATGAATTATTGTTACGATTTTTCATACATTCTGCATAATCATGTAATCTAATGGTTCATAGTCAATACTGTACGCCCCTGCTCTAATTTTAATTTTCTGCTGAATTTTATAAAATTGTATTTTATGAAAATCTTCAATATTACTGGGATGAAATACGGAGTTATATTCAGAAATTATATAATTATCTCCTTGTGCAGAATGACAATGTTGACATATAGACCGGTAATAAGAATAGTCTACTGACATAGAATATTCTTCTCGAAAAAAACAACAATCAATATATTTGTATATTTCTTTCAAAGCTTCTAATGAAATATAAGTAACATAAGATACGATTGATGAATAGTTTTGTCGACAAAATAATTTCCCTTCTACTGGGATATTTTGTTTTTCTAATTCCTCCATAATGCTATCGTCCACTACTTCAAATCCTTGCGGCAATATGATAGCATTTACCAATGTGTTTTGGGCACATTTATAGCAATTCCTGTTGACTTGAGCTAAGTAGAAATAATCTGCTCGCATATTTCCATGTTCAGATTTTGTGAAAACCAACCACTGCTTAAATGCTGCTATATCCATACTACATGAGATAAACCATTGTTTTTTTACAGGGTCCCATTTAGCTCCTAATTTTTTTGCAAAATCTTTTGCCACATAAGGCACTTCAAGATACAAAATTGCTTCTTCGTCGATTGCATAATAACTCATTGTTTTATTCGATTTAAAACCTTAGATTTTTTTGAAAGCTCCTATCCTAAAGAATAAATTTAATTTATATTATAAAAGAACTAACTTAAATATAAAATACTCTTTTATGAATTGAGGCTTAAAATATCTTTGACACCCTAATTTTGGCGCTTTATACTTAGTTTTAATTAGATACAATAAAAACAATTCTCCATGCCCTTACCTTATATTTTTTTATCAATTGCTTCACTTGCATCTTTATTTGTCAAAAATAAACATATAATTGTAGCTCTTATATCTTGGGCCATATTTACTGCTTTCATGAAGGGAGTAATAAATTTATATGGTATTTTGTCTTTATTTCTTTTCGCTTCAATTTGCCATTACTATTTCGTAAATCAGAATTTGAATAAATTATTTAAGTTCTTGCTCTTTGGTCTTATCTGCTTTTTCATAACAGGATTTGCGTTCCACTTTATACCAGGATTTTTTAATACACGCGTTATCACTGACATGCAGCTATCACCTTTATCGTACCCATTTTCTTCATACATGAATTTTGATAAAACCGTTGCCGCATTGATTTTGTACACAACTAGTAACTTATATGCTTTACAAAAGCCCTTAGATAAAGACTCTTTATTAATTACCTTTCAAACTTTATTAATGGCTTTTTTAATAATTTTAGGTCCCTCCATATTATCTAAATACGTTACTTTCGATCCAAAATTAACAAGTATATTTTGGATTTGGGAAATCAACAATTTCTTATTTGTATGCATGGCTGAAGAGGTAATGTGTCGAGGTTTTTTACAAAACACCTTCAAAGAATTATTGAAATCTAAGTATTTACATATAATCTTGGCATCTTTTATTTTTGGTTTGGCTCATTTTGAAGGAGGTTTAATATACATGGGACTGTCATGGTTAGCCGGAATATTGTATGGATATGCTTACGACAAAACAGGCAGAATCATTAGCTCTATGATAGTACATTGCGGAATTAACTCTATTCATTTTATATTCTTCACCTATCCAGCAGCAATGTAATTAGATTAATGATAATTTTAGCAATTAACGAGCCTTATACACTGAATATAACACTCCTATACTTAGGGATATCACTGTAAAACCTAGAGAAATTATAGGCGGTATTTTATCTACGTGCATCAATTCTGCTATAAACATTTTAGAACCTATAAAAATTAAAATTACAGCTAAAGAAAATTTAATGTAATAAAATTTATTCACTATTGAAGATAAAACAAAATATAAAGACCTTAATCCAAGAATAGCAAATATGTTACTTACATATATTATAAATGGATCTCGAGTTATATTAAATATCGCTGGCAAGCTATCAAATGCGAAGATTAGATCTATAAATTCTATTAATACAAGAGCGACAAATAAAGGCGTTACAAATAAGTATTTTTTTGAATGTAGGTGATCATGCTGTATAACAAAAAATTTTTGATCATGTAATTCATCGGTAATTCTTAGATAGCGACGCATATATATAAGAAGTATATTATTTTTTATATCCACCATATGCGTTGATACAAAGAACGTTTTTATTCCTGTCACAATCATCAGAACAGCAAAAATATATAAAATCCATTCAAATCTAACAATTAGCTGAACGCCTAAACTAATCATAACGCCCCGCAGAATAACTACTCCTATAATACCCCAAAAAAGTACCCTATGTTGATATTTAGAAGGAATAGATAAATTAGAAAATACCAAAGACATTAAAAATATATTATCTAGCGCCAAAGATTTCTCGAGCATGAAGCCTGTTAAATATTCCTCAAAACTTTCTGCACCAAGTTGGTACCAGATATACATGCCAAAAAGCAATGCTATCACTACATAAAATAAACTCATTAACAGAGCGTGCCTAAAACTTAATTCTTGATTTTTATTATGCAAAAACCCTAAATCAAGAATTAATAAAGAAATGACTACGGCAAAGAATACGAACCACATACTGTTTAATCAATTAATAACTAACGATTATAACTGATAAAGCTTATAATTCTCAAACTAATTACGTTATTGATTATAATTTATATAAAAGTTATACTATAAGGCTATGTAAAAGTTAATTGGTTTAAACAATGATTGCTGAAATTTTATTAAGTTTCAGCCACGAAACTGTACTAGTTCCACTGGTCGTATTGGGATACATCTGGATTAGTCAAAGAATATTTTTTAATGCTATTTGTTTGATCCTTATCAACATGCTCATTAGCTTTGTGCTAAAAAATATTTTTCAAATACCTTTAAATCCTAATTTAGAAAAACAAGGATATGCCTTTCCTAGTGGTCATATGCAATCTTGCATTGTGGTATACGGATATTTAATGAAGAGCACTCCTTCTGTAGTATTGAAAATTTTAATAGTCTTTTTATTAATAGGTGTTGGACAAAGCTTGGTATATATGGGTTATCATAATTACTTTGACGTGTTAGGTGCAATTTTTTTTGGCTCCATTTTAGTCTTACTTTCTAAATATTTATCACCTAAAACAACTTTTGTGACTGCCACCTTATTGCTTTTATATATCCTATTATTGTATCAAATGCTTGAACACTTATGGTTAGCATATTACGGACTGATTGGAATAATAAGTTCTTATACATTATTTGCTGAAAAAACTACTAAAATTAATCTCAAACAAAAGGTTTTAGCCACAGCGCTTTGTTTTGGAGCAATTTTTGGAATCAAAACTTTCTTTGGAATATTTTTATCCCATCTACCACCATTTATAAGCCAAATACAATGGATTTTAATAGGATTTGTTATCCCCTATTCTACTTTTATATCATTGAAGACTGTGAAGAATTAGATATTGTAGTTATCCAGCCAGATATCTTGGCAATCTTTTAAGGCTTTTTTAAACTCAGGATGTAGATTACGATCTAATATAGTATCACAAAGGATCCATTCAAAAGATTCATGCTCATGTATATTAATTACTACTTCGCTTGGATCAGTAATAATTTCAGCATGAAATATATGCTCAATATATTTCTTCCCACGCCTATCAGCAAAAGTAAATTCTTGTATATACTTTATTTTATCAATAAGCAAGTTAGTCTCTTCATAGACTTCCCTATGCACGGCTTCTAACAATGTTTCATTTTTTTCTACCTTACCTCCTGGAGGCTCTTGTTGTAGGGAAAGAAAATAATCTTTAGGGCGACGTAAAAGTAAGGTCTTATTGTTGCTAGGATCTCTGATAAGCACTCTAACTAAAACTACATCTTTCATTCCACAATACCCTTCTTAGCAGCCTCAATTAATTCATCAAACTTCTCTTCGCTGATAAGTTTTAATGACATAGCCGCCTGCTTGAGAGTAGTATTGTCATGAAACGCTTTCTTAGCAATTTTTGCAGCATTATCGTAGCCAATTTCAGGAGCAAGACTGGTTACAAGCATTAAAGAGTTATTTTTAAAATCTTCTATGCGTGCCAAATTTGGCTGAATATCTATAACACAATTATCAGCAAAACTTGATACGCTATCACTTAAGAGCCGTATAGATTGAAGCAAATTATATATTATCACCGGCTTAAATACATTTAATTGCAAGTGACCATTGCTACCTGCTATAGAAATTGTGGTATGGTTACCTATAACCTGAGCTGATACCATAGATAAGGCTTCGCATTGTGTAGGATTAACTTTGCCTGGCATTATAGATGATCCTGGTTCATTCTCTGGCAATGATATCTCTCCTAAACCACACCTTGGACCAGATGCAAGCAAACGGACATCGTTAGCTATTTTCATAAGGCTTGCAGCTAGTGTATTAAGAGCACCTGAGAAATTAACTAACCCATCATGACAAGCTAGACTTTCAAATTTATTGGTAGCCGTTTTAAAAGGCAAATTTGTTAACTCATTGATCTTTTGAATAAAAGTTGTGGCAAAATCTTTGTGACAATTGATACCAGTACCAACAGCAGTTCCTCCTTGAGCTAAATAGTATACATCTTCCAAAGACGCCTTAATGCGACTAATATTATATTGAATCTGAGCAGCAAAACTCGAAAACTCTTGACCTAAAGTCACAGGCGTTGCATCCTGCAAATGGGTTCTACCAATCTTTACTATCGAATCCCATTCCTTAGACTTATGAACTAAGACCTTATGTAATTTATCAAGAGCAGGAAGTAAATCATTGTTGACAGCTAGAGCTACAGCTATATTCATTGCTGTTGGGAAGCTATCGTTTGAAGATTGGCTTTTGTTAACATGATCATTAGGGTGTATAGGAGACTTAGTTCCTTTTACCTTTGCGCCTAGCTGCTGGTTTGCCATATTAGCAATAACTTCATTTAGGTTCATATTTGTTTGAGTACCGGAACCAGTTTGCCAAACTGATAAAGGAAAATGTTTATCCATTTTTCCTGCGATGACTTGCTTAAGAGAATAAAGAATAGCCTCTGCAAAATTCTTAGGTAGCAAACCTAATTCTAAATTAGCTAAAGCGGCTGCTGTCTTTTGTAGAGCAAAAGCACGAATTAGCTTTAAGGGCATTTTTTCTTCCCCTATGTGGAAAAATTTTAAAGATCTTTGGGTGCTGGCACCCCAATAATATTGGTCTTCGACTTGTATGTTTCCAAAACTATCAGTTTCGTTTCGAAATTTTGTAGACATAAATATTAAACATAAAAACTAAATTCAATAACATCATCATCTACTATAATATTATAATCGTAATCTAATTTTTGGGTTTTTGATAATTCTTTCAAACTCTGTAAATAATAAGCAACAATGTTATTTGAAAGTACAATTTTATGAGTAGCAAATCGCAAGATCTCTTGTATATTTTCTACAGAAGCCTCTCGCAAATTTTTTCGTGAGGCTAAAATTCTTATACTCAATTTATCCTCTTGTCTTCCATGAATATTTATTTCTCCCTGATTTTTCATACTTAAGGCAAGTATGTTAATAAAAGCTAGTAAAAATTTACTATGCATAGCATCAAGCATAAAGTCAATCGACAGCTCTTCCGAAAGTATGATCTTAGCAGATTGATATTTTAAAAATTCCCTGGATAGCTTAATTAAATCGCCTATGCTTCTTTTTTGATTAGAAGAACCATAAAGATACCTGAAATATTCTATTTGTACGCCGCAGTGGATTCTAATTTCTTTAATTAACTCTAATACATCCTTTGAATATTGACCTTTTTCTATCAGCTCTAAATTTATGTTTAAAGATCCTACACTATTTGATATTTCATGTAAAATATAGGTCGAAATATCCTGAGATAAGTTTGCGATCATTTATTATCACCCTGATTAAAAAATTGTTTAAAGGTATCGATGTTTTTGAAAAATTTCAAAGGAATTGTGCCAATTCTGCTGGAATTAATGTTGTTACTTAAAGAAAAATCAATTGCTATATCTCGACTCTCAGAAGTAGGATGATTAGAGATAGCTTTTAGTAATCTAACTGAATCATTAATGCGTCTTTCTCTAGCTCCTACGTCTTCCTTAGTATAAATAGCTGCTATATTTACCATCTTTCTAAATACACTATCCGGTTTAAGCAGAAGCAACGAACCATCAAAATGCCATTGTCTTGCATCACTTAAGGCTGTATCGGCTTTTAAGTTAAAACCTACTCCATCTAGCATAAAATCAAAATTATCCAGACTAATCTTATTAATTTTAGGACTTAATTTATACCTACCACTTATGGAAGTTTTTATATCATAGGGTTGCTGTAATATTTGTATTAAATCTTTATTTTTTAAGATCTCAAGTTCGGGAGATTTTTTATTGATGAATTCTAGATATTTCATGAGGTTATGTAAATTTTTGAAACTTAAATCCATTTCAAGATCGAAAGAAGAATCTTCATTCCGTTCAACCCTTTGAACGTTTGTCAGAAACTTAATTTTACCCGAAGCATCTTTTCCATCAATCTCCAAAGTTTGAACATCTAGCTTAAAATTATTTAACAGATCCGCAAAGGTAGGATTTTCTTTATTAGTTGAAAGGTTAGCGGCAAAATTTATCTTAACGTTATCAATTGGAGGTAATATTAAATATACTAAACTTATAGGAGCAATAACGGCTCTATTAGGAATCACATCTCCAATTGCTAGTTCCATATTAGCCGAATAATTATCGGGTATATCTTTTAACATTTCATCCAACGAATGATAATACTTAGATTTATCCCAATTAAATGATAACTTTATAAAGTCATGATCAAATATTAGCTCTTCATTCGATAAGTCATAAATTTTAGAATCTTTCGAAACAAATTGAATACGATCAATAAAATTTATCAATTCAAATGCCGAAGTTTGTTTAATTAATAGTTGATAAAAAATTCTAGGTAATCCTAATTTAACAAGGTAGGAAGAACTAACGTTTACAATGCTACCAAATCCAGAACTAAAAGGTTTAACACGCGCTATACTTTGACCAGTATTTTCAAAAAACACTCCTTGCCTAATCAAATCATATCCTACTGTTACCAGTCCATCATGACTAGTATGATATGCTTTTGCATCTTCGTGCAATCCTATGATTTTAGCACCTATTTTAAAAGGAAAACCATAAGGAACGGCTTTTTGAAAACTATATGTCACATCTGTACTCATTAACCTAACTTGTAATTCAGACGAATACCTTCCTAGCTCTTTACACAACATCCAAGAAAGCACATACCAAGAAAGGAAGTATAAAGAAAATAAAATTAAGGAAATTAAACTGTATCTAGCGGCTTTTTTCATTGATCAAGGCCTTATATTGTTGGTTAATCTTACGCACATCAATTAACCAGATTATAATTATAAATAAAAAAATCATCATCAAGAAAGGATATATATTCTCAAAACTTATACCTGGTATTGTAAAAGCCACAAAATGTATCATAGAAACCAAAGATTTACCAATTTTTGTTCCTAAAATTTCCACTGTAGCTTTACCCTTAGTCTTTAATTCTGGAGATAAAGGTATATATGCCATTTCTTTGGTGGCATCAAACAGAGAATATTTACTGGATTTACTTAAAATATTTTGAGTTGCTCCAACCATAATTGCCATAAATGTAGTATCGAAACTAAGAGCTAAATATTTTTCAAATACTATGAATGTAAAAAATATTGTACCGGTTGTACCTATAATGATTGGCGTCAAATATGCTGATATGGTCCACCCCAAAAATCTTAATATACTGCTACTTATTAAATTCACAACAACGGAACTAATACCCATCCATGTATTAAAATTACCCATAAACTGTATGTAACTGTTTGGGGTGTTATACATTTTACCAAGTTTTGCCTTCCATGGACCTTCCAATATGTTTATGCTCATACCATAGGCAACAACTAATATAAATATATATAAAATATATTTCGAATGAAAGATTAACTTAACGCTTTCCTGAATGTTTAATGAGGATTTCGGTGCTTGCGGAGTAAAATTGTAACTTATATGATGAGACATACAATAACTATAAATATGGGAAAATAAACCCATCGCAACGATACCACTAAATGCAACAAGCATTACAAGCATCTTAATTGATATCTCTGTATAATTCTCAGTAGCGGATAAAAATGATAAAGAAGACAAGTTTTCAGCTTTGCCACAAAAAATCAGCGTTTGCCCCGCACAAATTAAACCTATGCTACCCATTAGGGTTAACATTGGATAAAGTCTTTTAGCTTGACTAGTTTTAAAAATGCTATTTGCTAATTGCCAAAACATCAAATTGATAATCATCGCTCCCCAAATTTCAGCAAATATATAGACAAATACATAGCTCCATTTCGCCCTCAATTTTATAAACCATTTTAAATAAGGCAGTTGTTGTATTAATTGGTATGCACTCTGATCAGATAGGTGATACAGATCTTGATTAGGATAAATAAAAAATGCAAAGCATAGAAAAAATGTTACAAAAAATCCCGCAAAAATATTAAATAAAGCATGGAGATTAAATTGATTACTTAATTTAAAATATGTAAGAGTAAATAAAAGCGCTGTTGGAAGAACTAACCATAGTTTTAAAAAACCTATAGCTTCAGCACCAATTAAAGGAATTACTAAACTATCTTTGAGCGCTCTCAAAGAACTGAAATTAAATAATACACAAAAAAGGAGCACTCCTAATTTGATAAGTAAAGAAATTTCAGTAGTTTTGACCGGAAAAAAGAATTTCCTTACAAAGCTAAAAGTTTTAGTTATCATTTATAAATTGTAATTTATTGGGTAGATGATTTATTACCCATTGAATATATAAATTTTCCAATCAAAGCCTCTAAACTTAAAGTAGAGGTTGAATATAAAAACTGATCTCCATCTTTCATAAATGTTTCACTAGGACCAGGATCTACGGAAATTAATTTATTCCCCACGAGACCAGAAGTAATAATAGAAGCCTTAGAATCAACCGGAATTTTTACTTTCTGACTAATCTCTAAGAACACTAAAGCTTCATAAGTATCAGGATCTAATCTGACTTTTGATACATTACCTACTTTAATGCCAGCAATAGTCACATCACTACCTTCAATAATGCCCATTATATCTTGAAACTTTACCTTTATTTTGTAAGTTTCACGTTGTGATTGATAGTTACTAACAGAGTTATGGTAAACAAATGCTACAAATATAGTTGCAACAATAATTACTGCTAAACCTACTAAAACGTCTAGTACACTTTTTCTCATAAAATGTGAAGTATTAACTTTTTTTATCCTGAAACTCCTATATTAAACTAAAATTAGATAAAAAAATACAAGAATTTCAAAAGATAAGCACTTTATGAATATTTTGGTATATTTATACAATCTACTGAGCGTTTTGCATAAGGTCTTTGCTAGCCTGATTACGTCCCTTCACAGCTAATTTATCGGCCAAAGTATTAAACTTATCTTTACTGTGACCCTTAACCCAATGCCATGAAATATTATGAAAATCACATAACTTTATTAACTCCTGCCATAAATCCACATTTTTTACTGGCCCTTTATTTGCAGTTTTCCATCCATTTTGCATCCAATTTTTTATCCATTGCGTTATACCTAAACGCAAATACTGGCTATCCGTATATAACTCAACAGTTGATGGCAAATCTAAACTTTTTAATCCCTCAATTGCACCTTGCAACTCCATCCTATTATTTGTAGTTTGAGGATTACTACCAAAAATTTCCTGCACTTCATTATTTTTGATGATGCAGGCACCCCACCCTCCTGGACCAGGATTACCAGCACATGCACCATCTGAGTATATTAATATGATTTCTTTAGATATTGACATAACGGACCATTAGTGACTTTAAGTATCTAAAAATATCATAAAAATAGTTGGGCACTAATCAAAAATTATACTTAAATAAGTTCTATCTTTCCAGATTTGATACTAATTATTACAACTTACTTAAGATGAAAAATTTCCATCCTGCCCAACAGGTGGCATTACAAAATCATCTTCCATTTCACTTAAAGCTTCAGTTGCAGCATCTCCTTGAACCAAACCCATTACATATCCTATTTTCTCGCTTGTTTGATCTAAATATCTTTGCATAGTCTCATCACACAAGCCTTTAAACAGTTTATTTCCATCTAATATTTCTTGTAATTTACTTAGTATTTTTTCTTCATTTTTATCTAAACTATTTGACCCACTATGTTGAGATGTCAAACTCTTAATAATTTCTTTAAAGTTGTGCGTAATATCTCTTGCAGTACCAATGTCCTTATTCAATCTTTCTTTATCTAATTTTTCTACACCTACCGTTATCTGCTTAGAATGTTGGCCCATAAGATGGCTTGCAACGTTACGCGTGGGCACCTCTCTTGACTCAAATTCTGTTCTACAATAACTATCTGCACTTATTCCCGCCAACAAACCTTCCATTCCCTTTGCTAATTGGTCAAGCTCATTTAAATCTTTTATCATCGCTTGAGACTCCCCTTGTACTATTTGAGTATCTACTTGAAATTCGTCTTTTGTTGTCATAATACTTACCTTCTTAATTTTGTATTAATATTTTTACAATTTTTCCACCTAACCTTCTAAACTAATATCTTTCTTACCTCTTTTGATATTATACAATTCTTTAGAATTTTATTTCAATTGCAATTTTTAAAGGATAGATTAGAAAAATTGCAATTAAGCAAGACAGTGCTTTTTAAAGGTTTTGTTGTGAAAATAAATTTAAAATTATTTTATAAAGCTAAGTCAAAAAATCCATCTACTGAGCCATATAAAGGCACAATATCTTCTAACCCATGAGCTACAAGGTGACCCGAACCTAACTTAGAAGTATAACTTTCTATGATACAAATTTTGCCTGTTTCATCAAAGCTCACACACCCCCTATCTCGATCATACCAATCTTTATATAACTCTTCCTCATAATGATACCATCCAAGAGTTTTAACATACCTAGCAGAATGCGTCATTTGTTTATCCGGATTAGAGTATATTACAATATTTCCTTCATCACGAATCGAAAAATTATTTTCAACTAATTTACTTTCAAAGATAGCAAAAAAAGTATACATAGTTGGATCAGTATTAATTTTAAATCTTTCTTCTTTTCTAGATAGCAGGATCTGATCCGCAAATTGTCCATCTGCTAAGTCAAAATTCACGTTATCAATACAACCAAAACTCCAACCGTAACAATTGTACCTCCAAGTAGCTGAATTTAATAAAATCATCTTATTTACTATTTCTTCAGCTACTTCTGAAACTTTTTCTGTTAATCCGTACTTCCTAAGATGATTAGTGACATCAGACAATAAATCTTTACTTGCCGCAGTAAGATGATGTATATACTCTTCTAATTCGCTATATTTTAGACTCCACTCTTCCATAGAACTTTTCAATTCCTCTAGATAATCTTTTTTATAATTATCTTTAAGTATTATGGGGAGGGGAACTGAGATATTTGGATCATTGAAGCTAGGGAAAGCCTTTATGTTCTTCTATGCCCTTTTCTAATCCCAAAACCTCAGCATAATAAATGGCTTGAGGGCTAAAATATTTAATATCGTCACTATTTGGACGATCTGTATGAGTTTCCAAAAAATCTTTAATTCTATTTCGATCACTTAATTCAGGAATTTGCTTTAATTTTTCCTCATGCGCAACATAGTATAGAGCCCAAGCAACGCCATCACCCTTATTGATTTGGCTAGATAAGTAATCTTTTATTTCTTCTATTTGTCTTAAATAGAGCTTTTCATCTTGCTGTTTTAATAATTTGGCATTAAGTATTGGAGTGCTACTTAAGATATCTATTTTCAAAACTTTGTCGTGTAACTTTCTATAATATCTTCCTTTGGCTGCCAACATATTCATCACCTTGAAGTTAGAAGTGTTATTGAAACATTCCGCAAAACATGATAAGGGGCTTTTCTGTTGCCCGGAAAACCCCAAACCGCCTGCTAGCGTGCGGAACTAAGCCGCAGCAGCATAACCGTAATCATAAGATTGACGATTTTTTGCAAATGAGTTTGCATTTACTTTTATGATCCATCATACGGAGAATCATCCCGAGCAAAATTAGACCTTTATTAAGCCACGTCGAAGCTAACTCACCCCCGTCAATGGTGGAGGTGCCGGGTTCCGCCCCCGAGTCCGCAACTTCTATTTCGAATAAAGTTTATTGCCATATCTAGCAATAATGCTAGCAATTATATTATACTAGAGATTCAGAAAAATTCCAAAGCACATGAACATAAAAAGTTATAAAAAATTTTGCGAAAATATTGCTTATTTCAATCCTTTTGAAAAACAAACTAAAATTGCCGTTGCTTTATCTGGAGGAATTGATTCAATGGCCTTAACAATACTAACTGCCAAATGGCTGGGGGAATTTGGTGGTAATTTAGTAGCTTTAACAGTAAATCATAATCTACAAAAAACCTCTGCAAAAGATGCAAAAAAAGTAGGCGATATTTGTGCTCAGATAAGAATTAAGCATGAAATACTCGAATGGAAGCATGGCGAAATTACTTCTAATGTTCAATCTCAGGCAAGAGAAGCTCGTTATAAAATATTAACGGATTATTGCAAGCAAAATGATATATTACACCTTTTTGTTGCTCATCATCTTGAAGATAAGGTCGAGAATTTTTTTATTAAGCTCTCAAGAAGCAGCGGTATATTTGGACTCATTGAAAGTAAAGTAATGTTCTTAAACAACGTAAGGATTTGCAGACCTCTTTTCAACTTTACGAAAAAAGAATGCCAAGATGTTTTAGAATCTTCAAATACCCCTCATATTCAAGACATTACCAATTTTCAAAACAAATATTTTCGCAATCAGATTAGGTTTAACCTAGAAAATTTTGGTGATAATTTTCAAGAAAGAGCAGCAGAATCGATAAGTCACTTAGAAAGTACCGCATCATTAATACAATCAGAGGTTGTAAAAAGTTTTTGTGAAAGCGTTACTATTCACAAGGCTGGTTACGCAATTATTCAAGATAAATTTAGAAATTATAAGACTGAAATTCAAATTCACATTTTAGCTTACCTATTAACTATTATCAGCGGAGAGTCTAAGCCTCCCAGAGCCATCCAGATAAAACAGGTAATAGATGATTTTGTATTTCAAACTAATCAAACTCATACTCTAAACAAGTGTATAATAATCCCTCACCTTAAAAGCTTGGTAATTTTCAAAGAATGGTGTAGTATTATTAGTGGTGATCTAAAACTTTATAATGGTTTATTTTGGGACAATAGGTTTATCTTTCATACACACTATCAAAACTTACTTGTTAGCCGCTTTGATGAAAATATTTACAGAGAGGTTAAAAATAAAATAAATTTAGAGATAGCTAATTTTGTCTCAAAATATAAAAAAAGAATTTTATTTACCCTCCCTGTGGTAAAAACCCTTGAAAAAGTTATAGCGATACCTACTATAAATTATTATGATCTGAGTATCACGAAAATAAACTGCTCTTTTAACCCTCAACACTTTTCAAAAGTGTTGCACCTAGAGTATTAATACGAAAGCTGAAATTGTTATGAATAATCAAACTAAAAATCTTTTAATCTGGGGGGCAATAGTTGTTGCTATAGTGCTTTTCTTGAATCTTTCTCAAATGCACAATTGGTCTGAAGGAACTGTGAAACTTTCAATGTCGGAATTTTTAAATAAGGTAGAAGATAAGCAAGTTGTTTCAGCTAAGATCCAAGGACGTAACATTGAAGGACGCCTTACAGATGGCGTACCGTTCGAAACATACGTAGGAGAGTACAATGTTGCTCAAAAACTTCACGAAAATAATGTCAATTTTGAAATCGTCCCACCAGATACAAAAATGAACTCCTTATTTAGCATTTTTATATCATGGTTCCCTATGCTCTTGCTCATAGGTGTTTGGGTGTTTTTTATGAGACAAATGCAATCAGGGGGTGGAAGAGCCATGGGCTTTGGTAGGTCTAAAGCAAAATTGATGTCAGATAGATCTAAGGTTACATTTAAAGATGTTGCAGGGATTGATGAAGCTAAAGAGGAGCTAACTGAGATTGTAGACTTTTTAAGAGATCCATCGAGATTTCAAAGATTAGGAGGAAGAATTCCAAAGGGATGTCTTTTAATTGGTCCTCCAGGAACTGGTAAAACACTTCTTGCAAGAGCTATAGCGGGAGAAGCAAACGTACCTTTTTTCAGTATTTCAGGCTCAGATTTTGTTGAAATGTTTGTTGGTGTTGGAGCAAGTAGAGTCCGCGATATGTTCGAACAAGGTAAAAGAAATGCCCCATGCATCATATTTATAGATGAGATTGACGCAGTAGGACGTCATAGAGGAATAGGTCTAGGAGGCGGTAATGATGAGAGAGAGCAAACTCTCAACCAAATGCTCGTCGAAATGGATGGGTTTGAGTCAAATGATGGCGTTATTATTATAGCAGCAACAAACAGACCAGACGTATTAGATCATGCGTTATTAAGACCCGGAAGATTTGACAGAAGGATAATGGTATCTAATCCTGATATAAACGGTAGAGAGCAAATTCTTAAAGTTCATCTTAAAAAGATCAGATATAGTTCCAACTTAGATATTAGATCTATTGCAAAGGGAACACCTGGATTTTCTGGAGCAGAGCTATCTAATTTAGTAAATGAATCAGCATTGCTTGCTGCAAGAAAGCATAAAAAAGAAGTTGATACCGCAGACCTAGAGCAAGCAAAAGATAAGGTTATAATGGGTCCAGAGCGTAAATCCATGATTTTATCTGAGGAAGATAAGCAAATCACAGCTTATCATGAAGCAGGCCACGCGATCGTAAACTTATTCGCAGGTGCATCACACCCTATCCATAAAGTTACGATTGTGCCAAGAGGTAATGCTTTAGGTCTTGTTAGTATGCTTCCAGAGCAAGATGAAGTTCACATGAAAAAGAATAAGGCTAATTCTGACCTCGCTGTTGCAATGGGTGGAAGGGTTGCCGAAGAAATCATTTTTGGTGCCGATAAGATCACATCAGGAGCATCAAGTGACATTAAGTATGCAACTTCTATTGCAAAATCAATGGTAATGCAATGGGGCATGAGTGAAAAAGTTGGTCCTGTACTGCATAGCGATAGTGAAGATGCATATACAACGGGCCACAAAGGAATTATTCATCCTTCAGAATATATGCTACAAATCATAGATGAAGAGATTAAGGGTTTAGTAAACTCAGGCTATCAAAGAGCAAAGCAAATCCTAACAGAAAATGTTAAATCGCTGCATTTACTGGCATCTAAATTGCTAGAATCAGAGACTTTAACAGGAGAAGAAGTAAGAAATTTAGTTTTCAATGGTGATACTAATACAGAAGCTAAGTCTGCTAAAGAAAAGGAGGAAACTAAACCTAAAAAAATACGCAAATCTCCTAAAATTGAACCTTCACCAGCTTAATGCCAAGATACAAAGCCTTAATAGAATATTGTGGTACAAACTATCAAGGCTGGCAAAAACAAGCATCTCCTAATACAATACAAGGTAAGTTAGAAGATGCTTTGTTTAAATTCTCCGAAAAACAAATCAACGTTATAGGATCAAGCAGAACAGATACGGGGGTTCATGCTTTAGGTCAAGTAGCTCATTTTGATCTACCCAAAGAGTATGAAATTGAGAGAATTTTTAGAGGCATCAATTTTTATTTGCAAGATGAAGAAATATCTTTGCTTAAAGTAGAAAAAATTCCAAGGGAATTTCATTCAAGAGCTCTGGCCACACATAGACATTATCAATACATTATCATAAACCGCCCTGCTCCAATTACCTTAGATAAATACAAAGCACTTTGGATACCGCAAAAATTGGATGTGAAGAGGATGCAAGAGGGAGCCAAATTTTTAATCGGACATCATGATTTTTCTTCTTTTCGTTCATCAGAATGCAGATCTCGTAGTCCTATTAAACATCTAACAAAACTAGATATTAAACAAACTGAAGATAAGATATTTATATATGCCAGTGCTAATTCCTTTCTGCATCATATGGTTCGCAACATTGTTGGTACTTTGTTATTAGTCGGAAGAAATCAAATTGAGCCCGAAACTATTAGAGAAATCCTAGAAGCAAAATCCCGCAGTGCAGCCGGTCCCACCTCTCCTGCATGGGGATTATATTTAATAAAAGTGAGTTATAATTAAGTTCATGACAGCTAAAATACAAAATCCCGCCGCTTGCGTAGAGGAATAAATACCTAAGAGATTTAAATAATTATGTATCAGATTCGACCACCCCGTCTTCTTTTTTCTTCTACTCTCCTATCGGAAACTAGTTGTTCTGCATGAGTCTTATCCTTTTCAGCTTTTTTATTAGCTAAAATTTTCTTAGCTTCGTTAATCTGTTTTTTATCATTTACACGTTTAGCAACAAAAGCGGCTATGGCTTTTTCTGCTTGATCACGTCTTGCTTGCTCTCTTTGATCTGCACCAGCGCTTCCCCAAAACCTATTGAATATCCCCTGGATGACACCTGTAGATCCACCTTGTTTTTCTCCAGCCATTTTATTTACCCACTTGATTAACTAAAAATACTTTTAATATGATAACAAATATATAAAATACAGCCTTTTAAAACATTAATTCAAATTATAATTTTATTAAACAAGGTATATATACAACATGACAATTATTAAGTTTAACAATTTTGTTAAATTAGAAACTACAAAAGTCAATCAAATTTTTATCTTTGATTGACTCTATAGGTATTTGATTTTATATATCTAGAGTTATCTTTGCTAAGACGCTGTGTCCTCTAACTAAAGTTTTATATCCAGGCCCCGTTGTTTCTTTTTTAACCGCTTTACCGTGATAGCTATAGTTATATTCTAAACCTAATTTAGTATTGTTAGTAACTTCGAAGTTAGCCCCCAACCCTAAAACATAAGCAAAATTATACCTTGTTTTGAATTTTACAATTTTATTATCTTCAATGTTTTTCATCTTACCCGTAACATTAGATAAACCTATACCGGCACCAACGTATATTCTAGTCAAATCTGATAGTTTAAACAGGTCATAATAACCTTTAATTTGCAAAGAATTTACAAATGTTTTAATATGATATGTGGCATCAAGTATATCACCATCAATTGGAAACTTGATTATTACTTTACTTTTATTTGAAAATGGTTTAGCAAAGTTAGCCTCTATCCTAAGGTTTTCTGTAGCATAGTATCCTAATCCTAAGCCCATTTCTAAAGCTGCAGCTGGTTTTTTAGAGGTCCCTTGCTCATTAGATTCCATAAATAACATTGCAGCTTTTTCTTGCAAAAAAGCACCTACAGCGCCACTAAAATAGAAATTTCCTTCTTTTGCAGATTCAGCTGATGCAGAAAAAGCCGTAGTTACTACTAAAAAACCTAAAATTTTTTTTTGCATTTTTATCATATATGACTACTATAAAATTTAGTTAATAATTCTTCAAAACTTAGTATTTGAGTATGTATATAATATATAAAAAGTACTTTGTCTTATACCCTCTTTTTTAGTTTTTCATCTTACTGTGACAAAAATATCACTTAAGCTTATGAATTATCTCTTCTACTTGAGCCGGAGTGATATTTTCGTATTGCTCCTCATTGATCTGAATCACTGGAGCTTTGATACATCCACCAACACATTCAACTTCAACTAAGCTAAATTTACCATCATTACTCACCTGCCCCATGGAGATCCCTAAAGTTTTTTCTAAGGTTGAAACTATTTCTTTTGAACCACAAAGCATACAAGGAGTTGTTCCACATACTTGGATGTGATACTTGCCAATTGGATTTAAGTTAAACATGCTATAAAAGCTTCCAATTTCATACACTTTAACATAAGGCAGCTCTAAATAGTCTCCAACATGTTCCAACGCTGGTGTAGATAGCCAACCATTATTTTGTTTTTGGGCTAGGTGCAATAAAGGAAGAATAGCACTTTTTTTACGTGCAGGTGGATATTTAGTCAAAATTTGCTTTGCTAAATTAGCATTCTCTTCGTTAAAAATAAACTTTTCCATAAACTAGCGGTCAATTTCTCCAAACACGAGATCTAAGGTTGAAATAATAGCGACAATATCAGACATACGATGTCCTCTAGACATATAATCCAATGCCTGCAAATGAGCAAATCCATGTGACTTAATCTTTAAACGATAAGGCTTATTGCTACCATCTGAATAAAGGTATACTCCAAATTCACCCTTTGGCGCTTCAGTTGCAGCATATACTTCACCTGCCGGCACATTATATCCTTCTGTATATAACTTAAAGTGAGCAATCATACTCTCCATAGCAGTTTTCATTCGCTCTCTTTTTGGAGGCGATATTTTAGGATCTGGAGTTTTAATTGGACCTGCTGGAATTTTTTCTATGCATTGTTTGATAATTTTAAGAGACTCATACATCTCTTTCACTCTAATGATGTATCGATCGTAACAATCTCCATTTTGTCCAACTGGAACCTCAAACTTTAACTGATCATATATCTCATAGCTTTGGTTACGACGTAAGTCCCATGGGATACCAGAGGCTCTTAACATCACACCTGAACAACCAAAATCCATAACTTCTTTAGCACTCATCACTCCTATACCTTGCAGACGTTCTTTCCAAATCCTATTTTCCGTTAGCAGCGTTTCAACATCAGCTAAATATGATGGCAATTCTTCAATAAACTTTGAAATATCTTCTAAAAGACCATTAGGTAAATCTTCAGCCACTCCACCCGGACGAAAATAATTTGCATGCATCCTAGATCCGCTTACTCTCTCATAAAAGCACATAATTTTCTCTCTTTCTTCAAAAAGCCAAAGTAAAGGCGTTGTAGCACCTAAATCTAGGGCTTGACTTGATATATTAAGCATATGGTTTAAAAGACGGGTAAGTTCTGCAAAAATAACTCGTATGTATTTAGCTCGAAGAGGCACTTCACACTTTAAAAGTTTTTCAACCGCCAAAGCAAAACTATGCTCCATGCACATTGGAGAAACATAATCCAGACGATCAAAGTATGGTAATGCCTGAAGATAAGTTTTATGTTCTATAAGCTTTTCTGTACCACGATGTAAAAGACCTATATGAGGATCTGCTTTGTTTACGATATCCCCATCCATCTCAAGTATCAACCTCAAAACTCCGTGAGCAGCAGGATGCTGCGGACCGAAGTTTAAAAGCATATCTTGCTTTGAGGTTTTTTTAGCATTTAGCATCTATATCTCTAATCTTAACATAATTGCACCCCCTATATTGCTATATTTTCTAGCAAAACCATAGTGCATTCCTAATTGAATTGTTGAAGACTTATATTTTACCTGAGTACCCAAATCTAATTGAGAATAAAACTTTTTATCATTCTGTCCTAATAGGGAATATGAATTAGGCGAATCAGCCCTGATATATTCTACACCAGGTGCTTGACCAGCAAATTTCTTACGAGCCGAATAGGTTAGATGTGGTATAACTTCATATTTATCAAGCTTAATCAACTTATTCACACCAACTGAACCAATGAATTCAAAGTCATCACCTGTATCTTTTTTTGTTATCTTATTCATAGGACCAGCTCCATCTTCTGAATGTTCGGGAGTATCAGTATGTATATAACGCACACCCCCAGAAACTAGATAGTTAAATAGGTTTGTCTTGTAGTTATATCCCAGCTCTGTTTGGACAGCTGTCATTTTTTGTTTATATTTACTTTGGGCTAGACCATAACCAGGGTTATCAGAATAAGAATGCAACCTAGTAGAACCGTAAGATACTAAAGTTTTATTAAACATCCCCCAATTCAAATCTACAGTACTGTATAATGTAAATACCCTGGAGTTCGTTTTTATCTTATCCCCATCGCTATCTCCAGATGTGTAACCTAAACGATTTTTTGATAAAGATACAGCTCCACCGAGTAATACATCACCAATATCAGCATCAAAGCCTAAAGTCTTACTGAAAGTATTAGTTTTATTATCAGACCCAACAGATGAATCCGTAGTTTTTGTTGTATCAAGATTTGCACTTCCCCAGAATCCAAATTTTACTGGTTCACTTCCAGCATCACCAGCTGCTGCTGCTTTTGATACACTACGTACAAATAAGTGATTTCCTATCACAGAAGAAATACGACGTACTAGCGTTGTACCACCAGTATGCCTGGATTTTGGAGTTGGATAGAAATTACTTGTCTCCACATCCGTTAAATTTTCCGGTAGATCTGTAGCTAGATTTGTAACGTCCATTGGACTTGTTACATCAATGGGGTTTGTTACAGACACAGAAGGAGTATTATTAGCTGTAGGATTCGCTATATTCTCTGTTGTATCAGCCGAAGGCGTAGTATTATCCATCTCTTTATGATGCTTTTTACCATGACGGGGCGATGAAAGTCTCTTAGGACTTGCATAACTTTCGTGATTTTGATCAACATTATCATTAGCAGAAGTAGCTTGAGCAGAGCTAGAAGCCTCTTGTGCTTTCTTAAGATTGTAATTCTCTATAAACTTTTTTGCTCTCTCATCAGCCTCTTTACCAGCAAGCTCTTCAGCAGCTCTTTGCTCAGGAGTTAATTCTTTATGAAGCTTTTTCATTTTTTTTTCACTAGATCCTCTCCTAGGAGTTTCAAACTGTCCAGCAGAAGAGAAAGTAGAATTACTACTATCTATTGAAAGACGAGGAGGAACTGTATCTTCTTTTTTTGCAAACTTTGCAAAAGATAAAATACTCGAATTTTTAGGAACATGAACATTGGGGGCTTCAGATCCATCTTCCCCTCCTTGCGAAGAAGAGTTTAAGGATGCTGAATCTTCTTTTTTTCCAAAATTTGAAAAAGGTAAAAAGCTTGAGCTCTTAGGACGTGTATTACTCTCATCAGCACTACCTGCACTATTCTGAGAAGCAGGACTTAAAATATTCGTATTCAAATCCGGATTAGGAGAATGCCTTTCAGGAGTTTTACGTTGATGATCCGAAGCATGACTCGCTATTTCGCCCATTAACTCACCCGCTCTAGTTTCAAGTTTTTTAGGAGGCAAATTACCAAAACCACGTCCTAATGTTCTTACACGTCCAGGAGAATCACCTTCAGAACGAGGAGCATTTAAACCACTTGGAGCACTACTAGGAGCATCGGTTGCAAAAGAACTATGAAAACTAACCACAACGACTAATATAGAAGTTCTTGTTAAGAATTTTTTGAATGGCAAATCAAAAAATTTAAGGAAGTCTTTGTTCATAAAAATCCCAAATTTAAGTTTTAACTTCCGATAGAATATGCCTTTAATTTAAGGGTTAAAAGAAATTACCTTAATTTTGAATTAAAAAAACATTACTTGTGCTATATTGGTTTAGATGCTATTTGACTCGAGATATTTTCCTATAAATAGTAATAATTCAACAAATATTAAATCAACATAATTATTGATAAAAATTATATTTATTGTATTATCTGTGAGTAGTCACTTATACTACTAGCCTTATTGACTAAATTGTGAGCATGCAACAATTAATACGTAATTAAAAATGAAAAAGACAATTCTTGCTATTTCTACTTTAACTTTTCTTTCTGCTCTATCAGCTCAAATCGATAATGATTTAGCAGCAACTGATGGACATGAAATCGGTTTAACCGGTTCAAGATACATTTATCGCGAACCTCGTTTCATGAGTACCAGAGGCAATAAGCTAGGTATCGAGTACACATGGACATACTCTCAAGAAAAATGGTTCGGTAAACTAGACTTCAGATATGCAGGTGGTCAGGTTAAGTATGATGGAAGTGGAACTAGGAAAGGGGATTGGAATTACTACTATGATTTCAGATTTTTAGTAGGAAAAGACTTAGAAATAAACAAATATTTATTTGCCCCTTATATAGGTTTTAGTTATCGCTATCTTTTTCATGATAATACCGGAACTACTTCAACTGGTCATTTGGGTTATACTCGCCAAAGTCATTATTGGTATATACCGGTTGGATTGACGTACAGGATGAATCTAGGAGATCAAGCAAAATTAGAAACAACTTTTGAATATAATCATTTTATTAAAGGAAAACAGTACAGTGACTATGTGGAAAATAATCAATCAAAAGGTTATGGTTTCAGATTATCTACAGCGTATAATAAAGATAATTGGTCGGTTGGACCTTTTTATCAGTATTGGAACATAAAAGACTCAGATGTAAACCATGGCATTTACGAACCTAAAAATCACACCAGTGAACTTGGAATAAGATTGAGATATAAGTTCTAGTTCATTTCTGAGAAAAAGCCAACATGTTTACTTAGCTCAGTAAAAAAATCAATAAACTAAATAGTTTACTGAGCTAAATTACTGTGGTATATTCTTTAGGGTATAAAATCAAAAATAATATTTATTAATGCCGAGAATCAATCAATTAGTAAAACAAGGCAGAGTCCTTAAAACAAAAAAGTCTACGGCCCCCGCTTTACAAAAATGCCCTTTCAAAGCAGGCGTATGTATGTCCGTTATGACTAAATCACCTAAAAAACCAAACTCAGCTTTAAGAGCTGTAGCTAGGGTAAGATTATCAAATGGATTTGAGGTAATCTCTTATATCCCAGGAGAAGGTCATAATCTTCAAGAACACTCAAAGGTCCTAATTCGTGGAGGAAGAGTTAAAGACTTACCAGGTGTAAGGTATCATATCGTTAGAGGATCTTTTGATACCCAAGGCGTTAAAAATAGAAAACAGAGTCGTTCTCTATACGGAGCTAAAAAACCTAAGCAGTAAATTAATATAATAACATTTAAAAATTTTAAGTAGCTATGTCACGTCGCCATGCAGCAGAAAAAAGAGAAATTGTGCCAGATCCCATATATAAAGATGTCAGGGTCGCTAAATTTATCAACAAAATAATGTTTGATGGCAAAAAAACAGTAGCCGAAAAGATAGTATACGGCGCTTTTAAAATCATCGAAAAAAAATATCAAGTCAATCCTTTTGAAACTTTCATTGCAGCTATTGACATTTTAAGACCAAACTTACAATTAAGATCCGTTAGAATTGGAGGATCAAGTTATCAAGTTCCTGAAATTTGCGAAGCTGAAAGAGGTAATAACGTAGCTTTCAAATGGATTATTAACGCCATGAGAACTAGATCAGAAAATTCAAGCGTTGAAAGACTTGCTGAAGAAATTTTTGATTCATATAACAAACGAGGTCTTGCATTCAAGAAACGTACAGATCACGATAAAACCGTCGAAGCAAATAGAGCATTTGCACATTATAGTCCAAAGAGTAGAACAAAACAAACTGCCTCTAATTAACCTTAACTAAAAATATGTCTAAGAATAACAAGCACTCTTTATCAGATGTAAGAAATATCGGTATCTGTGCACACATCGATGCTGGTAAAACCACAACTACAGAAAGAATTTTATATTACACAGGAAGATCACATAAAATTGGTGAAGTGCATGAAGGTGCAGCTACAATGGATTGGATGGAACAAGAGCAAGAAAGAGGTATCACGATTACCTCAGCTGCAACCACTTGTTTTTGGAATGATAAAAGAATCAATATCATAGATACACCAGGTCACGTAGACTTTACGATTGAAGTGGAAAGATCTTTAAGAGTTCTGGACGGCGCTGTTGCAGTATTCGACGGTGTAGCCGGCGTTGAACCTCAATCTGAGACAGTATGGAGACAAGCTGATAAATACAATGTCCCAAGAATGTGCTTTGTTAATAAATTAGATAGAACTGGCGCTGACTTTTTCAGATGCGTTGATATGATTAAGGAACGTCTTGGCGCTAATGCTCTCGTGCTACAACTTCCTGTAGGTATAGAAGATAAATTCCAAGGAGTTATTGATTTAGTTCAAATGAAGGCGATTATTTGGAAAAATGAAGATCTTGGAGCAAGTTTTTCCTTTGAATCGATTCCTTCAGAGTTGGAGCAACAAGCCCAAAAGTATCATTCCGCATTACTTGAAACATGCGTTGAAGCTGATGATGAATGTTTTGAAAAATATCTATCCGGCGAAACACTGAGCATCAACGAAATCAAGAAATGCATACGTAAAGGCACTATTGCAGGAAAATTTGTACCAGTGCTTTGTGGCAGTGCGTTTAAAAATAAAGGCGTACAACCACTACTTGATGCAGTAATCGATTATCTACCTTCACCTGAGGATATTGACCACATTAATGCAATTGATTGCAAGACTAATGAATCAATTGAAAGAAAAATCAATAAATCTGCACCATTTTCAGGACTTGCGTTTAAAGTGATGAACGACCCATTTGTAGGTTCTTTAACATTTGTAAGGATTTACTCTGGCACCTTAGAATCTGGTAGTAGCGTTGTTAATACAGTCAAAGGTGAAAAAGAGCGAATTGGGCGTATGCTTTTAATGCACGCAAACCAAAGAGAAGATGTTAAAACCGCTCAAGCTGGAGATATAGTAGCATTAGCTGGTCTAAAATATACAACCACGGGCGATACTCTTTGCGATGGGGACCATAGGATATTATTAGAAAGGATGGAATTCCCAGATCCTGTGATTGAACTTGCCGTTGAGCCTAAATCAAAAGCTGACCAAGAAAAGATGTCCATCGCTCTTCAAAAGCTTGCCGTAGAAGATCCATCTTTTAGAGTTTCTAGTGACACTGAAACTGGCCAAACCATTATTAAAGGGATGGGTGAGCTACATTTAGAGATTATTGTAGATAGGATGAAAAGAGAATTTAAGGTAGATGCTAATGTTGGCGCTCCTCAAGTTGCTTATAGAGAAACCATCACCAAACCTACAGAAATTAACTATACCCACAAGAAGCAAAGTGGTGGCGCTGGTCAATTTGCTAGAGTTGTAATTCAGTTTGCTCCACTTGAGCCAGGTAGTGGTTTTGTATTTGAAAGCAAAATCGTAGGTGGTAATATACCTAAAGAATATATTCCAGGTGTTGAAAAAGGTTTAGAACAAATTAAAGAAACCGGAGTACTTGCTGGATATCCCACAATTGACTTTAAAGCAACTTTAATTGATGGAGCGTATCACGATGTCGATTCAAGTACTTTAGCATTCGAAATAGCAGCAAAAGCCGCATTTAGAGAGGCTATGCCAAAAGCATCTCCTTGCCTGCTTGAGCCTATAATGAAAGTTGAGGTTGTAACTCCTGAAGATTACATGGGAGACGTTATTGGGGACCTAAATAGTCGTAGAGGACAAGTGCAAAGCATGACTATGAGAGGTAATGCACAAATCATTAGTGCTAGCGTACCACTTGCAGAAATGTTTGGATATGTTAACACCCTTCGTTCTTTATCTCAAGGTAGAGCACAATACTCTATGGAATTCTCTCATTACGCTCAAGTACCTCAGCATATAGTAGATGCAATCAAGAAAAAAGCTTAATATTTTGGCCTACCGGTTTTAACACCGGTAGCTTTAATAACTATGAGCAATTTACTAGATCCAGCCGTCTTATTTTTTATCCTTGGCGTCTTTGCGGGACTAGTTAAATCAAATTTAGAAATACCTCAACCTATATCACGTTTTTTATCTCTTTATCTTCTAATGGCTTTAGGTTTAAAAGGCGGTTTTGCATTAAATCAATCAGGCTTGACCACTGAAGTAGCAATAAGCCTAGGAATTGCAATTAGTATGGCAATACTTATTCCTATCATTGATTATAATTTACTAAAACAAAAACTAGATAGGCTCGATGCGGCAGCTATCGCGGCCACTTATGGTTCTATCAGTGCCGTTACTTTTATTACGGCGACACAAATATTAGATCAAAACGGTATCAGTTATGGGGGTCATATGGCTGCTGCCATGGCCCTCATGGAATCTCCTGCCATCATTATCGCAATAATTCTTGCTAATAAAATTCGACACGAATACAATACCTACAGTTTCAATTTTTCTATTCGCAAGATTCTTCACGAATCTTTTACCGATGGGGGCCAGTTACTTTTACTTGGCTCATTAGCCATAGGTTTTTTTTCAGGAGAAATGGGACATAAAATGATGGCTCCATTTTCAATTGACCTATTTAAAGGTTTGCTAGCATTCTTTTTGCTAGACATGGGACTGCTAGCAGCAAAAAATTTAGGCGACCTGAAAAATAAACCACCTATTATCTTTAAGTATGCAATTATGGCTCCATTCGCACATGCCTTGATTGCTCTGGGACTATGTTACTTTTTTCATGTATCTTTAGGCGATACCATTCTTCTTATGGTTCTATCAGCCAGTGCATCATATATTGCTGTACCCGCTGTCTTACGCATTGCAATGCCAGAGGTAAAACCAGCCATTTATATGAGCATATCTTTAGGCATTACATTTCCTTTAAACATAATTGTTGGCATCCCTATATATAACTTTATTGCACAAAGTTTTTATTAATAATAGTTAATTTATCCATAATACATCATATTAATTTTCTTACTTAGTTCTTAGATTTTATAAATCAAAGTTTAATTATTTTTAATAAAACTATTGACATTCAATGTAATAATATTATAATAGAGATATCAACAAAACATTAGTTTTATTCACAATATATTATGACAAAAGGTATACTTTACGGTGTAGATGGTTACTTTGAAATCACAGATGATGGGCTTTTAGAAGAGATTTCTGAAAGCAGAGCAAAAGATTTACAGTCTAAATTAGATAAATTGCACAACAAACCTTCCGAAGATACTTTAGAAGCAAAGTGTGAAAAATTTATAGAGTTGTTACAAGAAGCGTATCCTTTAATTGTAGGCGTTGGATCTTTACTATATGGAATCCATACAATTATCCATAATAAGGAAATAAGAAAATATAATGCAGATATGGCAGCATTGGAGATAAGACCTCGTATCAACAAATTAAAGCAAGAGAAAGCTTATCCAGATAGAGAAATAGCTCGATTGCAAGACGAAAAACTGGACGTAAGTCTAAAAATTGCTCAAGCTACAACAGACTGGATGGATGCAGTAATATCCAGCCAAAACAATTTAGAAAATGATAATAGACTAGATTTTTTAAATTCTAGATATGATAAATTAAATGACAAAATTGCCGAATTAACCCAAACCTCATCCTTAAAAGCTCAAGATATCGAAACATTAGAAAAAGGAATAAAATTACAAAATCAAACAAACTTTTTCGATCACCTTAAAGACTATTCAACACTGACACCTGGAGTCATAGGACTATGGTATGTCATACAAAATCCTAAAAAGATATTCGAAGCAACGAAAGATATGTTTTTTATTGGCGGTGAAATTATCTATATAATTGGAGCCAACACTTTTGATGCCATTAAAAATTCTTGCAAATCTATCTGTAAATCTATTAAGATGCCCAAAATCAAAATGATGAACACAGGCTCAATAGACTCTTCAGAAATCGAAAAAATAGACGTTAATTATGACGAAGAAGATTACAAATGCGTTTATGATAAAGATTATACTTCCAATAAAAAGACAGAGGTTGCGGAAAATAACGATATAGACTCATTAGTAGTAGAGGTTGCGGAAAATCACGATATGGACTCATTAGTAGTAGAAGTTGGAGAAGATGAGCATTATCATGCAACCTGTGACAATATCGATAACGTGCTTCATGATACGATAGATCTCACTGGAGATGACAATATGGGCTCAGAAGCACCAGCAGCTTAATTGTCTATACTTTGTACTACCGACATAGTATCGGTAGTACCCTTATTGTTTTACGTATTTTTCAACAAAATCTAAAAATCCATTATTAATTTCAACTTGAGCATCCAATACTGCTGGAATAGAATATGGATGATTTGCAATAAGCCATTTTTTTAATTTTAGAACATTTGTTTTACTTGTCTTGAACAGCAAAAAACACTCTGGTGATTCCTCAATTTTATCTTCCCAAAAATAAATAGACAAACCATTAGGAATTATATTAACGCATGCAGCTATCTTGAGTTCTACAACCTGACGAGCTAATTTGCGTGCATTTTCAATGGAATCTATAGTAGTATATACTATTGAAATATTCTTCATGCGTTAGGCAATTTTATCGACTTTTAGCGTTGCTACGCTAGTAATAATCTTTTTAGATTTGGGCTTAGATTTTACAGACTTGATAAAAGTTTTATTTGATGTAGAAAAATATTTGTTTAAGAGTGTTATCATTCTACCATCGCGTTCTTTAGCAGTTTTACCTCCTATAATTACCCCTATCAATCTCCTATTACCTCTTTTTGCAGCCGTCACTAAATTATATCCCGAAGCTGATATGTATCCCGTTTTCATACCTTCAGCACCTACATAATTCTTAACTACATGATTATGCCCTTGATATTCCTTATTCTTGAACATGAATGAAGTTAGTCTAAACATAGGATAATACTCTGGAAAATCTCTCTTTAAAGCAATTGCAAGTTTGAGCAAATCTACTGCTGTAGTAGTCTGGCGTGGGTCGTGCCAACCTGAGGCGTTGCGGAAAACTGTGTTGCGCATACCTAAAGCCTTAGCTTTCCTATTCATAATGTATGCAAACTTACGTTCTGAACCACCTATCTCTTCTGCAATAGCACGCGCCGCATCATTTGCAGATTTAATTATTGTAGCCAAAATTGCTTCTTTAACAGTGATTGTTTCTCCAGCTTCAAGTCCAAGCTTACATGGCTTAGCATTTGCTGCATGATTAGATACTGTAATTTCATCTTCTAAGCTTAATTTCCCTTGTTGTAAGCGTTCAAAGGCAATATAAACCGTCATCATTTTTGTAAGAGATGCTGGATGAATCTTGCGATTAATATTATGGGCATAAAGCACTTTCCTACTTGATGCGTCGTATATTAATGCAGCAGGCATTGTTTTTGATTTTGTGTGCTTAATCCTAGAATAAGCTGGACTTTGTATAAAAAGTATAGCAAGAAGGATAAATTTAAGAAGATTAGATGCCCAGGTCATATTATTACATTTTATTATTAGAACTTTCCCAGCCTCTAGCCACGCAGCCCTAATACTTTTAAATATATAACACAATATATATCAAGCAAGGAAGGAAAATTTAAAAATTTTACAATTTATTAAAGAAAATATTTCCATGTTTGCACTTATACAAAAAATTTTAAGGTTAAAAGTCTCAAAGAATTATTTTGATTATATGAAGACCTATTGCAATTGAGGGAGATTTAGTATACATTGAACTATGGAGTTAGAAAGTAAGTTTTTGAACTTTTGGTATAGCTCTTAAAACTTTAAAATATAACGGAGCATAGCGCAGTCTGGTAGCGCATCTGGTTTGGGACCAGAGGGTCGGGAGTTCAAATCTCTCTGCTCCGACCATTCCATTTTAAGATATAATGAATTGCTAAGTACTATAATTTATGCAAGAACAAACTAAGAAATTACCTATTATGCCAAAAGCTACAGCTGTATGGTTGGTTGAAAATACGGGTCTAACATTTAAACAAATAGCAGATTTTTGTGGGATGCATGAATTAGAGGTACAAGCTATAGCAGATGGGGATGTGGCAAAAGGCATAATGGGAGTGGACCCCGTTCGCAATACTATGCAACTTACTGATGAAGAAATAGCAAGATGCTGCGCAGACTCCACAGCTTCCTTAAGTATGCTATTCAATCACCAAGGTACTAAAAAGACTACTAAAAAAAGGTCCAGCAATAAAAAATATATACCACTAGCAAGACGTAAAGATAGACCTGACGCAATACTTTGGATTGTTAAAAATTATCCTGAGATCACCGATGCTCAAATAGTTAAACTTCTTGGCACAACAAAAGATACCGTCGCAAAGGTTAGAGCAAAAACTCATTGGAATATGAGTGAATTAAAGCCCCGTAATCCAGTTCTTTTAGGACTTTGTTCACAACAAGAAATGGATAATCTTACAGGCGAAAATAATTCTTAACGCTATAAGACTTTTAAATCTTACTTATTAGTTAGACCACTCAGGATCGGTAGCATCAAAAGGAGTTGGAATTTCTCTTTCATTCAAACCTTCTATATCAATGGTATGAATTTTTGTTACAGGCTTTTTCTTAGCCCCTACCCTATACGTTTTAGCAAAAGCTATAACTCTACTATTTGGAGCCCATGAAATACTATCGACAAGATAACTGTTAACAAGCAATCTCTCATTACTACCATCAATATTCATAACTCCCAAGTAAAAATCTTCACCTCGAATAGATTTGATAAAAGCAATGTATTTACCATTAGGAGATACCACAGGAGTGCTGTAGCTACCTTCTCCAAAACTTACACGCGTTATATCACTTCCATCTATCTTCATTGAATATAATTGCTTTGAACCGCTACGATCAGAGTTAAAAAATACCAATTTACCATCATGAGAATATGTAGGAGATGTGTTAATAGAAAAACCTGTCGTAAGCTGTTTTGTCTTAAAGTTTTTAAGATTCATTTCCCACAGATGCGTCGCGCCATGACGCGCTAAAGAATATATAATCTTACTCTCATCTGGAGCAAATCTCGGAGCAAACGACATTCCCACATCAGTAATCAATAATGTAGACTTACCCGTTTTAAGGCTTCTACTAAATACCTTAGGTTTTCCTTGAAGATAAGAGACATATAACAAATTTTTACCACTTGGAGACAATCGCGGTGTTAAACTGATAACCTTATCATCACTCAAAAATTCATGATTAGAGCCATCATAATCCATTACAGATATCCTTTTAAATTTATTCGGACCTCTTTCGCGCTCAGCGATATAGTATATTTTTGTATCAAAATATCCTTTATCACCAGTTATTGATTCGTATATTTTATCCGACACTTGATGCGCAACACGACGCCACGAATCTATACTACCTTTAAAAGTAATAGATAAAATTTTATTACCCGTAATGTTATCCCATAGAATCATTTTAGTAGCAAACTGCTTTGCATTATCCCTTCTTAACTGACCATTGAGTAAAAGATTAGCATTAATTTGACGCCAAGATGCAAAATCTGGCTTATGGTACACGCCACGTTTAATTTCTATGAATGAATTGGAAGATATCAGCTTAAAGATGCCACAATATCTTAAGTCAGATTTGATCACTTCTACAATGTTTTCAGCCAAACGCTTCTCAGTGATATCAGGTGTTGCAAAATCATTTACAGCAATAGGAGTAAGTTGTTGAATACCTTTAGAGATGTATAATTCCTCCATGGCATAAGAGCAGTTAACGCAAAGTAAAAACAGCGCTATTCTTACAAAAATCATCATATTTTTAGTGTCTAATTTTTCCTGATCATAATATACTCACATAGCCTTTGCAAGGAACAAATTCAGTGTAAATCCATAACAACTTAAAACATCTTCTAATAATTTATATAATCTTTCACATTTAGAGTTCATATTCTGAGCATAGCAAAAAACTATCTGTGCTTATAGTTCCACAATATATTAAAACAGTCTATCTTTTATTAATTTAATTTTTGATTCTTTTAATTTCAAATACAATTAGCGAGATATAATTAAAGACAAAGTATAATTATGTCATAAGAGGATGAGTTATTACCCAAACTTACAAAATTGTTAGATAGTCTTCCAGAAGAACATAAAGAACTTGCGGAACAGTTATTACACGAAAGCCAAAATTCTCTAGAAATTTTTCCAGATGAACAAAAATCTCACGTTAAAGATCTACTAAAACAAGCTTTAGAGAACCCTACAGTAGAAAATTTACAACATTTTAGGCAGGAATTACATAAAAGGAGAGCTAGCTTAGTTTTTAATTTTCAAGACATATTGCACAGCGCATCCCGAGTTGCCAAAGAAAATCCAAATGCAACTTATCACGAAGTAGCGGAAATATTTGAAAACGAAGTGAACAAAAGGTTAAAAGACCTAAAACAAACTAATTCACAACGGAAGGTGATTTTGCCTAGTATGCCTCAAGGAAAAAAGGAATTACCTATAATTGATCATTCTAATACACCCTCTCCTCAGCATCCTGACAAAATAACAAAACAACCATCTAACAAAGTAATTTTGCCTAAATTAAGAGAACTACCATCAACTCAATTTGGTGATCAAAATACTATCCTTAATGCAAGACAGGCCTTACTACCTTTTACGGAAAGACAAAGTGAATCATCAATAATTCCAGAAGTCCGACAAGGAGGAGCGAGACGCCCATCAACAGTACCCAAAATGAACAACAAAAAAAAACTCACTAGGAGGACGGGGTTCTTAACTTTTTGTGTTTATACTTACACAAAGTATATCAAAGCAACTTCCTTTATTAGTTTAACTTCTTATTTACGTGATTCTAAATATAATAGATTAGAATAATCAAATAAGGGTATGTTTATGCCAGAAGATGAGATACAACTCAAAGGCCCCCTAAAGGAATGGTTAGATAAGCGACGCGAAAAGATTACTAAGGATATAAAAAATGACATACACCTGGATATCAATGCTGATTCTTTTAATTTGGAGCAATTAGACCTCGTTCATGAATTATTGGAAGCAAGACAAAGAGCTATCAAAATTTTTTTAGACGACCAAAAATTTGAGATTGAAAATTTAGTAATAAGAGCTCTAACTAATCCTACAACAGAAAATCTGCTACATTTTACAGAGGAATTAAAAAATACTACAGATTTAAAAGTTTTTGGAGGGTTTAAAGGTTTATTTCAAGATGTCAGAAAAGCTGTTGCACAAAATCCAGGTAGAGAACCTTATGAAATCAATGAAGAATTTCAAAGAACACTGGTCGCAAAAGAAACTAAATTACAGCATCAATATCTAGAACCGCCTCTAAATATTTTGAACAAATCACTATCTAATAAAGTAACTTTGCCCAATTTACAACCTATCGAAGTACAAGTTATACAGGCAGTCTCAGAAATGCACCAAGGATGTTATTCTCCTAAAGCCAGATGTTATTCTCCTAAAACAATGGAAAAGAAAAGGCACCATACTTTAGATAGCTTACCTGAAGAGGTTAAGGCACAAGCTAAATTAGCACTGCAACAATCATTTCAACTTTCCAAATCAATGGAACTTCCAAAGCATAATGATGTCACTTTACCTGACTTAGGTTTAGGACACCACGAATCAACACTAACCATGCACTTAGTTAGGCAAAGCTACAGACTTTTATGACCATCACGATCAGCAAGATCCACTCTAATATTTATCAAAAAAGCCTCGTATAATCTTTGTTTATTTGGAAATTTTTAACTATTTTAATACTTCACCATAAAGTGATATCTTTTTTAAAAAATTTTCACAAAACAAAAAGAAAATATGAGTCTCTGTGCCTATATTGCTACTAATATATTAAAAATCGTAAATTATATGGTACTTTAATAACCTAAATTTTTAACTTAAAGTATAATAAGCCTGTATAATTAATAAAGGTACATTTTATGGCTGATACACCAGAACAAATAGCAGGCAAAATTTTCAATTTTATCGAGGAATCATTTGGAACTAATAATTATAAAAATATTGATGAGAATCAAACAGGAATACCTAAAGCTTATCATCACTTAATAGAGCAAGCTGTCAATAACTTCGCAAAAAGTCGTCCCATGGCCTGGAGCTTGGGTCTAAAACGTTATTTCGATAATGACAGCAAAAAGATAATACAAGAACTTACAAAAAACGTGCAACCAATCTACCAACAAAAAGAGGCAGAACGAGAAGCAGAACGAGAAGCAGCAGCGGCAGCTACTACAATACAAAGAGTTTTTCGTGGTACTAAAGCGAGGGCAGCAATAAAAGCGGAAAAAGCAAAAGAAGCAGCAGCTTTTGAATCTATGAATAACATGTTTGAAAGATCAGAATTAGCGGCTCAGAGAAGGGCAAAAAAGGATAATCAAAAAGCAAATGATATTCGGGGAGAGGAAGCACTTGAAAACTTACAGCACATGTTTGGGGTACGTCAGGATGAAAGGATAGAAGAATTAACGAAACAAAATCTCGAAAAACGCTCTATGAAAGATCGCTTAGGCAATTTGTTTAAAAGGAATGCGCCCCGTCAAGGACAACTGGGAGAAATTGATAGGAAAAAAGCTCAATTAAAACAAGAAGAAAGGGAAATAAAAGCACGCGAAGCAGCAGAAAAGCAATTTAAACAAGAAGAGAAAAAACGACCAATTCAAGACGCTGCTCAACGCAAAGTAACATCTCTATCCGAAAAACTTGCTAGTCAGCAAGAATTCAGAGAAACAAGAAATTCTATTTTGAAAGAGAAAAAAGAAGAATTGCAGAAAGCTACAAATAAAATCAAACAAACAACCCAAACTCTTTCAAACTTGGAAAAAGAAAGACAAGCTTTGGAAAAACAGAAGAAACAATTAGAATCCACGATACAACAAGCAACCGCCATAACTAACGAAAATTTGGAAACGCTAGCACAAATTACGAAAAAGTCGGCAGCAGCTAAACATGACATAAAAGCACTTTCTCACTTGCACACAAATGTAGGAGGCAAATTACCAGAATTACAACACACCTTAAAAAATCAGACTCAAGAGGTCAGAGAATTTGAAGAAGAACTTCAAAATATACAACAAAGCAGAAAAGGTCCTCTTACAAAAAGAGAACAGATAGAATTAAGGGCTCTCGAAGATTCAGCTGGTCGATTCATAAGAGAATCTAAGGCAAGTCAACAAAAAGCTGATGCAGAATTGAGATTCCAAGAAGGCGCTACAGGATCGGTTGAACAAAATATTGATGCGGCAAAAAATAGATGGAAAGAAGCTAACAGAAACATACCAAATTTTGTTGCTAATTTAGAGGCGGGAGAAAAGTCACATGCAAAACTACAGGCTGAATTAGAACGAATTGAAAAAGCCTTAAAGGATAATGGGCAGCGGAAACAAGCTTCTGAAAATAGCCTACATGAGTTGCAAGAAGAGTCAAAAGCACTTACGAAAGTAGTTGGTTCATTAGAAGCAGAAATTCGCAAACAAGATTTAGGAATTGCCACAACCAAAGCTCAGCAAGGTGTAGCTATAGCTGACCAGTATACTTTAGCGCAAATGGGTATTTCATCAGATGGAGTCATCTCAAAAGCAAAACAAAACGTGGCTGAAGGTATTTCAAAAACAAGGCAAGGTATGTCTGATTTAGGAAGTAATATGTCTGCGGGAGCTACAAATTTATGGAATAAATTATCACCTAAAGATCGTCAAACGGTAGAACAGACTAGAGAAGATGTTAAAAAGCCTTCCATAGCTCAGCGAATGAAAACAGGGGCGACTAGCTTAGCTGCTAACTTGAAAAAACGTACAGGATGGGGCAGAGGAGAATAACACCACTACTCCTAAAGATACTTAAGCATCATAGATACTTGATAAGTATTTATGATGCTTTTTATCCATCACCATAGACTGAAGAAGTTAGTTATTACCAATTTTGTACCCCTCAAAAAAGAATAAGCTATATCAAAATATCACGAATTAAATAATTATCTACCAATCCGCATCAATGTCTCCTATTAAAAGCTTGTGTTTACCTTTGCTCTCCTCTGTTGCAGATTGATCCTGATATTGGTCTAGTAATTCAAAATATGTATCATCCCCTTTTTCAACAGATTCTGTTTCATCAGTCCATAAAAGTTTGTTTGTATTAGCACCATACTTCAATAAACATTTTACCCCTTCATAATATCTGGATTTCATGGCCCAAGCTAAAGCAGTCATATTGTAATCACTTACCTCCTTATTAATATCATCATTAAAACCATGCGTCAGAAGTAATTGAAGCATTTCTAAATTTCGGTTATCAATAGCCGGAAATAAGGCATTAGAATTTGAGCTTAACCCTTTATCTATCAAAAACTTTACTATACTTATATCATTCTGTTTAACAGCTTTACAAAGCAACACCCTCCCCTCAGATGGATTCAAAGCCATTGCAGGGTCATCTATTAAAATTGCTAAAATATTCTTATTTTTATTTGTAATAGCTATATCTAATAACTCATACCACTGTCCTTCATATGCAGGTTTCAGAGTATTCTCTAAAAACCACTCAACCATATCAGGATTATTGCCTTTCACAGCATAAAGCAATGGAAAATTTATCATATTAAAGCTTGCTCCATACTCTAATAATAATTTAACGATTTCTAAGTTACCGCTTTCTGAAGCAGTAATTAAGGGAATACTATGCGTTACCCCGATTGTATCATCTTCATACGTTAAATAAGAGACTTCCCCAGGTGTTGCACCATAATCTAGCAATAATTTGACTATATCTAGATTAGCATTTTTTATAGCACATTCTAAAAGAGTAAGACCAACAAACTCTTCGTAGTCCTTACTATGACAAGGACTGTCGATTGTATACTCTTCCTGTAAAAATGATCTAAGATACCGAACTACTTCACATAATATTTTTCGTTCAGAATTATTTTCAAGTGCTTCTAATTTACTTTTTACTTGCTCTATTCTACCCGATTGGATACCCTGAAATAATTCTATATGATCTCGAAAGTTCATCTGATGGCCAAAATAAATATTTTTTCAACATGATAAGTATATATTGACCATAAAACAACTTTTTTTAATATTTAGCCTACCCGTTTCATAATATTCATACCAACAGTGCTATATTTGCAAAAATTTTCTATTTAGAATGACTATCTAAACAACCTGAGAAATTTAAAATGAAACTAATAAGTTTATACAAACGCAAATTTTTGAGATAGGTTATAAACTTTATCACTTATATCAGTTTTAACTTTTTCAAACTTATTTAAGCCGCCTAACACTTCAGCTATCAAATCTGCTATATAAACGAAATCTCCTTCCTTGAAACCTTTTGTTGTACATGCAGGAGTACCTATTCTGATACCCGATGTTACTGCAGGAGGAGCTGGATCAAAAGGTATCATATTTTTATTACAAATTATTCCAACAGACTCTAAAGCGCTCTCAGCATCTTTTCCGGTAATACCTTTACTACGTAAATCAATTAAAACCATGTGATTATCCGTCCCTTCCGTAAGCACATCATACCCTTTACTAATAAGAGCGCTAGCACAGGCCTGGCTATTCTTAATGACCTGATTAATATAATCTTTAAATTCAGGTTGCAAATTCTCTCCAAATCCAACAGCTTTCGCTCCAATTACGTGCATTAAAGGACCTCCTTGCATACCAGGAAATACAGCTGAATTTAATTTCTTCATTATATCCTGGTTATTACTCATCATAATACCTCCTCTAGGTCCTCTAAGGGTTTTATGTGTAGTGGATGTAACAATATCTGCCAAATCTATTGGATTTTGATGAAATCCAGCAGCAATAAGGCCGGCTATATGAGCTATATCGGCTAGAAGATAAGCCCCTACTTTATCAGCTATCTTCCTAAATATATCAAAATCTATACTACGGCTATAAGCTGAAAATCCAGCGATAATTAACTGCGGCTTATATTCCAGCGCACATCTTTCAATCTCATTATAATCAATCAAATAAGTCTTGGGATCTAAATTATAGTGAACAACGTTAAACCACTTACCAGACATATTGACTTTAGAACCATGAGTTAAGTGACCACCAGCACTAAGACTTAGAGATAGAATAGTATCACCAGGTTTAAGCAAGGCAAGAAATGCAGCTTGATTTGCTTGAGAACCAGAATGAGGCTGAACATTCACATACTCTGCGCCAAAAAGCTTTTTAGCTCTATTAATCGCAATCTCCTCTATCTGATCAACGAATTCACATCCACCGTAGTAACGTTTACCTGGGTAACCTTCTGCGTATTTATTAGTTAATATGGAGCCTTGCGCTTTGCGGACAGCTTTACTTGCAAAATTTTCAGATGCAATAAGGCATACTTGCTCATTTTGACGCTTTGCTTCAAGTTCTATTAAATCATTTATAATATTATCCTGCATGATGATTTTTTATAAAGTTAACTGCAATTTTTATACATTTTACATCTATGGAATGGCCTAGGAATGGAATAACATGAGCTTGAACATCAAAACCCAATCCACCCAAATACTTTTCACCTCTATACATCGCATCTGCACTAATTACCTCATCATCTGTGCCATGCATTAAACATATAGGAGTTTGATTATTACCCTCAAAAACCGGACGTGGAATAATTGAACCACTCATTCCAATTACTCCTGCAAGCTTTTTATTCATCGACATCGCTAAGTGAGTCGAAACCATTGAACCTTGAGAAAAACCTATCAAAAACACATCCTCAAATTTTAACCCAAGATCTTTTGTTTTAGCATCTAAGAATTTCACAACCCCAGGTACTGCATCAGCTAAACCCTGCTGTAACACACTTAGTTCCCTGTTTTTCAAACTAAACCATTGATAGCCAAAAGGAGCCATATCGTATTTATTAGGGGCATTTAAGGAAATAAAGTAGGTGTGTTCCAAAGATTGACGCATGTAAGGTGCAATACTGATTAAATCTTTAGCGTTAGAACCAACTCCATGTAACATCACTACAAGGTTTTTCGCCGGACCTCTTAAAGGCAACACTTCTTCAAATGTTAAATTCATAAATTTTGATTTTGCTAGTCTTTTTAAGTACATAGCTTAACATAATTATCTCCCTCCTTGAAAGAGATATTTCAAGATTTGTGATACCGAGTCATCAAAGACGGATAAAAGAGAGTATTGCTACTTGGTTACACTTACGAAGCATCCTGACCAATACATGATAAATCATCATGTTCTTCTTTAGTTAAGGTAGCGCAATAAACTACTTCTTTTAGGTCTAGAAAATCAATAGCGCCAGCTATTGGATTATCAGAAGCTTTAGTAATATCAAAAGCTAATTTCTTTCCAGCTTCTTTGGCTATTTTTTGACGCATTAACTCTTTAAGAGCAGGGCATGGCTTGTATATAATGAGCTCCTTTTGATGTTTTTGAACATCTTCATCAGCTAGAGACCACATCTCAATAAGATTCTTCAGGACATCATCTGGATATCTTTTTTGACATAAAGACTTATTAAAATCCTTGAGAATTTGCGCAATGTTCTTATCTGCCTTAAGATCATAAAATATTAAAAACATTTTTTTTTGATCAGAAAACCGATCATCTCCGCAATTATTGATAAAATCTAAAAAATTAATCTCATGTCCTTTTTCGCTTATGCAAGTCGCTTCCAGATTAGCACCATTATCTATTAACTTTTGCGTCAATCTGATTTGCATATTATCATTTTGTTCCTTGAAATAAGGTAGTAAACTTTTTTGAACCGGTACTACCTTGTCTCCACTACGTATGTATCTTCCATTAACTGTTTCAATATCCATAATATTAAATTTACCTATAGCTAAAGGCATATATAAACTTACGGAAAGTTTATAAACTTGTTCCTTACTTTCAATTGCAGGGTGAGAGAGAATATACTTACCATATTTAGCTATTTTCTCCCAACAACATATCTTGTGCTCATTTGGATCCATTATGGCATTTACGTCAGCACCTTTACTAACTAGGTAATCTATCAAGCCAACAAGTATATCTAGTGATTCGGATAGATATTTATTAAAAGCTACCTTACCTTCTTCTTCGCCTTTTTCATTTTTCTTATATTCAATTTTGGACCTGATTGAATTTGGATCTAAATAGAGCTTGCAAAACTCACGCAATGAAGGATGATCAAAATGTAGCTTACCTAGTTGCATTACCTCAGGTAAAAGAGAATTTAGAGAAACTTCTTCTGGATCTTTAGAAGGCTTTAATAATTTTTTAATAGCTTCTAGATCGTCAGCCTGCATAGCACTTTTAAGCTTTCTATCTACTCTAAAACCTATATTTTCACGCCACATTGGACATACCTTTAATATTTAATTACTGCTTTATGAATTAGTTTATTGAAATTTTAGCTTTAAATCAAAGATATTTTTAAGTAACAAGTACTTTAAATAAATTATTGTAGAGACCATTAAGACAATGTAAATTATTAAACCTATTATAGTAGATTTGCATATATTGAAAGTAAAAAAATTTAACTAGCATCGAAAATACTACTATTTGCATTCTCCGAAGCTTCACCCATACGTTCCATTGGTAAATCGTTATACATTTGTTTAGTCAAGGTTGCTACGTAAAACTGTTCTTTCAGATCTAAAAAGGCAGCAGCGTAACCTATCGGATCGTCAGAAGCCTTGGTAACATCAAAAGCTAGTTTCTTTCCAACCTCTATAGACAATTTTTTTCGGATTAAATCTTCAAGCGCAGAACATGGCTTACGAAAACTATCTGGAGGAAAAGCTTGGGTATATATAAATTTGATAGCATCAAGAATTTGTTTGGGATCTTTACTCTTCTGAAGCTCATAAAAAGCTTTAAACGTTCTCATTTGATTAGTATAACGACAATCCGCGCGATCATGGATAAAACCTAAAAAGCCAATTTCATGTCCCTTTTCACTAATGCACGTTGTGTCTAAATCTACCCCTTTGTCTAGTAGCTTTTGCGTCAACTTTATTTGCATATTATCATTTTGTTCACTAATGTTGCGCATTAAGTCCCTTTGGGCTGACTTTACATGATTACTTAGGTAGCAGCGCTTTGGAAGCTTATACTTCCAACGAAAACTTATTTCACCAATAACTTCAGCATTAACTTTTCCTACCGCTAAAGGCATGTGCAAATTTGTTGAGATATTATGATACTCTTTTTCATTTGGAAAACTCCCAGCTTCAATAGGCTTTCCGTCCAAACAGTGTGTTTGATGTTCAGTCGGATCTATTGCTGCAGTTACATCAGCACCTCTATGAACTAAATAATCTATTAGATCAAGTATTATATCTATTGACTCGGCTAAGTAATTATTAAAGAATACTTTACCTTCTTTTTTTTCTTCGTCACTTAAATTATAAAACTCTAACAATGAATCTGTGTGATTAAAAGTTATCTTACCTAGCTTTATTGCTTCAGGCAAAAGAGAGTTCAATGAAATTTTTTCTGGATCATTTGAAGGTACTAATAATCTTTTAATATCTTCTAAATTATCTTCGTTCATAGCCTCTTTTAATTTTCTATCTACCTTAAATCCTAAATTTTTGTACCACATAAACTATCTTTTATATTAACTATTATTTTACAATATAGTTTATCAAAACCTTAATTTTAAATCAACATTTAGATTTGAATGCTCCTACTCAGTATAAATATGTAACAGCAAATTCATGTATAGATTTGCATATATTGAAAGTAAAAAAATTTAACTATCTAAATCCCTATTTGATTCAAGGCTCCAAAGGTTAAGATACTACATGTAGTATGTCAAGGAAATTTTTAAATAATATTTAGTGTTTTAGTGTTTGATATTAGAATTTTTAGAGGATAGGATTAGGAATGTATAAACTTATATACTATTATTCATGGTTAGCTTTAGATACGATATCAAAATTGACAAATCACGTAATAATCTATTATCTGATTTTGGTAAATCAGTCTTAAAAGATCGTTACCTACTTGAAGGAGAAGATTTTCAAGATTTATTTGGAAGAGTCGCTGCGCATTTCGCAGATGACAAGAAACATGCTCAAAGACTTTACGACTATATCAGTAACTTATATTTCATGCCGGCAACACCAGTATTGAGCAATGGAGGTACAAAACGCGGTATGCCTATCTCATGCTTCTTAAATGAAACTGATGATAGCCTGCATGGAATTGCTAATTTATGGTATGAAAACATTTGGCTTGCATCTCGTGGCGGTGGCATCGGAAGCTATTGGGGCAACGTTAGATCTATTAATGAAAAAGTTGGAATTAACGGTAAAACCTCAGGTATTGTGCCTTTTATTAAAGTTCAAGATTCTTTAACTTTAGCGATATCTCAAGGATCTTTAAGACGTGGAAGTTCAGCTGTCTACCTACCAGTAGATCATCCTGAAATCGAAGAATTTATAGAACTTCGTAAACCAACAGGAGGGGATGTAAATAGAAGATCTTTAAATATCCACCATGGTATTGTCATAAGTGATAAATTCATGAAGGCAGTTGAGCAAGGATTGGATTGGGATTTAATTAGTCCTAGAGATAAAAGGGTTATTAGCACCATCAAAGCTAGGGAATTATGGATTAAAATCCTTACATCTAGAATTGAGACAGGCGAGCCTTATATACTTTTTATAGACGCAGTCAATAGAGCTATACCCGACCATCATAAAAAGCTAAAATTACTTGTTAAAACCTCTAATTTATGCAGCGAGATAACACTTCCAACCGGAACGGATCATTTAGGAGAAGAGCGTACAGCCGTATGCTGTTTATCATCATTAAACCTAGAGTACTTTAATGAATGGAAAGATAACAAACAGTTCATATTAGATGTCGTAAGATTTTTAGATAACGTACTGCAGGACTTCATTGACAACGCTCCTCCAGAGATGAAAAATGCAGCTTACGCAGCATCACGCGAAAGAAGTATTGGTCTTGGTATGATGGGTTTTCACTCATTCTTACAATCCCAAAATGTACCTATTGAATCAGTAATGGCAAAAGTTTGGAATAAAAAGATTTTTGAGCATATCGATAAAGAAACTAAGCTTGCTTCTAAAATTTTAGCCGAGGAAAAAGGTAGCTGCCCCGATGCAGAAGAAGTTGGATTAAAAGCACGCTTCAGTAATCTTACCGCAATAGCTCCAACTGCCTCCATTTCAGTTATAGCAAACAACTCATCCCCTGGAATTGAGCCCTATGCAGCAAATAGCTTTACTCAAAAAACTCTTTCAGGATCATTTGTTGTAAGAAATAAAAATTTAGAAAGACTTTTAGAACAAAAAGGTTATAATGGTGAAAAGACTTGGAGTTCGATAGCTTTAAATGAAGGTTCCGTTCAGCATCTCTCATTTTTGTCTGATCATGAAAAAGCGGTGTTTAAAACAGCGTATGAAATAGACCAAAGATGGTTAGTTGAACTTGCAGCAGATAGGACGCCATTTATTACGCAAGCCCAGTCTTTGAACGTGTTTTTACCTAGTGATGTGCATAAAAAGTACCTCCACGATATACACTTTACAGCTTGGCAGAAAGGAGTTAAAAGTATGTACTATTGTCGTACTTTCCAAACTATCCAAAGAGCTGAAAAACCTGAAGCTCAGATGGCATTGAGACAAGAAGAGCCAAAAAAATATGACGAATGTTTAGCGTGTCAGTAGATTAGTTTAACTTTAAATTTAGAAATAATATTATGTCATTAGCATCATCACCTTCATTATTACAAGCAAGCATAGCTTACAAGCCTTTCAATTATCCATGGGCATATGAAGCATGGCTAGCCCAGCAAAGAATCCATTGGATTCCCGAAGAGGTTAATATGGCCGATGATATCAAAGATTGGAAATACAACCTTACAAATGAAGAAAGGCATCTTTTAACCCAAATCTTCAGGTTCTTTACTCAAATGGACATTGATGTAAATAACTGCTATATGAAGAAGTATTCAAGAATATTTCAGCCAATCGAAGTTAACATGATGCTTGCAGCATTTTCGAATATGGAGACTATTCATATTGATGGATACTCTAAGCTGATTGAGACTGTTGGAATGCCAGAAATTGAATATCAAGCTTTCTTGCAATACAAAGCAATGAAAGATAAGCACGACTACATGCAGAATTTTGATGTTGATTCCAAGGAGGGAATTGCCCTTACCTTAGCAGCATTTGGAGCATTTACAGAAGGTTTGCAATTATTTGCATCCTTTGCTATTTTGCTTAACTTCCCAAGATTCAACAAAATGAAAGGCATGGGACAAATCGTAACTTGGTCAGTTCGCGATGAAACCTTGCACGTTGTCTCCATGGTCAAGTTATTCAAAACCTTCTTAAATGAGAACCCCGAAGTTTGGAATGAGAAGCTCCAAAGCCGTCTATATGAGATATGCGAAAACATAGTGAGGTTTGAAGATGCTTTCATTGATCTTGCTTTCGAATTAGGGAATATACATGGACTAACCCCACGAGAAGTAAAGCAATATATTAGATATATCGCCGATAGAAGACTGCTGCAACTGGGGCTAAAGGAAATGTATTTAATAACCGAAAATCCTTTACCTTGGTTTGATGAAATATTACACGGTATAGAACACACCAACTTCTTTGAAAATAGGGTTACTGAATATGCACGAGCTGCAACTAAAGGTACATGGGAAGAAGTATTCCAAGCTCAAATCGATGGTCGCGCTGACGATCTCATGCAACCTACTCTTGAAATCATTTCTGACGACAAGCGTCCATAGCTCTTCTATATGCATGTAAGGCTGTATCAAGTCTTACATTGCGTTTTATCGATTGTGTTATATTGGCGTTTGGGCTATATTACAATATAAGTACTGCAAACAAAAACCCACACAAAAAATATCAATATGATAATTGATACATTATTCACACTTGCAAGAACCCAAAATTTACAGGAACAACAGATGCTAAAGGATAGGGTAATACAGCACACTTCAGAAGTTGAGCAAGAGATACTATCTCTAAAAGAGCGGGGAGAAGATATTAACCCTCAAGATCCAAATGGATTCAATCTTTTGTATTTTATAGCAGCTGGCCTATTAGGTAATAATTTGCTCCAGTATTTTGAGGCTCACCATATTATTAATGCCCCAGGCGTTCCATTATTAGTCTCAGCTGCTACGGATAATAATCTTGAGATGATACATTGGTTGCTACAAAACGGTCAAAATATTAATGTTCAAGACAGTGATGGTGAAACAGCTCTGCATGAAGCTGTAAGGAATGGTCGTGTTGATATAGTTCAATACCTTTTAGAAAATGGTGCTAACGTAAATATTAGAAATGAGCGAGCAGAAACGGCCTTATGTCTAGCTTTTCTTCATGTAGAAGATATATCGCTGCCAATAATCAATCTTTTGGTAGATCACGGTTTTAACCTCAACGCCCAAATCGGTTATGGAAATACAGCTCTGCATGAGGCTGTAGTTCACGGACAACTTGAAACAGTACGATATCTCTTAAACAGAGGTGTCGATGTTAATATTAGAGACAATAGCCAAAAAAACGCACTATTGTCTTTTTTTAATATTACTGATATAAACAGATTCGGAGAAAGAGAAATTTTTCCTAATAATGTTGCTATCAACATTATAAATCTTTTGTTGGAATATGGTAGCGACGTCGAATCGAATGTTATTGATCACGCCCTTTCCCCTATGGTTTCATCACCGGTCATAAACGAAACAACAAAATTTACGATATCTTTACTATTATTTGCTAATACAAATGTTCCCCTATCCATACATTCAAGGGTGCATTATTATACAGATATAGACTTTTTAAATGGCATTTTTTCCGTGGAAGGATACGACAAAGAAAAAATAGCCACTGGATATAATTTATATAAAGCTTTGACAAGATATGGTGAGGTTAATCAATGCCAAGCAGCTTTGGATGCGGCTGTATATATTAATCAAAATGCCTTGAATGGCTCTGCACACCTTTTACAGCTAGCGATTGATATTATTAAACCTCATACATCAATACGTGATATAGAACAAAGCAATAATATTTACCTTTTGCGTGACAATATTATTAAATGTGAAGAATTAAAAGAACTGGATATTAAGTTAAAAGAATTAAATATCAGATTAAAAGGTGAAATTAATCAAAATTCCCCTTTTTATAAATTCTCATCGGCTTTAAATTGTGTTGAAGAAGTAAAACATGCTACAGAAAACAGAATAGCAACAGTATTTGTAAAAAATCTTAAACTACCCGAACTACTTGATGCACAATCGTTGAGGGCAAAATTGGATAAAATTAGTTTAGAGCCGGAAGAAAAGATCTTGCTTAATAAAAAGATAGCTGATTTGAGCTTGCAAGAAATATTTGAAGAAGGAAATTTAAAACTTTCAGAATGTGCCTTGCTGATTAAACAAATACAAGCCTATGGTATGAAAGAGGTCTTTAATCAAGGAGATTTAATGAGTTCAGTATGTTCATTTCTAGATCCTCAAAGCGCGTCCGATTTCAGCTATACTAACAAAAATCCTATGGAGACTTTAATAACCTTTCCAGATCAAGAAACCTCAGGCAATATGAAGAGCTTCACAATCAAGCAAGTGGATAATAAATACTTAACCAGCTTACATATAACAATTCGCAACATATCAAGCATTTAAAATATACTTAGAACATTTTTGGCTTTTTTGAACGAAAGAACGTTTACATACCATGTTTTTTTATTTACTGTAACACCATTAATATGACAAATAAGGTAAATACAGATGTGGTCTTACATTTATAGTTTTATCTATAAGCTTATACCATTTGAACATATACATCCCTATAAACTAGCTAAGGCTGTCAATACTGGCGACGTTAGACAAATTAAAGAATGCTTAAAACAAAACTACGATGTAAATAAAAGATTTAACCCTCCTCTTGATTGGAGTTATATGCATGAAGCAACTTACTCAATCACAAATAGCATTACGATCCTTAGACTCTTACTCGATTCCGGCGCTGATATGGAAGTTAAAGATTCGCAGGGTCGCACCCCTTTATTTTATGCCGTAATACGTGGAAATATTCAAACAATAGAATTTTTGACTAATAAAGGAGGAAATATTCATAGCAAAGATAATGATGGACGAACCATGCTATTTTATGCAATAGCTAATAGAGAGTATAAAACAGCAAAATATTTACTAAAACTTGGGGCTTTAGAAGCAAACGATTCCTCTCTTCAAGTCCTAACAGCGGAAGCCCAGAGATATCTCTCTCTTTTAAAAAATCAACATCCTGATCATCCAAAAATTGTACAAAGGTTAATTAATTTAGATGACATATCAAACTGGTTAATAGCTTATGGAGCAGGGGTAATGTTAGAACCGTCGATAGCAAGATTTATAAGCACACATCAACTTAAAATGACCCTTGCTGATTGCACAGATAACCAGATTATAAAATTCACTTCTCTTGCAAACATCATATTTGAAAGTTGGAAAGCATTAGAGGATCATTCCATGAGTTTTAATCCAAATTTTACGGAAAGTATTGCTGATATCATTTGTACAGTTGATTTAATATGTGATCCCTCCGACTATTTAAATTCATCAAATGAAATATCATGTAACAATGAGTTTGCAACTCAGCCGGTAGAAAATTCTCTAGAGAAATTTATAGAAAATAGACTTACCAATACGCGCCCGATATTAAACATAAAGCAATTATTCACTTTTATTGATAAACAGCTACAAGAAGCAAAATCGCCTAAACAAGTTCAACATATTTTGAATGAAATAAAACAAATGTCCTTGAGTCTTAACAAATTAAAATCTTTAGATCTAACCTTACAAGAATCTTTAAAAAGGCTTGCAGATATCAATACAGAATTTGCAATCAAAAAAGCTCAAGAGGTTTTAGGCGATAAAAAAGCTCAGTATCTTACTAATCAAGGCAAAAAAGCCATGTCAATGGCGCTCAAATACAACTTACCAGATGCTGCTTTAGCAAATGTAATAGCTTTTTCACCTCATTTTTTTGCAATAGCCACCGCTTCAAAGAATGCGCTACCTCAAATCTGTTCCAAAATATTTGAAGATAAGCTTGATGAAATTACAAATGAATCATATGTTATGGGAGAAGATGTATTTACAGATAATTATGATATATAAACCGTATCACGAAGGCTGCGTAGTTTACAGCCTTTAAGGTCTTACTTAATACCGAAGTTTAAGCCAGCAAATTTTTTGTTAAAGCTGCTTACCGCAGTATTAGATTCATTGGCAGCAGTAAACCCTTTACCAGTCCATGCTGGATGAGTTGTGTAGTCTATATCCATAATCAAAGTTTCTGCAGGATAAGTAGACATTGTATGGTACTTTCTACCTTTAATATCAATTGTTAAAGCTTTATATTGAGGGTGTATATCCTTTTTCATAATGCTGCCATTTTATCTTTTATTTTACTTTTAAGAGTCTTAGCTTTTGGCGATAAAACATCGTTTGAAGCTTTTAATAAATATTCATCTAAGCCGCCACTTTTATCTATAGTTTTTATGGCCGATGAAGAAACAGATAATCTAATTTTAGATTGTAAAGCTGAGCTAACAAAAGTTTTGCTTTGCATATTAGCCATGAATTTTCTACGCGTTTTTCTTTGAGAATGAGAAACCATATTGCCAAAAGCAGCTTTTTTACCTGTTAAATCGCAAACACTCATTTTGTTTAAATTTTAAATTGTTTTCTCTAGACCCAAAGATAATAACATACTTTACCTCTAAAACTCAACATTTATCAGTAAATATTTTAAATGACTATAAAATTTTCCAAGGATATAGGCCAAGAATAAGGCTTAATCAAGACTAAATCAAATCTATAATTATAGTTATTATAAGCAGGGTTTTTATAAATAAAATACTGAGCAGCTCTCACGATCCTTTGTTGTTGATTTTTAAAACACAAGACATCATCGTAATCCTGCTTTCGAGATTTTACTTCAATAAAAACAAGAGTATTAGCCCTGACGCAAATAATATCAATCTCACCATATTTGGTTTTAAATCTACGAGCTAAAATCTTATAAAATTTCAATCGATATAAAATCGATGTCAAAAATTCCCCTAGAAGACCGAATTTATAAGGCGTTATACCCATTTTAGCTTTCTGCGCATTAAAAATATTATTGTTAAAAACATAATAGCTGTTGCAATAATATAAAAACCTGGAGCATAAAATAAACCTGTTATCTCTACTAAATACCTAGCAACAATGGCGCTTGTACCACCAAAAACTGCAATACCAAGATTATAACTTATCGCAACACCCGAAAATCTTTCTTCGGGTCTAAATAAGGATATTACGAACAGATACGAATTCCCAGAGATGCTACCCGCAAGCATCCCCAAAGCAGTAAGCCCTATTATTTGTTGATACGGCTGATCACCTCCCATTAAGATTAAAATTGGGATCACTAATACTAAAACAGTAAAGGTCGCTGCAACCATCACTTTAGTTCTGTTAAATATATCACTTAAAAACCCAAAAATAGGCATGCTTATCATGAGGATACAAGATGCATATGATAGATAAAATAGGGCGATTTTGTTATCTAATTGCAAAACATTTGAATAAAAAACTTGTAAGTATGTTTTAACCAAATATACCAAGCTGCTTGTTACACCTCCGCAAAAAAACGTTACTATCATAGAGCGCCACGAATGCAAAATAACGTGCTTTAAAGGAGATTTATGAGCTCGTTTTCTATTAGCAACTTCTTGAAATATTGGAGTCTCAGACACCTTAATACGCAGGTAAAGCCCCACTAAACCAAAAACGCCTCCAAGCATAAAGGCAAGCCGCCAGCTTTGAGAGTGATTAGGATACAAATACTCTATTATTATCGCAACAAATGAAGCAATCAAAGTGCCTACAATGTTTGAAGCATGAACTAAAGCCGTTACTAATCCAGGTCTTAAATTATGATGATGTTCTAGTACAAAAATTGCAGCCCCCGCCCCTTCTCCACTAATACACAACCCCTGAACTAATCTAAGTAAAACTAAAAAAGCTGGAGCTGCGATCCCAAGTTCATCAAAACCTGGTAATATCCCCATAAATATGGTTGGAATAGTCATGCCAATTATTGATAGAATTAGAGCAATTCTCCTTCCAAATCTATCCCCTATATGACCGAATAAAATTCCTCCAACAGGTCTTGTTATAAAGCCAGCGGCAAAGACTGCAAGACTTGCAAGAATTTGAGATAATTCAGAATAGCTAGAAAAGAAATTTCTGCCTATTGCTCCAACGAAAACAGTAAAAACTGTAAAATCGTAATACTCAAGTATATTACCAAAAATGGCCGCAATAAGGACCTTGTTTTGTTTCATTTTAAATAAAAATATCGGTATAACTCGATAGCATTATACACGATATGAGAAAAGATATGTAATTTATTTCTTTACAAATTGCCAAATGAATTTTTTTATAGGTTGCAAGATCTTATCTTGAATAATTCCTAAACTAGAGATCTTAGGTGCAATATGGCATATGCCCAAAGATATAACAACACTCCAAATAATATCAGCGGGATAATGCATTGCAAGAGCTATTCTAGATAATCCTACTAGTATTACTAAAGCTATTAATAAAATTCTTCCTAACCTATTTACATATGGCCAAACCCACCAACACACAATAATAGCCATTGCAGTATGAGCACTTGGGAAACTTGATAAACAACGCTCATGAGCAAAATTATTAATACTGATAAAATTTGACATGCTACAATACGGACGAGGAAAATTTACGGTATATTTTATCAGTGTGTAAAACACCATAACGCTAGAGTAAATAGATCCAATTTCTACAGCTTTATTAAATACTTTATTGTACTTTTCATAAGTCTGAGCACTCAGATTATTTACTTGATAGACAACAAATGCAGCATAATATATCAAAAATACAAATTCTTTAAATAAGATCGAGATTAGATAGAAAAAATACGACAATAACCCATGGTTTAAACTAGAATTAAGTAAGGTAAAGAGGTATTCGTTTAATCCTAACCAATCGTAGAGCACAAACTTCATTCTTAAATTTCTTTTATTTAGGATAACGATTATCTTAGCAAAATATGAATTAAATTTAAATCAAAATTATGGCAGGAATTTTATTAAGAAGAGGATTGGTTGGAATGGGGGAACTTTTTTTATCAAATGCGAAAGGTCAAATTATGAAATCCGAATTTGTCCAGAATTATGCAATGGAAGGTATAGAGTTTTTATTAAATTCCATTGACCTTTACCCTTCGAAATCATTAGAGGATATTAAACGTTTTAAGTACGCAAAAATATACTGGAAAGAAGATGTTATCAGCGCAGCTCAGGAAGCTAAAAAAATATTCAAAGAAGCTTGGGATTCTGGTAAACCATCGGAGGTACTTTTAGCTTGTGGAAAATGCTTAAAGATTACTACTTCAGGTATAGCTAAATTTTGTAATAGATATCCATACTTAACAGCCACAACATTAGCGGTGGTAAGATTAGCTGTCGCAGCAACCTTGTTTACTTTTGCCCCTTTTACCCCCTTTATTGCGGCAGGAATGACCTTCGATTCAGCTGCCATCACAGGGATGATCATTGGATCTGCTCAATTGATACAAAGAGCTATTTTAAATCCAAAAGCAAAAGAAAAAGAAAGGCTATCAGCAATATCTAATGCCACAGGAAAAACACGAGAAATACTCACAGCAGCAGATGAAGAAAGATTTACTGAAATGCTAAAGACAAAACATGAAATACTTAAAAATTTAGGATCATTACATACTACAATGCCCGAATTAAACAGAGCTTTCTCTCTGGCCGAAGATCTTGCTAATATACAATTAAATTTAGAAAAAAATCTTAAAAACTTGCCAGAAACAGAAAGGACGAAGAGACAAAAGCTAAATACTAATCCTTTGTCATTAATAATGTTAGGTTTAGAAGAAAAGCAAATTAAACAACTTGCCACCAAAGAAGATATTAATCCTGTTGAATTTAGTAAATTTGTTGACCTGGCAGCAAGATTTCAAAATGCTCACGGTGATACCGACCGTCCTCTAGATTATGACATGGTAGACAGCTTAACTAAGATACAACTCAATCTAGAAAAAAATCTTAGCACACTGCCAGAAGCTCAGAAAATAGGAGAAAATTTAGCACTTGATCCTCTAGAACTAACAATCTTGGGCGTGGAAGAGGACAGGATTAAACAACTTGCCACTAAAGAAAATATTAATCCCATAGAGTTTAGTGAATTTATTAGTTCGGCCTATAAATTTCAACAAGCTTATAACAATCACGCTCCACTATCCAAATATGAACTCTTGAACACAATACAATTTTCCGCTAATGAGACTCAAGAAGAATTGAAGGAAAAAGTACGAGTTACACTTAAAAATTATGAAGAAAATTTTCACTCACATCACAATCATCCTTTAACAAACCAACTTAGTTTCTGTACCCAAATGTCTAAAGATTTTACAGATCTGTGCCGTGAAATAAGACAAAGCAGAATATCTAACAAGACAAAACAAGATGAAATCGATCCTATTTTGTTATCATCAGCAAAGCTAGAAAGCGAATTTTATAATTCTGACCTTATTTCTACTATGCACAAGTTAGCAGATAATCCTATCACAAAATACCTAGGTCTTAATGAGATAGGTCAATCAAAACAAAAAAATCCCTTAGGAGTAATAACCCCAGATCAGTCTAAAGAAATTGAAGCAAAAAGACAAAAAGAAGAAAAACATAAAAATAAGTGGAAACAACACATAAGAAAAAAACAAGAGAGAGAAATGAGATTGGCAAAAAATCAAGGTCCTAAAAGATAATTATCTATGCATCATATTCAAGAAGTACATAAAATCTTAAGATCAGTATTAACAGATAAGCTTTCAGATTATTTATACTCGGTGCTGAGTAATATGTTAGCTATAGATTTTCATGCACGCCATATATATAAGGTTAAAGAGATAGACAAGCATTCTTTTGAATGTGGATATAAGCTCTTAAGATATATGGGCACTGGTAAATTATTAAGCGATAAATTTGAAGACGCCCTCAAACTCTTTTCAATAGCTATCTCTGAGGATGAAAATAATAATAAAAAATCATTCAATCAAATTAAAGAAACAACTTTAGAACAAGAAAATCCAGAAAATGCAGTAGAAAGACTAATCTACGATATAACAAATGATTCTGAGTTTACAAAACTAAAAGATTCCATTTCTAGCTTTATTTCTGCTCCTCAAAACACTCAAACAAATACTTTTCAAAATAACATTTTAGAAAAACAAAAAATCTCTCAAGTGATATCAAGATCAAAATAAATTTTTGTTTTAAGTAATTAAATTTTGTATAATTTCTAGTAGCCTTTAGCTATCTCTTTAACTTATAATACATTTAATTTTAATTTTAAGATTGATTTATGAATACACTTGTTGGCCATAAGGCACCTAATTTCACGGCAAAAGCGATTATGCCGGACAATACGATACACGAAAACTTTAATTTATATGCTGCGATTGAGGGTAAGAAGTGCTTATTGTTCTTTTATCCTTTAGACTTTACATTTGTGTGTCCTACTGAAATTTTATCCTTTCATAATAAAATATCGTCATTTGATGAACGTAATACTACAGTCATTGGAGTAAGCGTTGATTCACATTTTAGCCACCTAGCATGGAAAAACACACCTCACAATAAAGGAGGTATTGGACATATCCGTTTTCCTTTAGTTTCTGATCTAAACAAAGATATATCAAGAAGCTATAAGGTACTTAACCCTGAAGGGATAAGCTTTAGAGCTAGTATTTTTATAGATGAAAAACTTATTGTACGTCATCTAACAGTTAACGACTTACCTATTGGAAGAAGCGTATCTGAAAGTCTAAGGATAATCGACGCTTGGGACCATGTACAAGAGCATGGCGAAGTATGTCCAGCTGATTGGCAAAAAGGAAAACCGGCTATGCAAGCAACAAATCAAGGGGTTTCCGATTATCTAATCTCTAACGCCGAAGAACTATAAAATGCTAGAAAAGGTTTTTAAATCCAACGAAAAATTTTCTTATACTCAAGAGACAGTTGATATTATAAGGTTAATCAGAAGTGAAAACGTTGGAGTTAAAACCTTTTTAGATCTAGTCAAGGTTTTTGGTAATGCAACAGAGGCTATAAAGCATGTTCAAGAAATGTCGCTCAAAGGAGGACGTAAAAAACCAATTAACCTTTTTACAAGCGCACAAGCTGAGGCAGAAATATATAGGGCAAACAAAGTGGGAGCAAGGATTATTCCTTACAATAGCCTTTTATATCCTAAGATTCTCAAATATATTTCCGATCCTCCTATTATCTTGAATGTGATAGGAGATGTAGAGTTATTAAATTCTACTTGCGTTTCTGTAGTAGGAGCCAGAAATTGTTCGATATCAGGCATGCAGTTTGCTGCCAAACTATCCAAAGATTTATCAGAAACTGGTCTTACAATTGTTTCAGGATTTGCTAGAGGAATTGATACTTCAGCACATAAAGCTGCACATAAAACTATCGCAGTTTTAGCTGGCGGCGTAGATCATATTTATCCTCAAGAAAATAAAGAACTTTATTTTGATTTAGCCAAAAATGGCTGCATTATTGCTGAACTTCCAGCAGGTTCTGCACCTTCTAGCCAACATTTTCCTCAACGTAACCGAATTATCGCAGGTTTATCCCTTGCCACAGTCATAATTGAATCAAGTATCAAATCAGGATCCTTAATTACGGCTCAGCTTGCTTTAGATCAAGGACGTGAAGTATTTGCAGTTCCAGGCTTTCCTTCAGATCCTAGATATAAGGGTAATAACTACTTACTAAAACAGGGAGCTTTAATAGTAGAGTCAGCTGCAGATATATTAAATAACCTACCTAACCTAGAGCTAAAAACAGTTGCAAATTTAGCAGAAGCACCCGCTGATGATTATGACAATAGATCCAAAAGCATTGTCAGCATCTCCGATGAAATGCGGGAAACCATATTATCATTACTTTCCAACGTTCCTAGTGACATTGAATCATTATCCTATTCTAGCCAAATTCCTATTAACATGGTTTGTGTTATTATAGTAGAACTAGAACTTGCCAACAAAATCCATAGACATCCAGGCAACAAGGTTAGTCTTAATTATAACAGCCTTTAAAGACATACAATCTATTACCCCCTACTCTACTGAGATTAAGCGATCCAAAAAAACTATTAACTCTTAATATTTAAATACAATCGATAAAATTTTGTAATTTTATAGAGATGTTTTTTGCATTTTCTTTAAATTTAAGTTATTATATTATATAATAAGCATTTAAAAAACTAAAATAATGAAATCTCAAAAATTATTAAATGATCTAATAAAATCCATTAAAAAGGGAGATATCACCAAAATATCTGATGCATTAAACTCAGGGATTGATGTAAATTCAACAGATTCGAACAAATTATCACTCTTACACCATGCTGCTAAAATTGGTAACCTTGAAACAATACAACTACTTATCGACAAAGGTGCATCTATTAATGATAGAAAAGGTGATTATAGAGTTATTAATTTTGCCATAGAATCTGGTAACCTTGAGGCTATCAAGTTTCTTATTAATAGCGGAGCAAATTTCGATGCCTCAAATACCCACGCCTACTGCTCTATGGCTAGCTACACACCTTTACATCATGCCTCTAAGGTTGGTAATATTGAAGCAATAAAACTATTTCTTGATCTGGGCGCTGATATCCATAAGCAATATCTGCCGCAAAATGAAGCCAAAACGCCTCTTCATTTTGCTACAAAAGCCGGCCATCTTGAAGCTATAAGATTGCTTGTTAGCCGTGGAGCAAATATTAATCAACCAACATGTGAAGGTACTCCTTTGGGTATGGCAGCAAGGTCTGGCAATATTGAAGCCATGGAATTACTTATACACCTAGGGGCAAATATCTATACAACATTTAATTGTAATACCACAGCCCTTCATCATGCCGCGCAAAAAGGTAATCTCGAAGCCATGCAATTGCTTATAGACAAAGGCGCTGATGTAAACTATAATCCAACATCTTCCCCCCTTCATCAATCTCTCCTTAAAGGCCAAACCCAAGCTGCAGCATTGCTTATAAATTCAGGCGCTCATATTAACGAGTCAAATATAACTACACTCATGTCATATGTTGCATATTCTGGAAATAAGGATGCAGTCAATTTACTTTTAACAAAAGTTACTGAGCTGGGCCTACAAGATTTTTTAAAAAGCACTGATCATCGTATTTTAGGACACGCCCTGCTCAGTCAAAAAATTGAAATTATAGACATGATACTGCCTTATGTAAATAATTCATATATTCTAAAAAACACCTTTGAACTCTCTGAAATAGCTATAGAAAAATTCAGCGCCAATGATTTTACAGCTATTATGGAAATGCTTTTAAACAAGGGAATGGATATTCATGCTTTAGATCACTCAAAGAAACATAATTTTCTACATTACATTAGTACTAATCCTTATTGGAGAGACTGTGGCCGCACTTATCCTGTACATTGGGACAATTATGATAAAAATCACAAGAGAAGGGGGATAGAGCATTTCAAGTTTTTTGTAGAACACGGTGTAGATATTAACGCGCTTGATGAGCATGGCAGAACGCCTTTAATGTATGTAGCTATGAAAGGTAGTCCAAAAATCTTAAAGTATCTAATACAAAACGGCGCAGATATGAATTTAATGGATAGAAAAGGAAATACCTCCTTACATTTGGTTGCTGAAAGAAAATCTGATCCTGTGCTTAAAGCATCAATATTCAAACACCTTATGGACAAAGGGGCTAGGCTCGATATTGCCAATCAAGAAGGATTTACTCCTTTAGATAATATTATGGATTGCAGTTATACAGGCGGTTATTCAACTTCAACTTTCTTAGACCTTTATGCTCATGGAGTACCCTTTGACTTTTCTCATCAGAAATTATTTGCAAATTTAATCAAGCAATTTGAACCAAAGTATAAAAATGAACTTGATAAACAACTGGGGCAAATACTGGTAGCACTTATTCTTTTGAAAGAATGTAGCGATACTCAATTAACCGAAGTAACAAATGCTATTAACAAATTTGCACCAAGACTAGCTCCTAACTTTTTTGAAAAATTAACTCAAACAAAATCGAAACTACAATACTTAGATTCTTTGAAAAATGGAGTTAAATTTGCAGACTCTGCAATTGAAAGAATTCAAGACGAGACATTATTAAACTTGATCTCTAATATTTCTAATCAAATGAAATTAAGTGTCAAAAAAATAGAAACAGATTCTCTCGACTCAATGCAAATAGTCTTGACCAGAACTCCTGTACATAATCTAAGTAAAATCATATTCTCAGACACACCAGATATATTGAATAACATCACAAGCTTTCTTAAAAGTGAGGATATAACGAATTTCAAATCAGTCAGACCAGCTAAACCAAAAGAAATTCAATCTAATTCTCACAAACGTTTAAAAATAGATGCTACACAAGATACAGCCGATACTCATTCCGAAATAGCTGAATTGATCGATATTAGTGTAAATACCGCTGGATCTAGTGATGACTTGAGCGATTAGATCGTATAGAAAATTATTGAGATGTCAACTAAGTAAATTTAGAGAAAGCTGCCCTTTGCTAACTTTAGCAGATTTACTTGACCTAACAGGCTTTCTATTCCTACTACCAAGTTTTTGTACTATCAGTTTTGCTTCTTCTTGAAAACCTGTTGCGTTGATCCTTTTACTAATCTCTGAACGGGCTTTTTGAATTGCTTTTTCATGATTGACGATTGGCGCAGGATAATTTTTAATACTCTCGATCATTTTCCAAGGCTCATGGATAAAACAGTCAGGCACACTCTTTAACTCAGGTACATAACGTCTAATAAATTCACCATCTTTATCTTGATCATAAGATTGTTTTATTGGGTTATAGATTCTAAAGGTGTTAATACCGGTTACACCAGATTGCATTTGAAATTGAGAATAATGGATACCAGGTTCATAATCTGTAAATAACTTTGCAAGAAATGGTGCCGTCTTACACCAATCTAGCCATAAATCGTAGCTTGCAAATGACACTAGTAACGCTCTCATTCGAAACGTAATCCATCCGTTTTGATGCAACGCTCGCATACACGCATCAACTAAAGGATAACCTGTATTACCACTTTTCCAAGCCTCAAAAAAATCTTCTCTAAAATAAGACTCTCTCATACCTTCAAACGCAGAATGAGTGCACTTAAACTCTATTTCTGGCTGTTGCTCCAACTTCTGTATAAAATGACAGTGCCAAGCTAATCTTGATAAAAATGCCTCAAGATTACGTATAAAAAATGAAGCCTCTGGATCAGGATTGCAAGTTAACGAGTTTATTTTAGCTTTTGTAGCATGCTCTATTTCTCTCACAGACAAGGTACCATAGGTGATATGAGCACTTAAACGAGAACAGTGATTTTGTGATAAGCCAGGTTTTGAGATGTAGCGCATATATCCCTTACCCCTTTCACTTAAGAAAGAATTTAAAACCTTTATTCCTTCACTTCGTCCACCTTTTTGTATTTTATTAGATATATCTTTACCAAAGATTTTATGATCTTTAGATGGTAAATCATCAGAATTTATTCCTTGTACAAAACTTATATTCTCAGGAACAGACACTAAAATGTTATTCATACGTTTATCACGAATGCTAGACCATTTATCCCTACTTGCAAGACGTCTTACTATGCCATTTGTTGGAAACTCTCTCCAAATAATACTCCGAGAATTACACCAAGCTTTTATAGACTTATCTCTTTCGTATGTCCAAGCATTACCAGTTTCTTCATGAGAATATAAAGTAAAATGACCAAGTTGATGAAATAAGTTTTCCATCACTTGCAATACTTCCCCAACACGAATGATTAAATTACCCCCAAGCGCTCTTAAATCTCCACGCAAATCGATTAAACAATCATAAATAAAATGCCAATGTCTAGGCGATGAATCTGCCAAGGTGTATAACTCTGGCTCAACAATATAAAGCGGTAAAATTTGACCTGTTATACAGCTCTCAAAGAAAGGAGCATGATCAAAAATACGCAAATCTTTCTTAAACCATACTATATTATAGTTTTTTTGCTCATGCATAATAACCGATAAGCTAAAAAATATACAAATCTACCTCATACATAGATTATACTCTATCATGAAGTCTAGCTGTTGGATTTAGTATCAGTGATTTTGTTCATTAATTATATCTCTGTTTAAAATTAATTTTCATTCTCTTTTTCAGAATTTTCTCCTAAAGGCTCTGAAAAATTATAGCCATCACCCCTATCCATAGCTAATGGCATATCCTTAAAGTTTTGAGAGCTATCGCTTTCTAAGTTTAATATTTTAGCTAACTTATTACTCATATTAAAAATTTCGTCATTATCACCTGACTCAGATTCTACCAAACGGTCAAACTTACCCTTCCTATTATCTGGGTTAATGATCCCGTTAAAATAATCGTAATAGGATTCGATAGGAGTAGCAGGGGGAGCGATACCCCAATTACAACAAATTGTCTTAGTTAGTAAATTTAAGGTTTCAATTACGAATTCGTCGGGTCCTGATTCTTCATCTTTCTGAGCACAATAAAAATTATCTACAACCATTAAATCTTTCAATAAAACTTGAATATCTTTATACTCACTTTTTTGAATTTTTGCTGTTATATGAGCAAAAATACCTACATAAAACTTATGTTGTTGCATCCAATTTTCCGTACAATCATCTAAATACCTTTCCACATCATCCATACCCTCAACGTGTTTATTTCTAAAGATCACTTCGTATACTTCATCAGAATTTTTAAGCTTCGTTATAGGGTCAATTTCATGACTATCGTCGTTAATCTTTAATATGGTCTTAAGAGAATTTACGTCTGTCGTATTTATTGTAATCGGTCCTTGTTTAAGTATTAAAGACAATATACTTTTAAAACCTTGGTTGTAAGGATTTTGAGCACTAAGATTAGACACTAGATCTAGTGCATTTAAATTTTTACTATTAGTACATCTAACATCTGCCCCTTGTTCAAGAAGGTATTGAATAATTTCCACATGCCCTTTATTGATTGATTCAAATAGTGGAGTAGATTTATGCAAAATTTTTACTGAACTACCATACCTGCTCTCTTTAATACTCTCTCCAATAACTACTTTAGAATTTATCTCTGCTTTAATATTTTTTCCCTCTGAATCTTGTAAGCCGTCTTCAGTCAAATTTTTAACTTTTAATAAATTTCCTTGATTAATCTCTTTTATCAAAATACTATTTAATACTTGTTGGTCTATATTCATAAAATTAAGTTAAATTATTATCAATATTACTTTATATTACTTTTTTAAAAATGTCAATTAATAAACATAAAATTCTATAAACCAAAAATATTTTTAAAAAACGCTATTTTTATTTATTATAGATTAACTTGTATTAGGTATAGAAAAGAAGTTAAATAGCGCGTCTAATAAATTTTCAAACTAATCGATGTTACATCTGATCCAACGTTTCATATTAGCCCAAAATTTCTCAATCGGATTCAAATCTGGGGAATATGCCGGAAGATACAACAACTTGCAACCAACTGATTCAATAAGCTCTTTGATTTTGTTGGATCTATGAAATGCAGCGTTGTCCATAACCACAACTTGCCCTGGCTTAAGCTCCTTGACTAAAGATTCGTGAATCCATTGCAAGACAAGCTTTGTGTCACAAGAGCCATTAAAAACTAAAGGTGCAACAGTTTCTCGATTAACATATCCCGCAATAATGTTAGTCATTTGATACCGTTTTCCACTTTTCTTTCCTGCTAATACTTGACCTTTTTGACCCCAACCTCGCTGCTTCCGATTCGTAGTATCAATTCCTGATTCATCAATATAAACCAGTTTATCTTTGGGGATATCAGCTACAATCTGTTTGAACTCTCTACGTTTTTCAGGACAAGCTTCTAAGTAGGTGTACGTTTTTTTTTACAACGATACTCTAGATGCTTTAGTCTTTTATGTATTGCAACAGCGCTAACACCAAAATGTTTGCCTATTTCTACTAGTGTTGCATCGGGATTAGTATCTACAAAATGCATTAACTGCTGAAGAGGTATCTTACTTTTACTGCCGCCCCTTAATTTGGGTTTGATTTTACCTTCATTCTTATACTCCTTACACCATCTACTTGCTGTAGTACTACTAATTTTAAACGTTAAACAAGCTAATTTTTGGCTATTACCTTCTTCAATGTATTCAATAACTCTAATTCTCAAATCTGAGCTATATGCTTTTGTTGTCATTTTCTATTAACCCTAGCATATGCTTTTCCCTTATTCAATTTAAATTATAATATAATATTACATAAGATATATTTTTATCCATAAATAATGTTTCAGACTTGAAAAATATAAAAAAGATAAAGATATTTTGTTTTGTAATGTAGTCAAAAAGTTTAGGAGAATTAGAAAAGTAGAAAAACAAAATGAGTAAATATTAAGCTTGGCAACGCCCTACTCTCCCACGCTAATCCGCGTAGTACAATCGGCGCAGCAAGGTTTCACTTTAGAGTTCGGGATGGGATCTCGTGTTTCACTTGCGCCATAATTGCCAAGCCAAATATTTACTCATCGTAAAGAAAAAGCTAAATGTCAAACAATGCTAAGTTTATAAAAACTTAAACGTTTAAAAGTATATAAGATAAAATCCGTTTTCAGACTTTGCATTTTATATGCAAAAGTTGCACTACAAACAACTACTTTTGATCAGTAAAACAATCGAGCTATTAGTACCAGTTAGCTGAACGTGTTACCACGCTTACACACCTGGCCTATCAACGTAGTGGTCTTCTACGGCTCTGATAGGGAAATTTATTTTTGAGGCGAGTTTCCCACTTAGATGCATTCAGCGGTTATCTCTTCCGTACTTAGCTACCCAGCTATGCCGCTGGCACGACAACTGGCACACCAGAGGTACGTCCACCTTGGTCCTCTCGTACTAAAGGCAGGTCCTCTCAAATTTCCTACACCCACGGCAGATAGGGACCGAACTGTCTCACGACGTTCTAAACCCAGCTCACGTACCACTTTAATCGGCGAACAGCCGAACCCTTGGGACTTTCTTCAGCCCCAGGATGTGATGAGCCGACATCGAGGTGCCAAACGATCTCGTCGATATGAGCTCTTGGAGATCATCAGCCTGTTATCCCCGGAGTACCTTTTATCCGTTGAGCGATGGCCCTTCCACTCGGGACCACCGGGTCACTATGACCGACTTTCGTCTCTGCTCGTCTTGTAGGACTCGCAGTCAGGCTAGCTTATGCCATTGCACTCTAACAGTTGATTTCTGACCAACCTGAGCTAACCTTCGCACGCCTCCGTTACTCTTTGGGAGGCGACCGCCCCAGTCAAACTACCCACCATGCACTGTCCCTGGACCTGATTCAAGGTCCTAGGTTAGATATCAAAAATTAAAAGGGTAGTATCTCAAGGGTGACTCCGCAGCAGCTAGCGCCACTGCATCATAGTCTCCTACCTATCCTGCACATCTAATTTCTAACACCAATACAAAGCTATAGTAAAGGTTCACGGGGTCTTTCCGTCTAACCGCGGGAACTCCGTATCTTCACGGAGAATCCAATTTCACTGAGTCGATGCTGGAGACAGCGGGGAAGTCATTACGCCATTCGTGCGGGTCGGAACTTACCCGACAAGGAATTTCGCTACCTTAGGACCGTCATAGTTACGGCCGCCATTCACTGGGACTTCAATTCAGAGCTTGCACCCCTCCTTTTAATCTTCCAGCATTGGGCAGGCGTCAGACCCTATACTTCGTCTTACGACTTTGCAGAGCCCTGTGTTTTTAATAAACAGTTGCTACCCCCATTTCTGTGCCACCCTTATCTAGTTGCCTAAATAAAGGTCATCCTTATCCCGAAGTTACAGATGCAATTTGCCTAGTTCCTTCAGCATCGTTTTCTCAAACGCCTTAGTATATTCTACTCGTCCACCTGTGTCGGTTTATAGTACGGTCTATATTGAAGAGGCTATTTCCTGGAAGCATTTCACTGCATGTACAATCCATTAAGCACATACAATTTACACACTTCGTCACACTCTTCAGGCTCAGGAATATTAACCTGATTCCCATCGACTACGCTTTTCAGCCTCGCCTTAGGGGCCGGCTAACCCTGCGCAGATTAGCTTTACGCAGGAAACCTTAGACATACGGCGAGAATGTTTCTCACATTCTTAATCGTTACTCATGTCAGCATTCTCACTTCTGATACCTCCAGCAAGATTCACAACTTGCCTTCAACGGCTTACAGAACGCTCCGCTACCACTTACATCTATTGATGTAAATCCGCATCTTCGGTACATAGCTTTAGCCCCGTTACATTGTCGGCGCAAGAAGGCTTATTTAGACTAGTGAGCTGTTACGCTTTCTTTAAAAGATGGCTGCTTCTAAGCCAACTTCCTAGCTGTTTTGGCCTTTTCACTTCCTTACACACTTAGCTATGATTTGGGGACCTTAGATGGCGGTCTGGGCTGTTTCCCTTTCGACTACGGATCTTAGCACCCGCAGTCTGTCTGCTATGATACGCTTACTGACATTCGGAGTTTAATTGAGTTTGGTAAGTCTGTAGGACCCCCTAGCCCATCTAGTGCTCTACCTTCAGTAAGTAATTAACATAACGCTCTACCTAAATAGATTTCGCGGAGAACCAGCTATCTCCCGGTTTGATTGGCCTTTCACCCCTAGCCACAACTCATCTCATAATTTTTCAACATTAACGAGTTCGGTCCTCCAACTGATGTTACTCAGTCTTCAACCTGGTCATGGCTAGATCACCGGGTTTCGGGTCTAATTCATCGAACTTATCGCCCTATTCAGACTCGCTTTCGCTTTGCCTACGCCTAACGGCTTAAGCTTGCTCGATAAACTAAGTCGCTGACCCATTATACAAGAGGTACGCCGTCACGGCATATGCCGCTCCGACTGTTTATAAGCATTCGGTTTCAGGTCTATTTCACTCCCCTGTTCGGGGTTCTTTTCACCTTTCCCTTACGGTACTTGTTCACTATCGGTCGCTAGAGAGTACTTAGGCTTGGAGGGTGGTCCCCCCATTTTTAAACGGGATTTCACGTGTCCCGCCTTACTCAAGTATCTTGAACTTTTTACTTATACTGGGCTATCACCATCTATGGCTAACCTTTCCAGGTTATTCTAATTATTTTCTCAAGACAACTGGCCTGGTCCGCGTTCGCTCGTCACTACTAACGGAGTCTCGTTTGATTTCCTTTCCTCCGGCTACTTAGATATTTCAGTTCGCCGGGTTTGCTTCCAGTAGCTATGTATTCACTACTAGATACCTGACTAATCAGGTGGGTTCCCCCATTCAGAGATCTTCGGATCAAAGCTTGTTTCAACTCCCCGAAGCTTATCGCAGTTTACCACGTCTTTCGTCGCCTTCTAGCACCAAGGCATCCACCAAATGCTCTTATATTATTTACCAACCAAGTAGTTATTTGTAGAACTACTTTTGCAAGAATTTGATAATTGGATTTTTATCTTATTATATACTTTTTAAACATCTCATCAGTTGCCTGACGTATTATAGATACACCGTTTACAAACTTTTGTCAACAACTTTAAAATATGTTTTTTCGAATATAAATCATTCTTTATCAGACAAAAGCTCTTCAACTAGCGGCAAAGAGTGATTGTAAAAGTCCCAAAATTTTTTTATATCCTCCTTAGCAAGGCTCTTAAACTCCTTTTGAAGGCTTACAAATTTATGTTTTTTAGTAAGATCCAAAAATATTTCTTTAGGATTACTTTTAGCAAGACTTGTGAAAAAATATGGATTATGAGTCTGGATGGCAGGTAATATTTTTCCTTGGAGGGCATAAATTTTTTCTGAATTTATGAAATCTTTATAATCGCTAGAAAATTCTATCTCTTTAACTTTTGCCGAAACTTCCTCTTCATCAAAAAGTGCTGGATATTTTATTAACAGCCCTATCAAAGATATTTCCACTAAATTATCCTCAGGCAAAGATAATGTATAAAGACCAGTTTGTTTACTTCGTTTAGGTCTTTTAGTTAGTTGCCATAATTGATCTTGAAAAAATCGCTTAAAATTTTTAACTATTATTTTATCATGAATATGGTCTAAGTACCTATTTAGATTAGTTTCTACTTTAGATACAACCTCGGGACTTTTGGCAGATAAACTACTTGGAGCCTCTAACATCCATATCATTTCAGATAAAGGTTTGCGCCCTTGGATTATGTATTCCATATATTTTGATCCTTTCTTAGTAATTACATCATCTGGATCAAAATTATTCGGTAACATCACAAAACTTACATGCTTGCTGGTTGTGATTTTTCCTAACGAAAGTTCTACAACCTTTTTAGCAGCACGCAGACCAGCCGTATCACCATCAAAACAAATTATAATCTCATCAACTGCGTTCCATAAATGATCTAAGTGTTTAGAACTGACAGCCGTACCCAAAGTTGCCACAGTTTCTGTAAAACCACCTATATGCATCTTGATCAGGTCCATATAACCTTCAACAACTATGGCTCTATTTGTTTTATAACAAGATTTATAGGCAAGATTTAGTCCATATAAAACGTCGCTTTTTTGAAATATCTGAGTTTCAGGCGAATTAAGGTATTTAGGCATTGAGTCATCTAAACACCTCCCCCCAAATGCAATTAATCTATTATAGTTATCCCTGATAGGAAAAATTATTCTTCTGCGAAATACTTCATATATATCTGAGCCTTTGCGACCAATAAGACCGGTTTTATCCATCATTAATAAAGGCACGGATTTAGAGTCTAAAAATTTGCGCAAATGATTATTTCCTGGAGCATACCCTATCTCAAATTTTTCTATATCCTCTTTTGTAATTCCACGAGCAGATAAGTAGTTTATTACATCTTTTGATAAGTTTCGCTTATAAAAAGCTAAAGCCAGCTCTAAAACATTATGTAATTCCTCAAATTCATCCTTTTCTTCCTTTGTATTAAGAGTTTTAGGAATTTCTATGTTATAGTCTTTTGCTAATTGTAGAGCACTTTGTTTATAGCTTGTACCTTCGATTTGGGATACGAAGCTGATCACATCGCCTCCTGCATGACAACCAAAACAGTAGAAAAATCTCTTGATAGGATTTACAGAAAATGAAGGAGTTTTTTCTGGATGGAAAGGACAAAGACCTAGATAGTTAGAACTTTGTCTTTTTAAATCAACTCTCTTGGATATGACTTCTAATATAGGAATTTGGTTTTTTATAAGATCGTAAAACATAATTAATAGAATCTATTTCTACATAACATGTTACACGTAAATTTTGTAAAAAACCATTACAACTGACATTACTACTTTAAATAAAATAAACTAGGCAACAACACCCTCTACTTCTTTCGCTCCCATCAAATTTACGTCATCATAAACTTCCATTATCTCTTGCGCAGCAGCCTTAAGCTGTTGCGTTAGATACGAACCTTCATCCTGATATTTATCTAAACACCCCTTAAATACATCAATGGGAATTCTTACACCCCATGTATTAAGTAGTTTAAAGAAATTTTCACATGGTGGATGTTTTGCCGCATACACTAAAGGAGATCCTTTACAATAAGCTTCTTTATAAAGATCAGCTCCAGCTCTTACCAATATCTCTATCGCCTCCAGAAATTTGTATTTAATGGCCTCATGCAAAGGTGTAGTTTTTGGTAAATCATCAGTCCCATCAAGATTAATCATTTTTTTTGCTAATAAGTTAACAGCTTCGATATTATTAATCCTTATAGCCGCATATATAGGCCAGTTATCATCTAAGCCCAAATTAGGATTTGCACTATGTTCTAATAGCACTTCTAAAGAATCATTAGCGCCATTTTCTGCAGCAAGATATAATGGAGTCTTTTTAGATCTCCCTAAAACATTAACGCTAGTACCTTTATCAATTAAAAATCTAACAACATCTGGATGATTTTTTTCAGAAGCAAGATGTAAAGGAGTATAACCGCTATAATCTGTAGAATAAATATAGGCACCTTGACTCTCCAAATATTCCGCTACTCTTAAATGCCCTTGCTGCGCAGCCAAATGCAATGCCGTTAATCCTTCATCCGCAGGTTCATTAATTTGCGACCCTTTTATTGTCTTGCTTGTAATTTCTACTATTGCTTTTACGACTTCAAGATGACCACCTGCTGCAGCACAATGAAGAAGTTTCCAACCATTTGCATTACGAACATGTAACTCATCGGCGGATCCAGCGTATTTTTTCAGCACCTCTAATTTACCATCTGCTGCTATATATAAAACTTGACGTCCGTTAGTATCTATAATCGTATTACTTTGATTAATGGATGTATCTGTTTTCATGCACAATGTAGTCTAAAAGTTAACCATACCTAACAATATGATATATCAGTTTTCAAAAAAGTCATAGATTATCAAGTTTTTGGTTAATTTAAAAAACTTACAACATCTTATCGACATGAGGACTTTTACCGTTTAATTCCACATCGTGTGCCATTTTGCTGCCACTTTCATCAAATTGACCATTAATAAGCTCATCAAAACTCTGCTTATTAAATAATGACACATCATCAACTAAGGAACCAAAAGATGCTTCTTGAGATTCGAAAATATCATAGATCTTAGCTAGTTGTTTAGACGTATCAATTTCTCTCCTGTATTCTAAATATTTTTCATTTCGTACATAATCTATAGAACTAATTTCTTCTTGCATCTTGTTGTAAATTGCATCTAATTGACTAGATATATCAAAAATTTCTTTGTCAGACTCTATATGATATTTGCTACCATCTTTCTTACACCACTCATTGGGTAAACAACGAAATTCTTCATTCACAGGTAATTTTGTTGGACTAACATCATCTTTCTTACATTTGACGCTCTTAAAACCCATAAAGGATTTAATATTAAAAAATTTTTTTATAGGACATATTGTCATATTATTAGCTTAATAAAATTTATATTTATAAATAGCTAAATATATCACATAAATTTCTAAATTCAAATCTTATACGTTAAATTTTTAGAGGAGAATTGAAAAATAAGGAGCAAATTACGACGTTTAGTTCAGAATTATAATGCTATAGCTACTTTTTAGTTTGCGCACTTTTTACATTGAATTCTTCAGATAAATCATCAAATGCGTTTGCATCCAATAAATTATCTGAAACATATTAAGTGAAATATATTACTGCAGTTGGCCGAATGCAAATATTAAACATCATAAGATGCTGACCTCTTCATGCATAAAAAGTATACCTAATGAGTATTATCATCACATCTCATAAGCATACGGAATCTAGTTTTTATATATTTTGTCGGAATGAAGAGAAAAGGGACATCAATTGTCCCTTAGTGAATTTTATGCAGCTGCTGCTGTTTGTTTGTCTTTTACGCTTTTAACAAGTTGTTCAAAAGCTTGTGGCTGATGAATAGCCATTTCTGAAAGCATTTTACGATTAATGTCGATACCTGCTTTGCTAAGTAGGTCCATAAATTTGGAATATACCAAATCATAAGCACGCACTGCAGCATTAATCCTTTGGATCCAAAGACTTCTAAAATCTCTTTTTCTATTTCTTCTATCGCGATATGCATACTGCAAAGCTTTTTCTACTCTTTGCAAGGCAACTCTGTAACATGTACTTGACCTACCACGATAACCTTTGGCAAGCTTCAATACTTTTTTATGCTTATTTTTTGTAACTGTGCTAGTTATAGATCTAGTCATAAATAATTGTATTTAATATTAATTAGAATAAGGCACAAAATGCTTTAGGATATTTTTTTCCTCTTGATGCTGCACTAATGCCATCCCTTTATAATTTTGTTTTGTACTTTTATTACGCGCCAAATGCTGGTTGCCGGATTTGCTTCTTTTCAGAGAACCATTACCTCTTACTTCAAACCTTTTCTTGACACTTGAATTAGTCTTTAATTTTGGCATATCACCCCTAAATTATCTTTTTGCTAAATTTATTATAGCTTTTATTTGCAATATTTACTATTATTGTACTTTATCAGAGTTAGCTTGTTTACACAAGAGGAGAAAATTAAAATTCACCATTAAATTAAGTCTTTCTAATGATTATTTGTGCCAATTGGAAAATGCACTTAAGGCTTTCTGAAGCACTTGAGATATGCAAAGAGATACAACATTATGGCAATTTGATTATTGCACCACCTATGCCTTTTTTATCTCTTTTGTCAAGCAACTATTCCCAAATTAAGCTTGCTGCTCAAGATATCAGCGCTATCGAACAAGATGAAGGAGCTTATACTGGAGAAGTAAGTGGTTATATTCTATCATCAACAAATGTTAAATATGCAATTGTTGGGCATTATGAAAGACGTAAGTATTTTGGGGAGGATGATAAATTAGTAATCTCAAAAGCAAAAAATTGTCTTAGACACGAAATCACTCCTATAGTGTGCTTTGGAGAAAAAGAAGTAGGACAAGATCCAATTGCATCTTTAGAAAATTTAGCAGATGGCTTACCACAAAGTGTATATTATGCATATGAGCCTTATTGGGCCATTGGAAATAAAAATACAAATATAGAACAAGCATACAATAATTTAAAAAAAGTGATAAAATATTTTAGTCATTTACCCCAAATTAAAGTCTTTTATGGCGGGTCTGTTAATGGACAAAATGCCAAAGATTTCAAAAATATTACAGGACTTGACGGATTACTAGTTGGTAGTGCATCATTAAAAATAAATGAATTGATAAAAATTATAGAAACATGATTAACATTTTACTATTTGTGCATATATTAGTTGGTATATTGCTTATCATCAGTATCTTGCTACAAAAAACCTCTTCCGACAGTATTGCAAATTTGGCTGGGGGACAGCATGGACTTATGAGTCCTAAAGGCGTCGCAAGCTTTTTAACTAAAACTACAACTATACTTGCTACTGTTTTCATGGTAAATGCAATTATTTTGGGTAACTTATCAACAACAAAACCTAAAAATATTTTTGATGAAAAGGTCAAAACTGAAAAAGCTAAAATACCTATCGCAGAATAACGATGCAACATACTGTTTCCATAGGGGATATTAAAATCTCTAATAAATTACCATTTGTTTTAATAGGAGGTCCTTGCCAAATAGAAAGCTTAGATCATAGCTTATTTATGGCTGAGCAGATAGCTAAAATTACTAAAAAATTAGGGATAGGTTTTATTTATAAATCTTCCTTTGATAAAGCAAACAGAACTTCAGCTACAGCTAAAAGAGGCGTTGGCTTAGAGAAATCTTTAGAAATATTCAAAGCCATAAAAGATAAATTTGGGTGCGCCGTTATCACAGACGTTCATAAAGAGGAGCAATGCGATATAGTAGCTGAAGTCGTAGATATTTTACAGATACCGGCATTTTTATGTAGGCAGACTGATCTATTAGCAGCCGCTGCTAAAACAGGCAGAGTGATCAACGTAAAAAAAGGACAATTCTTAAGCCCTGAAGCAATGGCTAATGTTGTCGATAAATTAAAGTTTTTTGGAGCCAAAGATATTATGCTTACAGAACGCGGCACATGCTTTGGATACAATAATCTTGTATCAGATTTTAGATCCTTGCTAGTTATGGCCAAAACTGGATATCCCGTAATCTTTGATGCAACGCATTCCGTACAACAACCAGGCTCATTAAGTACTAGCAGCGGGGGAGAAAGAAAATACGTAGAATATCTAGCAAGAGCAGCTTGTTCAGTAGGTGTTGCAGGAATATTTGCAGAAATTCATCAAGACCCAGATAATGCTCCAAGTGATGGGCCTTGCATGCTTAAACTTTCTGATCTAGAAAAGACACTATCAAAACTTAAAGAATATGATTTTATAACTAAAAAATATGGTTAACGAACAAGAAATAAAATTGCTTTTACAAGAAATAAGCAAAGAACATAAAGTCGATATATCTCAAGTTACAATTCAAGAATCCACAATTACTATTAATGTTAACGCTAGTAGCATGGTGCAAGCAGAAGCTTTTAAAATCCAAGCTGAAGAGTTAGTTGCAAACAGATACCCGGAATATCACATTATCATAGCTATTAATAATCAAAATATTAAAGTTAAACGCACTCTTCCAGGAGTTAAAAAAATAATCACGGTCAGCTCAGGTAAAGGAGGCGTTGGAAAATCTACTATCAGCGCTGCAGTTGCTAAATTATTAGCAGAAAATGGGAACAAAGTGGGGATTATTGACGCCGACATACACGGCCCCTCCATGCCACGAATACTTAACATTCAAGATGCCACTCCAGAATTTCGCAGGGGGAAAATTTTACCAGTTACTTCCTGCGATATAAAGGTTATGTCCATTGGATTTTTGATGGAAGAAAAAGGCGCTCTTGCATGGCGAGGACCCATGCTTGCCAAAGCCGTAATGCAGTTATTTTCAGATGTAGATTGGGGCGAGCTTGATTATTTGATAGTAGACACCCCCCCTGGAACCGGAGATATACACATCACTATACTCAGTAATTATCAAGTAGATGGAGTATTTATTGTTACTATACCTTCAGCAGTTTCTCTGGATAGCGTCATACGGTCCATCGACCTGTATGAGAAATTTAATATCAATATATATGGTATCATAGAAAATATGAGCTATTACTACGATCAACATTCTAAACAAAAAATTCCTCTTTTTGGAGAAAGTCTCACTGACAAACTAGCATCCGAGTACGCACTCAAGATGATTGATCCTATAAACCTTATTCCAGGTCTTTCTGAGGTAAAATTTGCCGATATAACTAAGCATATGAAAATCGACTTACACAACGTCAACCTGTGAGTATAGTACAAAAAGGAATTTGTCAAATTGAAGATTTAGATGAACGTGGCAGAGGCATAGGAATATTTGAAGGGCACAAAATATCTCTGCCTTATACAATTCATGGCGAGACCGTAGAGTTTGATAAACACACATATAGACGCAGATCAAATTATACTCTTAATAAAATTCTGAAAGCATCACCTAGTAGAATTCAGCCATTATGTAAATATTTTGGACAATGCGGAGGCTGCGTACTACAGCACTTAAATTTACAAGAATACACAAAATTTAAAGAATCTTTAATCAAAAAAAGTTTAGCAGATTACCAAATACAAACTAACCTACTTCCAATTATCAACGTACCACCAGGGAATCGCAGACGAGCTAACTTTGAGGCAGTAAAGAAAGAGGATAAGTTATTTATGGGCTTTCATAAGCTTTCATCTCATAAGATTGTAGACCTTGATAGCTGCCCCGCCCTGCTGCCTGATTTATCAAAATTAATACCAAATCTTAAAAGCCTCCTATCTAATATTTTGGACATAAGACAAAAGGCTAAAATATTTGTTACGCAAGCAAGTAATGGGATAGATGTGACCTTTGAGTTATATGGACAAAAAGTTCTAAGCGATACTCAAAAGAAGCAAATTGAAACCTTTGCTGAAAAAAATAACCTAATTAGATCAGTATTTAGGGCTAGAAAATTTATTGACATCGTATATCAAATAGAAGAACCATATGTTATTTTTGGAGACTTAAAAGTCCCCGTAGATGCTTATTGCTTTCTGCAAGCAAGCTTTGAATCTGATAAAATTTTGCAAAATCTTATTTTAAAGTATTCATCGGGCAAAAAAGGTGTTGACCTATTTTGCGGCAGAGGGACTTTCTTATTACCCTTAAGTCAGCACTACAGTATGGATGGATTTGAGTCAGACAAACATGCTGTAGAAGCACTCTCATCAATTATAGAAAACTTAGACATCAATGTAACCAAGCAGGATCTCTTTTTATCCCCCCTGACTAGCAGGCAGTTAAGCATTTATGATTTTGCAGTTATTAACCCCCCGAGATGTGGAGCGGAAGCTCAAATCATAGAGCTTGCTAAAAGCTATATAAAACGCATAATTTACGTCTCATGCAACCCATCCACATTTGCTAGAGATGCAAAAATTTTAATCCAAAATGGTTTCACTTTAGAACAAGTCCAAGGCGTTGATCAATTTTATTGGAGTCATCATTTAGAGGTAGCTGGGGTCTTTTCAAAATAATCTTAATTTGATTATTTTCTAAATCTCTAATACCCTAAATGGTTTAAAAATAAAGCTTTGATTATCAAACTACTTAAGCATCACCGATAAACTACTTTAATCAATCTTGCTACAGCCCTAAATGCTACTACCTCTTTGATCAAAGCTAAAACTTATAATTTTATGTTAGACTCAACATTTCTGATCATCAATTTGACTATATCATTAAAAAAATAAAGTAATCATACATGGCATGTACAGTAGACTAAATAGAGCGGATAATAATACAGTGGTTGCAACTTTTTCTAGATTTAGCTTGATCAGAGATGCAAAAACCATTGTGTTAGCCGCTATTGGGGCTGTTGATAATAAAATAAGAGCGTGATAATGACTTATGTTATACTGATGAAAGATAAATTTATCTAATAAAATAAAAGTGTTAATAATTAGGGGACTAAATAAAAATTTAGACACGAAAGCGCAAATGGTAAATTTGAGGTCTATCTTGAATTTTTGAATAGTTGAAATACCAAGACCTATCATTATCATCCCGAGAGTGGAGTAAACGATTTGCATATTATGTACAAAATCATCAAAAAAATCAGGCAAATCAAATCCCATAAGACTATAAAGACATCTTAGAGCAAAAGCATTTAGATTTGGAAGGCGAAAAACCTGGTTCAAGCTTTCTTGGGCAGATGAAAGACTACGCATGCATATGAAGTATCCTAAAGTAGATTCGTACAAGTTAAGCCCAACGATCGTCATCATATAGATACTTAACGTATAGTCATCAAATAAAGTAGCGGCAAGTGGTAATACTAAATAGCCAGAATTTGCCGTTCCAGCAGTCACTGCTAAAATATTCCTAGTACTTTCATCGAAGTAAGGAGTAAATAATTTATAAGCTATCAAACATAAAAGACAAGATATACAAAATACGACTAAAGTAACGCTAATTTCGGCAAATGAAACTGAAGCATTAGCTGGTATAGCAAAAAATACAATAGGCGATATAAAGTAGAATAAAAGATTGGCTATATGATCTCGATCTAGCTTGGAGAATTTGCCAGCACAAAATCCCAATAGAACATTTAATAGTCCTGAAAAAAGTTTTAAAAAAACTGTTGTAAAAAGGCTCATTTCATTTTAGCGTAAGCAAAAAAACATTTGCGGCTTCATTATACACTAAAATAACTTAACAATAACATATAATTAATAATAAAATAGCATTTTTATATCTCTTGAACTTTTATGTGATATACAAGTAGTCTAAAAAATTAATTTAGTTAAGATTTTTATGTTAAAATTATAAATAAATTATTTGGATCCAATTAAATATTATATTAGCATATATGGTATCAAATAATATTTAATATATGGAATTCAAATCATTTTCAAATAGTTTTTATACGAAATACGTGCATGATAAAGACATAGAAACAATCAATCAACTGATAGGGAATTATCCGTCAGATTTAATGTTTGAGCATCACGAGGTTGTACAAACTATTATCTGCGATGTTATTGAATATGGTGACGATCAGTTGGTAGAACATGTATTAACGCGGTTAAAGTTATATTCATCTAAAGGTATCTCAACATATCTTAACCTCCCCTCAAATAAAGGATTAACTCCGTTGAATTTAGCAACTTATTATGGACGTATCAATGTTGTAAAACTACTCCTAGAACATGGCGTAGATACAGAATTCAAAGATACAATCGGACCTTTCAAAAATTTATCCGCATTAGATTTAGCTATTCAAAATAACCACGTAAATATAGCAGTGGAACTGATTCAACACGACGTTAGTAATAGACTAAAAGCTTGGCAAAAAAATAAATTACCAGATAGCCTTAAACAAGATAATAAAAAGCTCAAGCTATTAGTTAAAGAGAAAGAACTATACCAAAGCTTTATTTCTCAGGATAATATAAAGAATAATCAAAAATTAAAAGAAAAATTAGAATCCATAATTGACGGACTGAGTCCAAACATAGCTAATTATGTAGGGTATTCCTTAGCGGAGGCACAAGCACCAAAGTTTAAAACAGAAACAAAGTTGTGCGAAGATGGTTTTGTCAAAATAATGCCTCTATATGATTCGATAGAAGGACATAATCCATACAAAAGTGATGTATTAACATACGCACAGGTGCTGCCCCAACTTATTGGTTACCTAGATCCTTCAGGGATATTTGGAACAATTATGACAAGTCGCTCTGTAAAAGAAGCTGATTCAAATATGAAAGAAGGGGATAATAATCAAACATCTATAACTAGTGACATAGAGAGCCAAGTTTCTAGGTTAGAAATAGGTACAACTCAGGAGCCTCAAGATTGCGAAATCTAACTTATTTTAGATTATTCAGCGCTGCCCCTTGAGGAATATTAAAGCCCTTTAAAAACTCTGACGTCAGAAGCTTTTTTCCTCCAGGTCGTTGAAGAGCTATAATTTGTAGAGCATCTTTTTTACATGCTATTAATAGATTTTTATCTATCACGCAACCTGGCTCAAAGTCATGATTCAAATTAACGTGTTTTGCCGCCCAAATTTTTATTTGTTCCCCATTATAATTAAAAAATGTTCCAGGCCATGGATTCATACCCCTCACCTGACAATTTATTTCAAATGCGCTCTTATTCCAATCAATCTTGCCTTCTTCCTTTGTCAATTTATGAGCATAACTTACACCTTCATTACTTTGAGGAATACGGGGTAATAAAGCTATATTATGAATAGTTTTATCAAGTAGCAAGGCTCCTATGACTGCGCATTGTTCACTTAATAAAGGATATCTAGTATTTTCTATAATAGGAAAATCTGTACTTAATATAACATCGCCCGTATCTAATGTCGCATCCATTTGCATGATACAAATACCTGTACTTTTTTCTCCATCTATGATAGCCCGCTGTAAAGGCGCTGCCCCTCTATATTTAGGTAACCTAGATGGATGAATATTAAGACAACCATACTTTTTTGATTCTAAAATATTAGAAGGTATGATTAATCCATATGAGCATACAACTATTACCTCAGCTTCTATACTTTTGATTAGTTGATATGATTCATAAGTTCGAAGCTTAGCCGGAGTATGTACGGGAATACCATAATAATTTGCCACCTTATGCACTGGCGAAAGCTTCATTTGCATCTTTCTACCAGCTGGTTTAGGAGATTGAGTAAATACTGCTTGAACTTGATGATTGCGAATTAGAGATAAAAGCGCTGGCACAGCAAAAGAGCTTGTACCTATAAATATAACCTTCACAGTCTTTGCTCTTTAGAGATTTTTTTAATTATCAAGTCCCTTTTCAATTTGGATACATAGTCTAGAATTACCTTGCCTTCTAAGTGATCCATTTCATGTTGTATGACCCTAGCCAAGAAATCATCGTCGTATAATTTTTGAGGTTTACTATTAAAATCGATATATTTTATTTCTATTGCCTTTGGTCTCAGGACTTCTATTTTACTTCCAGGAACAGACAAACATCCTTCATTAAAATATGTCTTCTCATCTGAATGTAAAGTAAATTCTGGGTTTATCAAAAATAGGGGATAGAAATTTTCTTGCCTTTTTATTTCTTCTACTTCAGAAAGGTCGATTGTGATGATCCTTTTTAATACTCCCACTTGATTTGCAGCTAGTCCTATGCCATTTTCGGCACGCATAGTTTCAACCATATCAAGCATGAATTTTCTTAAATTATCATCGACAAGCTCAACCTTGCCACACTTTTGCCTTAAGCGCTTATCTGGAATTGTTAAAACTTCTAATAAAGACATAATCTATAATTGATTAAACTATATTACAAGCTTCTATTATAACACATTTTACTCAATAAGTTTAGTACACATAGTGGTTGTACTTGAAAATTTGTATCAATATTGATGATCTTAGTGCTATTTTCAAAAATTATAGAGTGGAAGAATTGTGTTTAAAAGTACATCTAAGATCAGGTCCTTGAACTTCAAAATCGTTAATTAATTATGATAATAAGATTAAAAATGCTCTAATTTGCAGATAAAAATCCTAAAATACCTTCTCAAGTTGCAGCTCCCGTATTGTTTGATGGCACAAGTCGTGATACATCACAAGCAAAACCAGTTCACACCCAAACTATATAGATTGAACCTACAACAAAAAGTGATACAAGAGAAAGACTAGCGTTGTAGCACCTAGCCTCTTCTACCCCCCAAGCAATAGAAATCAGAAATTGCACCTTGAAATATACATACAAGTTCCTGTATAATCTAAAGGTTCACTAGTTTAACAATTAAAATTATATTCGGTTTAACCCCTAAAATTATGTCACAAAAAATAAGAAAAAGATTCACACCTAACATCGCAACAGAAGAACAAATTAATCAAGTTGCAACTGTTTCAGACTTTGATTCCTTAATAAGCGCAGAAACCATACTGCCATCAAAAGGGTCAATTATAAAAGGCATAGTTATAGGAGTTGAAAACGATATAGTCGTTATAGACGTTGGTCTTAAAAATGAAGGAAGAATTCCAATGTCTGAATTTAAGCTAGAAATTAATACTCCCGATCCACAAGTAGGAGATGTAGTTGAAATTTATGTCGATAAACTCGAAGGAATTAATGGTAAGACCGTTTTAAGTAGGGCAAAAGCTATACGTGAGAAAGCCTGGCAAGAAGTTAGCAACAGTTTTGCCGAAAACAAAATTGTTCAAGGAACTATTTTTGAAAGAGTACGCGGTGGTTTTGCAGTTGATTTATGTGGTGTTGTAGCATTCTTACCAGGTAGTCAAGTTGACTTAAGACCTGTTGATGCAAACTTTATTCAAGAATTGATGGCTTCACCTCAGAAATTCCGTATCATCAAAATGGACCACAAGTTAGGAAACATTGTTGTATCACGTAGAGCCGTCTTAGAAGATGAAAGATCAGAAGCTAAAAAAGCACTCTTAGGCAAAATTGTTGAAGGAGAAACTGTGATGGAAGGTGTTGTCAAAAATATTACCGAATATGGAGCGTTCATAGACCTTGGTAGCGTAGATGCATTATTACACATTACAGACATCTCATGGAAAAGGATTAATTATCCTTTGGAGGTATTATCCATAGGACAAAAAGTTAAAGTCAAAGTTATCAAATTTGATAAAGAGACTTTAAGATTGCATGTGGGTATGAAGCAATTAACTGAAAGTCCGTGGAAACAAATTGCTTCTGAATTGCCAATAGGCAAAGTCTTAAAAGGACGTATCAGTAAAGTGGAAACTTTCGGCGCCTTTGTGGAACTGAAAGACGATATTGAAGGTTTAGTGCATAGCACAGAGATTAGTTGGTCCAAAAATCCACCAGATCCTAAAAAGGTTTTAAAAGTTGATCAAGAGATTGAATACGTGGTCAAAGAGATAGACATAGATAAACACAAAATTTCTCTTAGTATGAAGAGATGCAGGCCAAATCCATGGCAAATTTTTGCAGATAATCATTCTGTTGGACAGGTTATCAAAACAAAAATTCGCAATATAGCAGAAAATGTTGGTATTTTCGTGGCATTAGGAGATGAAATAGACGGTATCATACATTTATCAGATATTTCATGGCAGGCTGCTAGCAACCAAGAGCTATTAAAAAATTATGCTAAAGACCAAGATATTGAAGCTAAGATTTTAATTATAGACGTTGAAAAAGAACAAGTGCGTTTAGGTATCAAACAACTTGAACAAGATCCTTATGAACAACTTCTTTCAGCTGATAAAGTTGATTGCGTAATAACAAAGTTAAATGACGATCAGGTAGAAGTCAAAACAACAGATGGTTTGAAAGGCATTATTAAACGTAATGAACTAGCTTTAGATAGAGCCGAGCAAAAGATTAGTAATTTTGAAGTTGGTCAAGAAATTCGAGCAAAAGCCTTAAATTATGATAAAAATTCAGATGTCATATTTTTGTCAATAAGAGAACTAGAAAGAAAGGAACACGATGAAATCATCAAAACTTATGGCTCAATTGATAGTGGTAGCAATAACGTCATAAATGTTTCAAATATCGTCGGCAAAGAAGATAAAGAATAATGATAGGTTTTGACAACAATGCTAAGCAGCAGCTTAAAAGCTTAGTGGATAAGATTGATAGGCTGCTTGAAGAAAAATCACATGTTGAGGAAGCTCTAAGAGAAACTTATGCTGAGGCTAAAGCTCATGGCTTTGATGTAAAAATTTTAAAGCAAGTATTAAAACTCAGATCAGTTGATCCTAAAGAGCTGGAAGAACAAGACGCTCTTATAGATTTATACAGAGACATTTTAGAAGTATAATTTTAGATTTTGGGGACATTTTTATAGGTCCCTAAATTTAAACATAAATTCAGTATTAGTAGAACTCGACATCTTTAAAGCAAGATTAATAAATTTTTAATCTGTGCTTTTTTTCTAAGACCTTCTATAAATAATTACTATGAGTAGGAATATCTTTTCCTAATAGCAAATCTTCCATATCCCAAGTCTCCATGTTATCAATATTCTGATCATTTGAGACAACAAATTGTTCCCTTTCTACATGAGGCACTATATATGTCTCTAATAACTTAGCAGATATAGTAGAAATAATATCATCTTTATGATTTTTTGATAAATTATCATTTATTTCACAATTGCTATAAAACGTGTATTGACGTTGTAAACAAAGTGGCGGGGGCGGTGGTAAATCGATTAAATTAAAAGTCGGCGTCTCAGGACAAGAATTTGATACGTGAACATCAGAAGTATTTACAAAAAAGTAGCTTTTTTCTAAATTTTTAGGCTTATCATCATTAGTCATAATTTTTATACTTAACCAAAATATTAAACATCAAGGAGTTAATCATATATAACAATTAAAGATTAGATTGTACATAATAAATTTAGATTTGCAAGCACGAATTTTACAAATTGTGATTTTTATTCATATAGTTTCTAAAATCCGTGACTTAACATTATGCTTAAAACCTTTTAAAAACGTACAATAAAATCCAACATAGCGGTTTTATTGTTACTATTTTTTGTAATGTGTTTTAAAACTTGATTGTTATTTCTTATTTGAAATACGCCAAGGATTTAATTTAATTGCTGGTATTTATTATTAAAATCTACCTAATCTGTTCTAAGAATTTACTATATTTTTTAGACGTTGCTCCAGTTCAAATATACTTTGACTAACATTTATAATGTTATTAGTAGTTTTTATACTAAACAGCTTTGCTTCAATTAAAACTTTAGACCCATTTCTATAAGGATAAAATCTAGCACTTATTAAACAAGATGCATTACTTAAAATCACTTTATAGTTTTTGCCTTCATTTTTTAAAATACGATCGAAATTTGCCTTGATTGATTCAGTAGAAAACTCAGAATTTAACTCAAAATTGTAATATACTGACGCAGATATTAAATATGACTGTAGGTCGAAATTAGGTAACGGAAAAGGTAAAATAAGTCCTTCTTGGTAGGTACCCATAGATTCTGCACGTAAGGTGATTATTTTGTTATTTAGCTCATTAGATTTATTTACATTTAATCTATATATCCTTCCCGAACCTGATACACCATTATCAACTAGCGATATATTGTTTTTAAAGGTAGTAACTATTTTTTCTTGCCCCACATCCATTCCTGAGCAACTGTTTTCGAACATTATCCCATCAACTCCGCTTGAACTATCAAGAATTTTAAGAATAATATTAGGTAACCTTTATATCAGAAGTTTTTGTTATAGTTGGTTTTTCAGATATTAAGCGAAGATTTTGGGGCTGAGAAAGAAGCATATCATTCGTACAATATGATGGTGTAAGAATAGGAGCAATAATTTACATAATAAATATATAATTTTTTAAATTATATTACAATATTTCAGTTATATTGTCAAGCTAGTGTTTAGTATTTTAGTATTTATAACCCGCAAGATCTTTAAAAGCACCGTCTGTATCTAAAAATTGTATGTTGCAAGTAGCGATCTCAAAATACCATGCATGTAAAAATAAATCATTTTGCTTAACCTTTTCTGAAAGCCAAGGAAACGTTTTAAGATTGGATAGTGAATTGATTAAAGATTCTTTAGCAAGGAGCTCAATTTTCCTATCTAATGATTCATGAAAATATTTTTCGTGAACTTTATTAAATGGATTCTTTGCTATACTGACCCATTTGTTCATAAAGCTGGGACTACGTTTTTGAGAAGTGGTATTAAACATAGATGTCAAACCCCCACATTTTGCATGCCCGCACACTATAATATGCCTTACTTTTAGATCACATACAGCGTATTCTATTGCAGCTGAAGTACCATGATAATTAATTAGATCTTCTTCTTCACAGTTTGGAACTAAATTTGCAACATTCCTAATTACAAACAAGTCACCGGGAATAGCATTAGTAACTATAGCAGGATCTACTCGGGAATCTGAACAAGCTATGATCAGAATCTTTGGACTTTGTCCATGTGTACTTAAGTTATCAAACAAAGCTTTATGATGAGAAAAATAGTTCTTTCTAAATTCCTTATAACCATCTATTAGATTATGTAAATTTTTAGGCACAACTCACCTTCTCTTAAATAACTTCTCTATATCTTTCAAGCTAACAAATATATATGTAGGTCTTCCATGACAACATTGCCCTGCTCCTGGTGTATTTTCTATTTGTCTTAGCAATTCATTCATTTCTTTTACAGAAAGCTTCTGTCCGCTCCTTATGGAGTGGTGGCAAGCATAGGTTTCTATGATATGCTCCACAAGGTGAGTAAGTGAAAATTCATGCTCTTCTTCCGAAACTTCATCTGCTATATCATGAATCAATTGGTGCACATTAGTAGACTTAATGATTCTTGGCACTTCTAAAACACGGAGAGACTTAGGACCAACTTTTTCAAAATGCAAAGCCAAAGACCTTAAGTGTTCTTGTTGTTCCAAAAGAAAGTCTACTTTTTTTTCACTATCCAACTCTACTACTATTGGTAAAAGCAATTTTTGTCCCTGTAAAGAATGCTGCTTTATCTCTTTCTTAATTTGCTCATATACTATCCTTTCGTGCGCCGCATGTTGATCAATCATTATTATTCCTAAGCTATTTTGGGCTACAATATAATTATTATGCAATTGAGCAATAGCATTGCCTAATGAGCTTTCAGGATTGTTAGAATCTATGAATACACTTTGCGTAAACTCAATTTCCGTTTCTTTGGAAGAAATAGGCATCTCTTCTTCTTGAATAACAGTAAATAACTCTAATGGCTTATTAGAAGTACTGGTTATTTTAGGCAATTCATTTATCTGATTAAAGCTGAAGATAGGTTCATTAGCATAAGATGGCACATAGGCCTTTGAGGTTTCATTTAAACTATGAGAAAAAATATCCTGAGGTCCCAGCAAATCAGGACTCAAATTATATTGTTCTTTAATAGTTCTTTCTAATGCCTCAGAAATAGATTTAATCAAAGTACTCTTAATCAACATCATATCTTGAAATCTTACCTCAATTTTTGCAGGATGAACATTTACATCAACAAATTTAAAGGGTACTTCAATAAATAATACAACAGGCGCAAACCTGCCTTGCACTATATAATCTTGATATGCTACCTTTAAGCAAGTACTAAGCAACTTATCCTTTACTGGCCGACCATTGACGAAAATAAATTGTTGTTCAGACGATGCTTTATGATATGTTGGAGAAGCTATGTATCCATAAACCTTAATATAATCATTAATAAAATCAACGTTAATGGCGTTGGTCATAAATGATTTACCTAAAATAAACTCGATGCGCTCTTTGAGACTCGAATTTGCTGATAATTTGAGCAAGATACTTGATCCATGCTTCAAAGTAAAGGCTATTTGTGGATTTGCAAGCGCAAGTTTTTTGACTACATCAACGCATGCAGCTAGTTCTCTTTGATCACTTCTCAAAAATTTAAGCCTGGCTGGTATGCAACCAAATAAGTCTTGTACCCTAATTTGAGTACCGTGATTATGAGCTACTTCAAATATATTTGCCGCCTTATTATCTACTACTTGTAGTTGATAAGCCATATCATTGCCAAAAGCCTTACTCACTATAGTCATCTTGCTAACAGATGCTATTGATGGCAATGCCTCACCCCTGAAACCAAAGAATTTAATATCAGTTATGTCTTGTTCATTTAATTTAGAAGTTGTGTGTCTTTGAATAGCAAGGGTCATATCCTCTTGAGACATACCACAACCATCATCTGAGACGGATATGAGATTTTTTCCGGATTGCTCGAGGTATATATTTATGTTTTTTGCTCCAGAATCTATAGAATTTTCTATTAGCTCTTTAACGACAGAAGATGGTCTTTCGACCACCTCTCCTGCCGCTATTAAGTTGACAGTATTTTCACTTAGCCTTATTATCGGCATTAAGCATCAACTTATTATTTTTTATTGCTTTTGTTAGCCGCAGTTTTAAGCCATTGTCCAGGCTTAAAATTAGGTTTAACATAAGCATCAATCATCATTGGAGCTTTAGTTTTAGGATTCACTCCTTTTCTAGCCTTCATAGGAATTAGGTAAAAGCTACCAAAACCGATAAGATTGACAGATTGTCCTTTTTCCATAGCGCTGATTACAGAATCTACGAAATTAGAAATAATTTCGTCAGCTGCTTTCTTAGTGACAGACTTTTCTTTTGCTATAAAAGCGATAAACTCTTCTTTATTCATATAAAACCCAGTGAATTAAAACGATAACAATTTAAAATTGAGAATATATTTTTCTTTTAGGCATTTCAAGCCAATTTCTCAACTTTTCTAAACTTTTAGCTATTTTTTTCATTTTTTGTATTAATTTTCATTTTTATAAGCTTAGTAGTCTCATCAAAACCATACAATTTAATGAATGAACCAAGTCTTGGGCCAGATGATTGACCTAGTAAAATTCTATATAAATCACCAAAAAAGTCTTTTAAATTTTCATATCCACTTTCCATACCAATGGCATATATACGGCTCTGAACCTCTTGTGCATCAGTATCATTTGGTAAATTCTCTAGCATGCTTATAATTTTTTCCAATATCAAAATATGATTTTGAGATGGAACTAAATAGTTCTTATTTGCACGCACAAAATCTTCATAGTATCTAATTGCAAAACCAACAAGCTGATCTAAAAATTCGTTTTCTATTGCTGAATTTTTGCTTGCATGAGGGGTATATTTGAAAATAAAGCCCCACAAAATATTTTTATTTTCAGGATTACAAACACAAGCTAGGTTGATAAGTAGCGCAAAAGTTAAACCATAAGTTTGCGCATGTGGCACATTTCCTCTATGTATATGGTAAAGAGGGTGATTTACTTTGCTCTCTAAATCTTCTAATTGATGGTACTGATTATTTAAAGATATGTACTCATCGACTAACTTTGGAATAATGTCAAAATACATTCTTTTTGCCCTATTAGGGGATTGGTACATGAATAAAGATAAAGAAGCTAGTGGTGCATATTTCAACCATTCATCTATAGTTATACTGTTTCCTTTAGATTTGGAAATTTTTTGTCCTGTTTCATCCAAAAATAACTCATAAAAAAATTGTGCAGGAGGTTTTTTACCCAACACCTGACATACTTTAGAATAAAGGGTAGCGTTAGACATAATATCTTTACCGTACATCTCATAATCGACATCTAAAGCAGCCCAACGCATACCAAAATCTACCTTCCATTGTAATTTACATCCTCCCCTTGTTACCGCAACTTCAATCTCATTATTATTGTCATCCAAATATGTAACCGTTCCTTTATCTAAATTAGTTTTAATTATTGCAACTTGTAAAACCTTACCACTGATAGGATCAATGGGGAGAAAAGGTGAATAAGTTTTTTTTCGCTCATCACCCAATGTCGGAAGAATAATTTGTTTAATCTTTTCATGATTTGCTAAAACTTTAAGCATCATATCATCGAACATGCCGCTTTTGTAGCAATCTGTGGCACTATAAAACTCATATTCAAAATCAAAAGCATCTAAAAAACTTTTAAGCTTCTGATTCATGTAATGACCATAACTTTTAGCTTCTCCATAAGGATCGGGAATTTCTGTAAGAGGTTTGTCGATATATCCGGCCACCATTTCTCGATTTGGAATATTAGAAGGAACTTTGCGCAAACCATCCATATCATCAGAAAAACAAATTAATCTTGTAGCAAAGCCTGAAATTTGCTCAAAAACATGTCTAACCATACTTGTTCTTGCAACTTCTCCAAATGTACCTATATGAGGTAAACCCGAAGGACCATAACCTGTCTCAAATAATACATAAGATTTAGATGGCAATTTTCCACCTAAATTTTTTAAAATTCTTTCAGCTTCCTCAAATGGCCAAGCTTTTTTTAAATTAGATTCTCTAAATCTTTGCAGAAACTCTTGATCGAACATACGAATGCACTTATAAATGTTAAAATATAGTAAAATTACACCAAAGGCCTTGTAGAGGATAAAGCTTATAAACTATGATAAAAATATGTACAAATTACAGCACCGAGATTTTCATTTAGCTTCTTGTAAGCTTTATGGACTAATACAAATAATTACAAGGGCTTTGCTTGTAGTGTATGCTATATTCTATCAGCAAATCACTCTCTTTCAAATTCCTGAGATTTTTTTTATAGGATTTATTAACGATGTTATAACCATTTCATATATTTTAGTCGTACTAAGCGTCATACAATTTTTCATTGACCTAGTTTTTAAAAACAAAACTCTGCTTCAAGTAGTAAACATAGTAATGTTCCTTGCATTATCAAGCCTTACATTTTTATGTTTTATTGCTGAGGTAATGTTCTGGGATGAATTTGGGACTCGATTTAACTTCATTGCTGTTGATTACATTATATATACACATGAAATTATAGGAACACTTAGACAGGAGATGCCTTTGTGGTGGATTATTCCTGTAATTCTTGTTGGCTCTATTGTCTCTCTAAAATACTTCTTACGTTATAAAAAAACTGCAATAAGTCGCCAGCATAATCTTCTGTATTTTATTTTTAGTGGATTAATTTGTAGCTTTGCTTTTTTATTTTACAGTCCACACAAAGTGAACTTTACCTCTAACGTATATGCTCAAGAACTAAACAAAAATGGATTGTACCAGCTTTTTGCTGCTTTTTACTATAACTCACTAGATTACATGCAATTTTATCCTACAATCGATCAAGAAAAAGCTTTTTCTATTGTAAGACATAATATTTTACAACCTAACCAGACCTTGCTTGATGGCGGTAATGAAATTGAGCGGATTAATCATCCTATTAAAAACAGTGCTAAAAATAAAAAATTAAATGTAGTGTTGATTATCATCGAAAGTATGAGTTCAGAATTCATGGGTAAATTTGGCAATCAGCAAAACATCACTCCGTTTTTAGACTCTTTAGCAGATCAAAGCGTATTTTTCACAAATTATTATGCAACAGGCACAAGAACAGTTAGAGGACTTGAAGCAATATTATTGTCTACTCCACCTTCCCCAGGAGCTTCTTTAATCCGCAAACCAGATCATAACAACTTCTTCACAGCTGGTGATATATTTCGAGAAAATGGATACGATATCAGCTTTATCTATGGGGGTTATGGATATTTTGATAACATGTTGAACTTTTTTACGAACAATAAATATAAAGTAATTGATAGAAGTGATTTTGATTCAAGTGAAATTACCTTTGCTAACATATGGGGAGTTGCTGATGAAAATCTATTCGATAAATCTATCCAATATTTTGATACAAAGGGCGATAAGCCCTTTTTTTCAGTAATACTAACAACTTCAAACCACAGACCATATACATTCCCATCCGGTAAGATTGATCTTGCTTCTGGTAGCAATAGAGCAGCTGCTGTCAAATATACAGATTATGCAATAAAAAGTTTTATCGAAAAGGCTCGCACAAAGCCTTGGTTTAAAGATACTATCTTTGTCATTACGGCAGATCATTGCGCATCAAGTGCTGGTAAAATACACTTACCAGTCCAAAAATATCATATACCACTTATGATATACGCTCCAGGAATATTGCAACCTCAAAAAGAGACCTCATTATGTAGCCAAATTGATGTTATGCCAACGGTGTTAGGTATTTTGAACTTTGAGTACAAAAATCAATTTTTTGGTCAAGATATATTAAATTATCCTGCCAATAGATCTTTTATATCGACGTATCAAATGCTTGGATTCATGAAAGATAAAAACATGGTAGTCTTAACTCCAAGAAAAGAGCCAATATTCTATGACATAGAGGGCAATAACCAGTCTATATCCAAACAAAAGGATACGAATCTCCTAGAAGAAGCCATAGCTTTTTACCAAAGTGCATATATGTTTTATTACTAAAGTTAATTCTAAACATAAAATTACTTATTTTTTAAAATTTGTGTATAATTAATGTTATAGCAAGTAAACTTAATATTATATGTCAGAAATTGAAGAATTATTTAATGAAATGATAGAAAGCCTTAGTCCAGACCTTACGCCGATAATTGTTAAATTAGGCGACCTTCGATACATAACAAGAGATATTGAAGCCAAAGTTAAAGAAGCGCAAAAGAAATTTATTGGCACCAAACTTGCACCCGGATCTTTTGAAGAAGTTGTAAAGAAGTACGATCAAATTTTAAACCAAGCTCAGGAAAAAAGGAAAGAAGTCGAAAGGCTTCAACAGAAACATATGGAGGCCTTTGATGAAGCGCTTAAATTTAGTAAAAATAAAGCAGAAGCAATTTTTAAAAAAATTATAAAAGCTTTAAAGTCTGATAAAGGAGAAAAATATTATCCAAATCTAATATATTCTGGCGAAGGAGACTATAAAGGATATTCTCTCTTACATTTTATTTCCGGTAAATTTGGAGGCATAACTGCAGAAATATTATCTTGCTTTCGACCAGAAGATATTAAGAAAGTTCCGGGTGTAAAATCCGAACTGATGATAGCAATTGAATCAAGAAATACAGAAGCGATTAATTGGCTGTTAGAAAATGATACAAATTTAAATCATCAAAATGCAAGTGGTTCAACAGCATTGCATATATCTTGTAGGGAAAAAGACTATCACACAACAAAACGCCTGTTAGAGAAAAGAGCAAATCCTAACATAACCAATCTCTATGGCCATACGCCTTTATTTGATTTGGTCGATAAGTATGCACTAACCTCTGAGATTAACGAAGAATTACTAGTAAACTTTTTGCATCTTTTAAAAGATTACGGTGCTAATTTTAACTTAAAAAAAGGAGAAGCTCACGGAGGGTTTGTGGTGGGAATTCGTGAAGATATAAGCCTCAGAGATGTAGTCCCTGTTAGTGTGGCTGATATGTACTCTAAGGCCGAATATGATTATGATAATGAGAATTATTATACCAAACATGAGAAAGTAGCAAGGGACGTAGGTAATCAAGCTTTAAAAAGAGCAAAATTGCTAAATGAATTTATTCCCCAAGATGTATTAAGAATAAACTTAGCAGCTCTTTGTAAGGCACATAAAACATTAATACAATTTGCAAAAAAGCAAAATTATTTTGAGCAAAAAGCTTTAGAAGATCATAGTGATGCAAGCGATCAACCCCAAAGTGTCATTGCAAATAAAACAATAACTGCAATACAGCTGCTGCACGATAGCATACATAGCGTTACTAATATTCCATACGCATTAAATGATCCGTTGATCTCTGTAATATTAGATAATTTTACAAATTCTGCAGATATTATTTCTACCGAACAACTTCAAACTCCTCTAGTTAGCCAAGAATTAGATGCAGCTCTGGTTCTTGTCGGGATGAATTCATCAAACGAAGCGTCTATGGATTTAAGTGGATGATTATTAGATCATGCGAGGGATTTAATTATTGTCTTCAATAAATTCTTTGTGCAGATTTTTGAAAAGCTTTAAAAGATTTATACTCAATACATAAAGAAGCTATAGCTTTTTACCAAAGCGCATATATGACTTATTATTAAGCTATTAGAAATCAAGCTTAAGATAGTTTTTTGAAGGGTCGATACCTGTTATTTTCCCTTCCAAATTACTTCGGAATATTGGCCTAGATTTAATCAAACAATACCATTCCTTTACTTTTGGGTATAGTGACCAATTAATATCTCCGAAATAATCTATAACTGCTAAATGAGATGCAGCCACAAGATCTGCATAACTCAAATCATCTTGAGCCAAGTATCCTTGCATGTCGATAATAGCACTCATCTTTAACATATGCTCATGTAAGTTTTTGTGAGCAAGACGCATGATGCTAGTGTCTATGTATTCACGGGTTGAGAATATCTTTACTAACTTCTCGTGAATTATATGAGCTGAGACTTGTTCATAAAAATGCTTATTAAACCAGTTCGCAACTTGCCTAATACGCGTTAAAGTTATTAGATCTGAGCTAAGGAGATATTTATTGTCTGTTTCAGCTAAAATATACTCAAAACAAGGATAGGTACCCACTATCACAGTATCCTCCACAATCATCACAGGTCTCTCTCCCCACATACTTAAACTATCAAACTCCGGATTAGGCTTCCAAAATTGATGTTCTATTTTGATATGAGCAATATCAAGCTCACTCATTAATATTGCGATCTGTTTAGAAAATGGACATAAAAAATGATGATATATCTGCATTATATTATTCAAAAAGGAGTGCGGTAATTACATAATTAGCTATTAAAATCAGAATAGATGAACTTACAACTGTTCTTGTAGCCGCAATTCCTACTCCCCTTGATCCTTGTGTAGCATTATATCCGAAATAACAGCTTGTTGATGAAATTATTAGACCAAAAAAAGCGGCTTTGATAAGTCCAGATGATACATCTGATGCATCTAAATATTTCACGGTATTATTTATATAAATTGCACTGTTAAATGAAAGCTTATAGACCCCTACTAAATAACCTCCCATAATACCCAAAATATCAGCCATGATAACTAAAAATGGCATACAAAATATACTTGCTATTACTCTAGGAGTAATTAAAAATTTAATAGAGTTAGTTGAAAGAGTATAAAGCGCATCTATTTGTTCTGTAATACGCATGGTAGCAAGTTCTGCAGCAAAAGAAGCTCCTACCCTTGCAGTGACCATTAAACCAGTTAACACTGGTGCGAGCTCTCTAGTTAAAGATATGGCAACGACCATTGGAACAGTATTTTCTCCCGAAAATCTTGCAAAACCAGTATAGCTTTGAAGAGCCATCACCGCACCTGAGAACAAAGCTGTCATTGCAACTATTGGCAATGAATAAAATCCTATAAATATAAGCTGATCCAAAAAATTTTTAGTATAAAAAGGCGGCGTTATAGCATCCCTAATCATTTGAATCGTTGCTACCGTTTGTTTAGCAGCATCAATCAAAAAACGTAAAAAATTCGCTCCTACAGCTCTTGTAATCTTAAATATGTTCATTTTGCTAATATCAAATCTTTCTATAATAATAAACTTAGATTCATCTATAAGCTATCAATTTTTAATGCTATGTGATATCGTTAAAATTTTAAAGTATATAGCTAGTTTATATTACACATTAATTTAATTTACAATGCTGACAAAAGCAAGCACTTTAATTATAGATGGTTATGGTTTTGCATTCAGATCTTTTCATATTCAACCACCTTTAACTTATAAAGATTTCCCTGTTGGATGTATTTATGGGTTTACATCAATGCTACTCAAATTAATTAATGATTTCCAACCTCAAAGAGCTGCCGTAGTGTTTGATCATGCTGGTCCAACTTTCAGGCATGAAATCTATCCTGAATATAAACAACATCGCCCTCCTGTACCTGAAGCATTAAAGATGCAGTTACCATTGCTTCGTGATGCAGCTAGTGCTCTAAATTTTAAAGTCCTTGAGGCAGCAGGTTTTGAAGCAGACGACATCATTGCTTCCTTGGCAAAAAAAGCTAATTCTAAAGGAGATAGAGCAATTATTATCTCCAGTGATAAGGATTTAATGCAGCTAGTTAATGATAAGGTTTGGATGTTTGATCCCGTAAATCAGATATACATAAAGCTAGATGAAGTAGTCAAAAAATTTGGCGTCACTCCAGCACAAATGCTTGATTATCTGTCAATTGTTGGAGATTCTGCAGATAATGTTCCAGGCATTAAGGGATTAGGTCCAAAAGCTGCATCAAGTTTATTGCAAGAATTCGGAAATTTAGAAAATATTTATGCTAACTTAGATAAATTACCTGAAAATAAACGGAAAGAGTTACTAGTACAAGGCAAAAATAACGCATTTTTATCAGCAAAACTGGTAAAACTTCATGATGAATTAGAAGTGCCATGGGAAGATTTGGTATGGACGCAACCAGCTGGCGAAAATATTTTTGACTTTCTGCAAAAATACGGGTTTAAGTCACTTGTACCTAGAGCTGAAAAAATTTTTCAACTTCAACAAGCCCATAAGTATTCTCAGGGTGATACGAACAGAACAATCAGCACGCAGATTATAGATGATTCAAAGAAATTAAATGAGATAAAAGAAAATATTGATGAACAAGGAGTAACTGGGCTAATTATTAAAGATAATCAAGTATTTCTGAGCTACCAGTCAAACATAGTATACGAGTTTAATTTAGAAGGAGTATTTTTAGATTTCGTTATAGATTTATTGGCTAATGAATCAGTTATCAAAATTACCTATGATCTGAAGCAAATGATGTACACATTGCGTCATATTGGCACATTTGAGTTTAAAGCATGTCATGACGTGATGCTAATGTATTACGTCTTATCTGCAGGTAACAAACAACTCAACCTTGCCGATATAATTAGCAAAATTTTTGATATCAACTGTAATGGTTACGTACTAAACGGTAATTCATGTGCCTTTTTACCAGACTTATATTCATCTTTGCAACAAAAGCTTTTTCAGAATAAAGCCTTATATTTATATAACCAGATTGATTTACCTCTTACTTATACACTTTTTAAAATTGAAAAAGAAGGCTGCATTATAGATGTGGATAAGATGCAAGAGCTATCAAATGAGTTTTCAAAACAATTAGATGTAATTGAAGATAAAATCATTTCAATAGCAGAAAAAAAATTTAATATAGCATCAGCTAAACAACTGGGCGAAGTTTTATTTGATCATCTTAAATTACCCGGAGCTAAAAAATCTGGTAAATCACAAAGTTATGTTACGGATATATCTACTCTTTCAACACTTGCCAGGCAAGGTTATGAAATTGCAAATCTTGTTATTCAATGGCGTCATTTAGCTAAGCTGAAAAATACCTACACCGATTCTTTACCCTTACAAATTAATACTAAGACTGGTAAGTTACACACACACTTTTTGCAAACTTCCACAACAACGGGCAGACTATCGTCAATTGAACCAAATCTTCAAAATATTCCTATAAAGACAGATGAAGGCTTGATGATTAGGAAAGCCTTCATAGCACCAAAAGGTTACAAGCTTATATCAGGAGATTATTCTCAAATCGAATTAAGAGTCTTAGCAGAAGTTGCAAAAATTGAATCAATGCAAGAGGCATTTAGACAAAATCAAGATATCCACACAATCACCGCAAGCGAAATGTTTCATATACCGCGCACGCAGGTTACTTCCGAATTAAGACGCAAGGCTAAAGCGATTAATTTCGGTATAATATATGGAATTAGCGGCTATGGTCTAGGGCAAAATCTAAGTATTCCGACAAAAGAAGCAGATACCTACATCAAGAGTTATTTTGCTAAATATCCTGGTATTGAAGAGTATTGCAAAACAACTAAATCTTTTGCATATAAACATGGATTTGTGCAAAATTTTCTCGGACGTAAGTGCTTTGTGCCAGGAATTAACGATCGCAATTTTCAAATTAAAAGCTTAGCCGAGCGTGCAGCCATAAATGCCCCAATCCAAAGCCTAGCAGCGGATATTACTAAAATTGCTTTGATAAATTTAGATAAGATTTTAGAAAAAGAAAAATTCGAAACTAAAATTATTTTACAGATTCACGATGAAATTTTATTAATCGCTCCAGAACATGAAGTCCTAAAAGTTGCTCCCGTTATTAAATCTTGCATGGAAAAAGCTTTTAATATGCCTTTATTTGTAGATATAAAAGTCGGACAAAATTGGAGTGAAATGAAAGGGATTTGAATTAAGATTTTAAAATATTAAGGTAATAGACCAGGTAGATAAAAACTTACCTACCTATCTTTTGAAATTTATTTAACTAACTTCATGTAAGGTACAATCTTCCAAGGGATTACCTAATAGTTGAAGTGCTGGGTCAGTTATTTCAAATGTATCCGTATCCACTTGACCTATAAATTCAGAACCTGGTTTCATGTCTTTATATATAGAGTATTCTTTAACACCCTCACCTTTATTTTCACAGAGTGCTGGAAAAACTACCACGGAATCTTTTTCTTCGCCATATACAAAAGTATTATACTTTTTAGGCATCATACTTGCTTTTGAAGCTTCTAAAGCTCCTTGGCTAGCATTATATAAAGATGCAGGAGTATGATATAAGACTTTTCCAACATTTTTTGTTGTGTCTTTTAAATATTTTGGCTCTTTTGCTATTTGAAAACCCATAAGACCTAAAGTAGTTAGAAAAGGATTACTAAACATACAATTAATAGGAAGTTGGATAACAGACTTTAGTAGGAAATTAGGCATTAGAGATACGCCTAGTTTTGCAGCAAATAAACCTCCTCCAACAGTGGGGATTGATTTAAGGGCAGCAACGCCTTGGGATCCTATACCACCTAAATTGTTATTTAAGTCACTAGGAATTTTAAATAAAGCTGTTTTCGCTTCTATTGCAGATTCTTTAGATTTTTGAGCATAATATTCTGCGTGTCTCCAATGATCTTGTTCATTAAAAACTCTAAAAGAATTTATATACTTTTTATCAATCTGAGTAAATGCAGACTTACCAGTAGAAGGTACCGCACTTGATTTAATAATTGCAGACTTATTAGTGAAAGTTGCTGTACTTGGTTTGAAAAGTTTTGTTGCGATGGTTCTTACGTTCATAAAAATGTTGCCGAATTATTAGCTTATAGCATTTATATCACATCATTTCTAATGAATCAACATCTATAATAAAAAAATCTTAAATATTTTTTAACTATTTAAATCAATGTAATTAAAAAAGTAAGTCTTAATAATAAATCAAACGTCTTAAAAGATAAAACAAATTACCTACCAATACATATTTAATTTACAATTACCTATATAATATCTTATACTCTATGTTTATTAATACACTAAATACTTAGCAATCTAAATTAATCGAAATAGCATGATATATAAATTTACTAACGATTTACCCGACGATGTTATAATTAAAGGGGATTTGGCAATCGATACTGAAACTATGGGCCTCAACCTTAAACGCGATCGCCTTTGCCTCCTGCAAATGAACAACGGTAAGCATACTTATCTTATTAAATTTCAAGACAAGGAATATAATGCTCTCAATCTTAAAAAATTACTAAGCGATCCTGATTCAGTCAAAATTATGCATTACGCAAGATTCGATATGGCGGCGATAAAGCAATATCTAGGCGTTAGTTTACAAAATGTGTTTTGTACCAAAATAGCTTCAAAAATAGCACGTACCTATACTGATAACCATGGTTTAAGGACTATATGCGCAGAGTTGTTAAGTGTTGGTATATCTAAACAACAACAATCATCTTATTGGGGAGCAAAGAATTTATCCAAAGAACAAGAAGACTATGCTGCAAACGACGTATTGTATCTTCATCAAATTAAAGATAAACTCACTGGCATATTAAAAAATGAAGGTAGATTTGAGTTAGTTCAAAAAATTTGTGATTTTCTCCCAACAAGAGTTGAATTAGATCTAAGAGGATGGGAAGATGATATTTTTGCACATTAAAATTTTATGGATAAATATTTAAGGGGTAAAGAAGTTATAAAACAAGAAGCTGAGGCCCTTATTGATCTTGCAAACAATTTATCGCCAGTATTTAGCGAAATTGTAGAAAAAATACTTTCTTTAAATGGAAGACTTATATTTGCGGGCATTGGTAAAAGTGGATATATTGCCCATAAGATTGCAGCAAGCTTTTCATCAACTGGCACACCATCTATTTATTTACATCCTGCTGAAGCCAGCCATGGAGATCTTGGGATGATTACCAAAGAGGATCTTGTATTTTTATTGTCTAACTCTGGAGAAACCAAAGAACTAGGAGACATCATTAATTATTGCAAAAGGTTCGATATAAAAATTGTAGCCGTAACTATGAATCCTAAATCTACCTTAGCCAAATACAGCGATTTTTTACTACAAATACCCAAATGGAAAGAAGCTTCCAACATTGGGGCTCCTACCACATCCAGTACTATGATGTTAGCATTAGGTGATGCATTGGTAGTAGCAAATCATGAAGAAAGAAATATTTGTCATAACATATTTGGCACTTTTCATCCAGGAGGTAAGTTAGGAGCAAGACTTAAAACTGTTGATCAATTAATGCACGTGGGTGAAAGACTGCCAGTAGTTAAACCAGATACTCAAATGTCCGAAGTACTTATTGAAATGACGCGAAAAAGTCTTGGGTGCTGCGTTATCGTAGACGATGGATATATTGTGGGAATTATCACAGATGGTGACTTAAGAAGACATATGAGTCAAAATATATTTAATTTTCCAGCACGTGATATTATGTCGGTTAAACAAAAAATGATATCACCAAAAACTTTAGCATTTGAAGCACTCAAAGAAATGAATGAAAAATCTATTACTAATCTCTTAGTTGCCGAAGATGGTAAGTTGGTTGGCATTATACATATTCATGATTTATTAAGAGCGGGATTAATGTGAAGTTTTTGTTTTATTTTGTCATATTCTTTACTGCTACAAGCTCTATAGCAAAAGAAATTTTACCATCTAAATACGATTTAAATGCTTCCAATCTCAATTTTCAAGGCACAAGTCGCAAGTTTAAATATGAAATCACAGCCTCAACGTTAAGCAATAATGCTACTCAAACATTTGATTTAACAGATATTGAGGGAATTTTTGATGATCAAAAACAGAAAATTCGCATTTATTCTGATAAGGGGCAATTTGATCAAAAAGATGAAATTTTGACCTTAAATCAAAAAGTACGTGTAATTAAAGAGGGATATATATTAACCTCCGATTACGCTCGTATGGAGCTAAATACCGGAAAATTATACTTAGAACACAATGTACTCTTAAAACTAGAACAAGGTGATTTTAAGGCAGATACATGTACGGTTTTTAATGATTTTAAGGATGCTAAATGCCTTCATAATATCCAGGCCCACATTATTTCTAAAGCTAAAGATGATGATTTGTTAATCACCTCAAAAGCCTTAGATATAAAAGATGAAGGAAAAATCTTTAAATTTATCGACAGTGTTAAAGGAGTCTCTCAAAAATATGTTCTAAATACAAATAACTTAAATTTACAAATAGCCTCAAATCAAGGTCAACAACAGATTGATAAAGCTTTTATCACTTCACCTTTCAAGATAATCAATAAAGATAATCCAGATGAATTCATGACGGGTTATAGCGCCGATTATGATGGAAATACTAGGTTATTGTGCGCTAAAAAACATGTAAAAATTCAACAAAATAACAACCTTATTATTACTGATGTTTTCAAAGTACAAATCAAGTAGTGTTTATGGCAATTAATATGTTTTTGATTTTGCTGCAGATAGGTTATTATTATACTTTTAAGTTTTAATTTATGTTGGAGGATATTACATCTTTTTTAATAGAAAATGGACCAGACTTTTTGTACATTGCCCAAGGCGCCTTGCTTAATTTGCAATATGCATCTGTGTCTGTTGTATGCGGATTATTTCTAGGGATTATTCTTACTATTTGCAAGCTTTCGCATAACAAAATAATAAAATTTTTCGCAAATTTCTATACCTCCATTTTTAGAGGCACCCCTCTCCTGCTGCAATTAAATATAATTTATTTTGGTTTACCCGGGTTACTACAAATCGATTTAGGCATTTTTGCTGCCGGCGTCATAGCATTTTCCCTAAATTCTGCAGCCTACGTATCAGAAATTATCAAAGCCGGCATTATGTCTATTGATAAAGGTCAGTTCGAAGCAACTAAGGTCTTAGGAATTCCTCCATATTACGCTTATAAGGATGTAATATTACCCCAAGCTATAAGGAATATTTTACCCGCTTTAGTTAACGAACTAATAAATATGCTAAAGGAATCTTCTCTTATATCTGTTTTAGGTGGTATGGATCTAATGTATAGAGCTGGTATTGTTGTTTCTCAAAAGTATACTTATTTTACTCCCATGATTACTGCTGGCGTTTGTTATTACATAATGATATCCATATTAAATTATTTAGCAGACGTCGTAACGCGGAAGGTTGCAATATGATCAGAATAGAAAATTTATCTAAAAAATTTGGAGACCAAG